>JAGTRY010000008.1 GCA_018262235.1 Pseudomonadota bacterium
ATCAATGGCGACTCCAACGTGCCCTTCTACAAGGAACTGGGCAACCAGGGCCTGAAGGCGACCGACGTGCCGGTGGTGGCTTTCTCGGTGGGTGAAGAAGAACTGCGCGGCGTGGATACCAAGCCGCTGGTGGGCCACCTGGCCGCCTGGAACTACTTCATGAGCATCAAGAATCCGACCAACACGGCCTTCATCAAGGAGTGGAGCGACTACGCCAAGAAGATGAAGCTGCCCAATGCCGACAAACCGCTGACCAATGACCCGATGGAAGCCACCTACATCGGCATCCATATGTGGGCGCAAGCCGTCGAAAAGGCCAAGAGCACCGACACCGACAAGGTGATCGCGGCGATGGCTGGCCAGACCTTCAAGGCGCCTGGCGGTTTCGTCTCCACCATGGACCCGAAAAACCATCACCTGCACAAACCGGTGTTCATCGGTGAAGTGAAGGCGGACGGTCAGTTCAAGGTCGTCTGGAAGACGCCTGGCCCGATCAAGGCCCAACCGTGGAGCCCGTATATCGAAGGCAACGACAAGAAGAAGGACGAGCCGGAAAAGAAGTGAACACGGAAGTAACGCGGAAGTAATCCGCGGCTGAAACAAAGGCGTCATTCCGGCGCAAGCCGGAATCCAGAACGAAGCGCCGCAGGGCACTGGATCCCGGTGTGCGCCGGGATGACGCCCCCTCGTCTGACTGATTCCGCATCCACGCCCCGAACCGCCATGACCTTCATGCGCCCCGCTTTCCTCGCTTTGCTGGCTCTGGCTTTCTGTGTCAGCAGCCCGACCAGCTTCGCCAAACCCGCCCCCGAACTGGTGCTCCAGCTCGCCACGGGCGACAACGATGCCAAGGTCGCCGCGCTCTACGCCATTGCCGGCAGCGCCGATCCCGAAGCCCTGCCCATTCTCGAAGCCCTGCGTGACGACACGCTCAAATCACTGGGCGGCAAACAAGCCATCATCTATGACGGCGAAACCGCCATCGATGCCATCACCGGCGCCAAGCTCGCCAAGGTGCCGGACGAACTCGAAGACGTGATCAGCAACAATCGCGTCACCCTCGCCCTTGAAGGCGCGCTGGCAGCGCTCGACCTGATCTCGCCGGACAAGGCCACCCGCCTGGCTGCGGTGAAACGCCTGCAGGATTCGGCCAACCCGGCCATCCTGCCGCTGCTCGACAAAGCGCTCTCGGTGGAAACCGATGCACAGATCATCAAGCTTCTGCGCCTCACCCAGGCCGCGGCACAGCTCCAGCACGCCGACAAGACGGTGCGGCTCGCAGCGATCGCCACGCTGGGCGCCAGCGGCGAACCGAATGCCAAACAGTTGCTCGCCGCGCTGCTCGACAAGGAAGACGGCAAGTTCAAGGAAACCGACGAATCCATCCGCGTTGCCGCCCAGCACGGCATCAACGCGATCAACTCGCACCTCAAGCTGGGCGAAGCGCTGGGGGGGCTGTTCACCGGAATCAGCCTGGGCAGCATCCTGCTGCTGGCGGCCTTGGGGCTGGCCATCACCTATGGTTTGATGGGCGTGATCAACATGGCCCACGGCGAGCTGATCATGGTCGGAGCCTACGCCACCTTTGCGGTACAGAACCTCATCCACACGCATGCACCGGGGTTGTTCGAGTTCTATCCGCTGATCGCCATTCCGGTGGCATTCTGCGCATCAGCCCTGATCGGCGTGTTGATGGAACGCCTGGTGATCCGCTTCCTCTACGGCCGCCCGCTCGAAACCCTGCTTGCCACCTGGGGCATCAGCCTGATCCTGATCCAGCTGGTGCGCACGCTGTTCGGCGCACAGAACGTGATGGTCGAAAATCCCGCCTGGCTCTCCGGTGGCATCCAGGTCATGGGCAACCTGATCCTGCCGTACAACCGTCTCGCCATCATCGCCTTCGCAGTCATGGTGGTCGCCGGCATGGGCCTGATCCTGACCCGCACACGGCTGGGCCTCTTCGTGCGTGCCGTCACCCAGAACCGCCAGATGGCGAGCTGTGTGGGTGTCGCCACGCCGCGCGTCGACACCATCGCCTTCGGTCTCGGCTCAGGCATTGCCGGGCTGGCCGGATGCGCGCTGAGCCAGATCGGCAATGTCGGGCCGGAACTCGGCCAGAGCTACATCATCGATTCCTTCATGGTCGTGGTGCTGGGCGGGGTCGGCCAGCTCGCCGGCACGGTGTATGCCGCACTGGGCCTGGGCATTCTCAACAAGCTGCTGGAAGGCTTCGCCGGCGCGGTACTCGCCAAGATCGCAGTGCTCGTATTCATCATCGTCTTCATCCAGAAACGGCCACAAGGCCTGTTCGCGATGAAGGGCCGATTTGTGGATAACTGAGCGTGGAGCAAAGACAAGATGAATAAAACGCTGACTTCCCGCCTCTTTGGCCCCAAGGCCTGGATCGCCCTGAGCGCCTTCGCACTGCTGGCCCTGGTGATCGTACCGATCCTGAATCTGGCCGTGCCGGAAGGCAATGCGCTGCACATCTCGACTTACTGGGTGACACTCATCGGCAAGATCATGTGCTACGCCATCGTGGCACTGGCGATGGATCTGGTGTGGGGCTACACCGGTATCCTCTCGCTGGGCCACAGCATCTTCTTTGCGCTGGGCGGCTATGGCATGGGCATGTACCTGATGCGTGCCATCGGCCGCGAAGGCAACTACCAGAGCGACCTGCCGGACTTCATGGTGTTCCTGAACTGGAAGAGTCTGCCCTGGTACTGGCAAGGCACCGAGCATTTCCTCTACGCGATGCTGCTGGTCGTGCTGGTGCCGGGCCTGCTGGCCTTCATCTTCGGTTACTTCGCCTTCCGCTCGCGGATCAAGGGCGTGTATTTCTCGATCATCACCCAGGCCATGACTTATGCCGCCATGCTGCTGTTCTTCCGCAACGAAACAGGCTTTGGCGGCAACAATGGCTTTACCGATTTCAAACGCATCCTGGGTTTCCCGATCACCGCGCCGGAAACCCGCATCGTGCTCTTCAGCCTCACCGCGGCAGCCCTGATCGGCTTCCTGCTGCTGGGCCGTTTCATCGTCACCAGCAAGCTTGGCCGGGTGCTCGCGGCGATTCGCGATGCCGAGTCACGCGTCATGTTCTCCGGTTACAACCCGCTGCCTTACAAGCTCTTCATCTGGACGCTCTCGGCCGTGATCTGCGCGATTGCCGGCGCACTGTATGTCCCGCAGGTGGGCATCATCAATCCCGGCGAGATGAGCCCGGCCAACTCCATCGAGATCGCCATCTGGACCGCCGTGGGTGGGCGCGGCACGCTGATCGGCCCGCTGATCGGCGCGGGCCTCATCAACGGCGTGAAGAGCTGGTTCACGGTGGCCTTCCCGGAATACTGGCTGTACTTCCTCGGCCTGATCTTCATCCTCGTCACCCTGTGGCTGCCACGCGGCGTGGTCGGCCAGATCCAGAGTTACTTCAGCAAGCAGGAGAAGCGCGCATGAACGCCGCCGTCACAGACAAGAAAGCCGGCCTGCCGATCTCCGGCGCCGAAAGTGCCTTTGACCGCGCCGTCGGCCTGGAACGCCCGGTCGACATCACCCGGCTCGACACCAGCCACAAGGTCATCCTGTACCTCGAAGCCATTACCGTGTCATTCGACGGTTTCAAGGCGATCAACAATCTGAACCTCACCATCGACCGTGGCGAGCTGCGCTCCATCATCGGCCCGAACGGCGCCGGCAAGACCACCATGATGGATGTCATCACCGGCAAAACGCGCCCCTCGGCGGGCACGGCCTTCTTCGGCCAGACCATCGATCTGACCAAGCTCAACGAAGCACAGATTGCGCATGCCGGCATCGGCCGCAAGTTCCAGAAACCGACGGTGTTCGAAGAACTGACGGTATTCGAGAACCTTGAGCTCGCGATGAAAACCGACAAGGGCATCTGGTCATCGCTGTTCTTCAAGCTCAGCGACGAGGCACGCAGCAAGATCGAACAGAAGCTCGAACTCATCCGCCTCAAGGAACAGGCACATCGCCCGGCCGGCCTGCTCTCGCACGGCCAGAAACAATGGCTGGAAATCGGCATGCTCCTGATGCAGGAGCCCTTGCTGCTGCTCCTGGACGAGCCCGCCGCCGGCATGACCGACGAGGAAACCGAGCGCAGCGGCGAGCTGTTCCTGGAGCTGGCCGGCGATTACACCCTGGTGGTGGTCGAACACGACATGGATTTCATCAAGCAGATCTCCGCCCGCAACGGCCGCGTCACCTGCCTGCACGAAGGCAGCGTGCTCGCCGAAGGCTCGCTGGAGCAGGTCCAGAATGATGAACGTGTCATTGAGGTGTATCTCGGCCGCTAGCCGGGATATGTAGGGTGCGCACTGCGCACCGCATGGATGGTGCGCAATGCGCACCCTACGGAATGAATATGCTGACCATCGAAAACCTCAACCAGTACTACGGCGGCAGCCACACCCTGCGTGGCATTTCGCTGGAGTTGCCTGCCGGCAAGGTCACCACCGTGCTCGGCCGCAATGGCGTCGGCAAGACTACCTTGCTCAAATGCCTGATGGGCTTGTTACCAGTGGCCAAGGGCTCGGTCCGCTTCAACGGCCGCGACATCACCAAGGCCGCGCCCTACGCACGCGCCGCACTCGGCATGGCCTACGTGCCGCAAGGCCGCGAGATCTTCCCGCGCCTGACGGTGGAGGAAAACATCCTGATGGGCCTGGCCAATGGCAAAGCCTCGCGTGGCGTGCCGGGCTACATCTACGAGATGTTTCCCGTGCTCAAGGACATGCTCCGCCGCCGTGGCGGCGACCTCTCCGGCGGCCAGCAGCAACAGCTCGCGATAGCCCGTGCGCTCACCATGCGCCCCAAGCTGCTGATCCTCGACGAACCCACCGAAGGCATCCAGCCTTCGATCATCAAGGACATCGGCGCCGCCATCCGCAAACTCGCCGAAAGCGGCGAAATGGCCATCCTGCTCGTCGAACAGTATTATGATTTCGCCGAATCGCTGGCCGATCGGTACGCAGTCATGGGCCGCGGAGAAATCATCAAGGCCGGGCCGGGCAGCGAGATGCAGGCGGAGAACGTGAAGAGTCTGGTGGCGATTTGAGGCTCGGCACGTAGGGTGGGTTAGCGTAGCGTAACCCACCGGCTGCAAGGGTTGCGGGCGCTTTTGCGCCCGGTGTTTTTTGATCGGTGGGTTACGCTACGCTAACCCACCCTACGCAAACCGCACATCTGCATGAACGCTGTCGCCGAAACTCCGCTTCTGTCCGCTCACTCCCACCAGCACGGCTGGCAAGCCTCGCTCGCCCTGCGTGTTGAAAACAGGAACGGCCGCAGCGTGCTGGCGCAGAACCTGCACAAAGGCCCGCTGCGCGTGCAGAAGGCGCTTTACCCGGAAGGCGATGCGGTCTGCCAGATCCTCATGCTGCATCCGCCCGCCGGCATTGCCGGTGGCGATCAGCTGCGCATCGACCTCGATGTGGGGGCCGGAGCACACGCCCAGCTCACCACGCCCGGCGCGGGCAAGTGGTACCGGAGTGGGCCCCCGGCTTGCTCCGCCAAGCAGCCTCCCGAGGAGGCCAAGAAAGTCTCGGGGAGGCCCAACGATTTTCTTGAGCGTCTCGGCCCGCTTGCCACGCAGGACATCTCCCTGAACATCGCCCCCGGCGGCATGCTCGAATGGCTGCCACAAGAAGTCATCGTGTTCGATCAGGCCCACGCGCAGTCCACAACGACCATTACGCTGGCCGAGGGCGCGCGCGCTATCGGTTGGGACATCATCTGCCTGGGTCGCAGCGCGAGTGGCGAATCCTTTGACCGTGGCGCATTCCGCCAGCGCCTGCGTCTGCAACGCCCGGATGCGAACCCGCTGTGGTGCGAAACCCTGCATCTGACCGGATCCGATGCGGCCCTGCAATCCGGCCTCGCGCTGAATGGCAACACGGTCTTCGGCACACTCTGGCTGGCGGGCATTGCACCGGATACAGCACTGCTGGAAGCCCTGCGCGGCGAGTCTATCCACGGCGGCACATGTGGCATATCGGCGCTGCCGGATGTCACGATCGTGCGTGTGCTGTCAAACTCTGCGGAAGCCGCCCGCCAGTATTTCGAAGCGGTCTGGGCTTTGGCCCGACCCCATGTTTTGCAACGCGTAGCAATCAAACCGCGCATCTGGAGTACTTGAATGGAACTCACCCCTCGCGAAAAAGACAAGCTTTTGATCTTCACCGCCGGCCTGCTCGCCGAACGCCGCCGCGCCCGTGGCCTGAAGCTCAATTACCCGGAAGCCGTCGCCTTCATCAGCGCCGCGATCATGGAAGGCGCCCGCGATGGCAAGAGCGTGGCCGAGCTGATGCACTATGGCACCACCTTGCTCAGCCGTGACGATGTCATGGACGGTATCGCCGAGATGATCCCCGAGATCCAGGTGGAGGCCACTTTCCCGGACGGCACCAAGCTCGTCACCGTCCACAACCCCATCATCTGAGGCGAACAGTCATGATTCCCGGAGAACTTCTGACCGATGCCGGCGAGCACGCCCTCAACGTGGGCCGCCGCACCCTGACGCTGAGTGTGGCGAACACCGGTGACCGGCCGATCCAGATCGGCTCGCACTATCACTTTGCCGAGACCAACGCAGCGCTGTCCTTTGATCGCGCCGCCGCGCGCGGCATGCGGCTGAACATCGCCAGCGGCACCGCCGTGCGTTTCGAGCCTGGCCAGAGCCGCACAGTGGAACTCGTCGACTACGCCGGCGAACGCAAGGTGTATGGTTTTCGCGGTCTCGTACAGGGCGCTTTATAAACGTAGGGCGGGTTAGGCCATGGCCGTAACCCGCCGATCAACAATTTCCAGTCGCCCTGCGACTGCTTGCTCACAACCGGCGGGTTACGCGAAAAAACCGCTAACCCGCCCTACGAGGCTACGACAGGAGCATTTTAATGGCAACAATCTCTCGCCGCGCCTATGCGGAAATGTTCGGCCCCACAACGGGTGACCGCCTGCGTCTGGCCGATACCGACCTGATCGTCGAGGTCGAAAAGGATTTCACCACCTACGGCGAAGAGGTGAAGTTCGGCGGCGGCAAGGTGATCCGTGATGGCATGGGTCAGAGCCAGTTGCCCGCCACAGCGGTGGCTGACACCGTGATCACCAACGCCCTGATCATCGACCACTGGGGCATCGTCAAGGCCGACATCGGCATCAAGGGCGGCTACATCTCCGGCATCGGCAAGGCCGGTAACCCGGATGTGCAACCGGACGTCACCATCGCCATCGGTGCGGCCACCGAAATCATCGCTGGCGAAGGCATGATCATCACGGCTGGCGGCATCGACACCCACATCCACTTCATCTGTCCGCAGCAGATCGATGAAGCCTTGATGTCCGGCGTGACCACCATGATCGGTGGCGGCACCGGCCCCGCCACCGGCACCTATGCCACAACCTGCACGCCCGGCCCCTGGCATATCGCCAAAATGCTGCAAGCGGCGGATGCTTTCCCGATGAATCTGGGCTTCCTCGGCAAGGGCAATGTGAGCCTGCCTGGCCCGGCGGCCGAGCAGATCGAAGCTGGCGCCATCGGTCTCAAGCTGCATGAAGACTGGGGCACCACCCCGGCCGCCATCGACAACTGTCTGGCCGTGGCTGAGCAGTATGACGTACAGGTGGCGATTCACTCCGACACGCTCAACGAATCCGGCTTCGTCGAAGACACCGCTGCCGCCTTCAAGGGCCGCACCATCCACACCTTCCACACCGAAGGTGCAGGCGGCGGTCACGCGCCGGACATCGTCAAGCTCGCTGGCCTGCCCAATGTGCTGCCGAGCTCGACCAACCCGACCCGTCCCTACACGGTGAACACCATCGACGAGCATCTGGACATGCTGATGGTCTGCCACCACCTCGATGCCTCGATTGCTGAAGACGTGGCCTTTGCCGAAAGCCGCATCCGCCGCGAAACCATTGCCGCCGAAGACATCCTGCATGACATCGGCGCGCTGTCGATGTTCTCCAGCGACTCGCAGGCTATGGGCCGCGTCGGTGAAGTAATCATCCGCACCTGGCAGACCGCGCACAAGATGAAGCAACAACGCGGTGCGCTCAAGGGCGACGGCGCAAAGAACGACAACTTCCGGGTGAAACGCTACATCTCCAAGTACACCATCAACCCGGCGATTGCGCATGGCATATCGCATGTTGTCGGCTCGGTTGAAGTCGGCAAGTTTGCCGACCTGGTGGTGTGGCGCCCGGCCTTTTTTGGTGTGAAGCCCAGCCTGATCCTCAAGGGTGGCATGATCGCTGCAGCCGCGATGGGCGACGCGAACGCCTCGATCCCGACTCCGCAGCCGGTGCACTACCGGCCGATGTTCGGCAGCTTCGGCGGTGCGCTCAAGACCTCGCTGACCTTCGTGTCGCAAGCGGCACTGGACAAGGGCACCCTCACGGGTCTGGGCCTCTCGAAGCCTCTGGTGGCGGTGAAGAACATCCGCAACGTGAAGAAGGCCGACATGATCCACAACGACTGGTGCGGCGACATCCAGGTCGATCCGGAAACCTATCAAGTGCGCGCCGACGGCGAGCTGCTCACCTGCGAACCGGCCACCAGCCTGCCGATGGCTCAGCGCTACTTCCTGTTCTGATAAATGACTCAAGCATGGACTTTCCACGATGCGGCACAGACCGATCTGCCCGCCATCGTCGCGATCTACAACCAGACCATCGCCGGGCGCATGGTCACCGCCGATCTAGAGCCGGTCACCGTCGCCCAGCGCCAGGCCTGGTTCGATACGCACAGCCCGCAACGCCACCCGATCTGGGTCGCCGAGCGCGCCGGGCGCATCGTCGGCTGGCTTTCCTACAGCGCCTTCCACAGCCGTGCGGCCTATGATGCGAGTGCCGAACTGTCGATCTACATCGACACCGCCGAACGTGGCCAAGGACTTGGACGTACCCTGTTGCAACGCGCCATTGCACATGCTCCCCAGCTTGGCCTGCGCAACCTGATCGGCCTGATCTTCGGCCACAACGCACCCAGTCTCAGCCTGTTCGGACGCTCCGGCTTTGCACGCTGGGGCACCCTGCCGGATGTCGCCGTGCTCGATGGCATCGAACGCACGCTGATCATCGTTGGCCTGCGCTTGCCATCGGCATTATCGTGAAACCTTTATCTGCCTTACTGCCTGACCTACCGACCCCATGCTCCTGATCGAATCCCTCACCACTCCGGACACGCCGGCCACCGAACAACTCATTCTCGATTTCGACGCCCGCACCAAAAGCCGCCTGCGTACGCAATTGGCATCCGGCGAAGAAGTCGGCCTGTTCCTGCCGCGCGGCACCATCCTGCGTGGCGGCGACAAGCTGCAGGCCAAAGACGGGCGCATCGTCGAAGTCGTCTCCGCCCCCGAGATGCTGGTCGAAGCCCGTTGCGCAAGCGCCTTCGAACTGGCCCGCACCGCCTACCACCTCGGCAATCGCCACGTCGCCGTGCAGGTCGGTGAAGGTGCGCTGCGCATCCAGCAGGATCACGTGCTGGAGCACATGCTCGAAGGCCTCGGCGCGGAATTGCTGCACATCGTCGCCGCCTTCGAACCCGAAGCCGGCGCCTACGCGCCCGGCCACCACCACAGTGAGCGCGGCGCCACCGAAGCAAAGATCCACGTCATGGGCGGCCATGCGTAAAACCGTAGCCCGGATGCAGCAAAGCGGAATCCGGGAATGCCGCCTCATTCCCAACAGTCCCCGGATTCCGGCCTGCGGCCTTCATCCGGGCTACACCCCATGAATCTCCAACTCGTCCGCCTGCTGCATCTCGCCAGTCCGGCCCTGCCGGTCGGCGCCTTCTCGTATTCGCAAGGGCTGGAGTGGGCCGTCGAGTCCGGCGCGGTCACAACAGAAGCGGCCGCGCAGCACTGGATTCGCGATGCCCTGCACTTCGCCCTGGCGCGCTGCGAAGCCCCAGCCCTGATCGCCTTGCTGCGCGCCTGGAAAGCCAGTGAGATGCGCGAAGTCGCGCGCCTGAATGCCGAATTCATCGCCACGCGCGAAACCAGCGAATTGCGCGCCGAAACACTGCAGATGGGTTATTCCCTCGCACGCCTGTTGCGCGACCTGCCGGAAATGCCCGACAGCGTGCGCGAGACACACGCCGCCCTCCGCGAGATCGCCTTCCCCACCGCCTGGGCCGCCGCGGCCGCGCACTGGCAGATCGACGAGGGCGACGCCGCCACCGCCTATCTGTGGGCTTGGCTGGAAAACCAGGTGATGGCTGCCGTGAAACTCGTCCCGCTCGGCCAGACCGCCGGCCAGCGCATGCTCGTCGCCCTCGCCCCGGCCTTGCCCGAATTGGTCGCCGCCGCCATCCAGCGTGCCGACACGAATGACTGGGAAAACTTCACGCCGGGCATGACGATCGCAAGCAGCCTGCATGAAACGCAGTACACGAGATTGTTCCGATCATGACGATAAGCCCTGAACGTAGGGCGCAATCGAAGCGAAGCGCATTGCGCCGGATGATTCGAGCCCCCATATGCCGGATAAAGCGAAGCACCTCAGTCCTGCCGTGCAACGCACCCCTCGCAGCCTCCCGCCCAATCCGCCGGATAAACGCCCGCTTCCACCAAGCGGTGGAAGGTCGAAAACGGCCAGTCTCTTACCGCCGCCACCCAGCCATGTTTCACCGGGTTGATATGCACATAATCCATGTGCGCCTTGAAGTCTGCCTCATCACGAATCAGATGTTCCCAATACCGGCGTTGCCAGATTGCCCGTTCGCCCCGCCGCACCCGCGCCGCGCTACGCCATTGCTCATGCGGCAGCGCACGCGCAAACATCAGCTTGATCAGGCGCCAGCGCAAGGCAAAATCGGTGTCCCCCGGAGGCAACTCGATCACGCAATGCAGATGCTCGGGCAACACCACCCAAGCGTGAATGATGAAAGGGTGACTCTTGCGGGTGATATCGACGGCATGCCGCAGCACGTCGATGTGCCAAACCAGCAGATCATTTCCCTGCCGTTGCAACAGATTGACGGTGAAAAACCAGGTTCCGCCCGGATGCCAGGCACGTCGATAGTCAGACATGCCGGGAGTATGATGAATGCTTGCATACGGCGCTACGAGCCTACGGCACATAAAGCGAGATATAGACTTTCAGACCACAAAGGCGTCTAAAAAATGTTACAGACACAGCTCTTGAAAAGAATTGAGAAAACATTGGCTGCATTGGCAGCAGCTGAAACTTTGACTCAAGTCGTCGATTCCATAAACAAAATTAACGATGGAATCAAGTCTGAACTAAAAAGTATTGCAAGAAACACAAACCAAGACGGCAGTAAGTTTCAAAACTCAGCAAATTCTATTCATTCAATTTTAGCAGCCTTAAAACTAACAACCAGTTCAATAAGTGCTCGTACTTTATTTTTAGAAATAGCCGAGTTACGAAGTGGTTTATATGCAGCAATGCAAGAAGGGCAGCAACAACATGAGCTTATTTCTAGTGTAAACAGACAACTCGACTTTTTTGCGACGGCTTACGACAATTACATTGCACACCAGACAGCAGAAGCTGCTTTGCCCTTAGTTATTGGTGCTCAATCGCTCAAACAAACGCTCATCGAATTTCAGTCTGCTCTCGAATACGTAAAAGGAAATTTCAGTGATTCCTTAGGCCCTAATGCTAATGAAACAGAGTTGTCACTAACCCTAACCAGAGTTGACAGCCTTGAGGAATTCATCAAAAAGCTGGCCGCCATCAACTGCATCTACGCCGAACTGTGCATGATTTTAAATATTTCAACGCCATTGAGAATATCAAAAATTGAGTCAGGAAGCCTATGGATTAGAATATTTGGAGACACCAAAGTAATTGATTTGGCCACAAAATTTCTAGAGGGAGCTGCTCGATATTTTCACAACAACTACACAACAGAAGGAAAAATATCTGCCATCCCACACAGGATTGACTCAATGAATTCAATATTAGACTTTTCCAACAAATTAAAGGAAAGCGGCGTAGATGTCACTAACCTCAATGACGAACTCATCAAGGGAGCGGTAGTTTTAGCAAAAAACCTCAATGCCCTTATAGAACAGCAACCGCTCATGGAGATTAATGGGAAAGAGTTCTCCATAGGTGGCGACGCACAATCAGCCCTGCTGAAACAGCCGGTCATACCACGACTTGAAAATAGTCTGGCAACGGATGAGCCGCAACCAAGTGCTCACCAAGACGAGAATGGGGCGGCATAACCATGCAAAGCCTTATACAAGAACAGGTTATTTGACCCGCAAGGTATATCGCACACATCAGTCGATGCAGATTCAATGAAGCACCAACTTTGATGAATCCCGTTTGGCCGGTCACAACTCTCTATCGAATTTGATTGCCATCCGGCGCAATGCGCTTCGCTTCGATTGCGCCCTACAAAGGAAAAAACCATGACCCAATCCCAACCCCTGCGCATCGGCATCGGCGGCCCCGTCGGCTCCGGCAAGACGGCGCTGACCCTGGCCCTGTGCGTCGCGCTGCGCGACAAGTACAACATCGCGGTCGTGACCAACGACATCTATACAGCGGAAGACGCGCAGTTTCTGGTGCGCAACGAGGCCCTGCCGGCCGAGCGCATTCTGGGCGTGGAAACCGGCGGCTGCCCGCATACGGCTATTCGTGAAGATGCGTCGATCAATCTGGAGGCCATCGATCAGCTCAACCGGCGCTTCCCGGGGCTGGAGATCATCTTCGTGGAGAGCGGCGGCGACAACCTCGCGGCGACTTTCTCTCCGGAATTGTCGGACCTCACGCTGTATGTCATCGACGTATCGGCGGGTGACAAGATTCCGCGCAAGGGCGGGCCGGGAATCATGAAGAGCGATCTCTTGGTGATCAACAAGATCGACCTCGCCCCCATGGTGGGCGCGTCACTGGAAGTGATGGAGCGCGATTCGAAGAAGATGCGCGGCACCAAGCCCTTCGTGTTCAGCAACCAGAAAACCGGTCAGGGGCTGGATGAGATCATCGCTTTCATCGAAACCCAGGGCATGCTGCGGGCCGCCTGATCAGCCCAGCATCTTGCGCCAGTTGCGCATGTTGCCGCGCGTCCAGCCGAGCTTCCGGTAGAAATCCAGCGCAGCGCCATTGTCTTCGTCGGCCAGCAGTTGCAGGCGCGAGCAGCCACGGCGCCGCGCCCAGGCTTCGGCACCTTCGAGCAGGCGTCGCCCGACACCGGCGCCGCGCCAGCCTTCTGCTACGACCACGTCCTCAACCAGCCCGGCCGGTCCGCCTTCAGCCGTAGAGATCACAGTCTGCACGGAGCAGAAGCCCACCACCTGAGGGTCATCGCCAGCCGCACCCTGCGCTTCCGCCACCCACAGCAGGATGTCCTCGCGCGGCAGCATCAGCTTGAGGGCGGCAGTCTGGCGCGCCGTATCCGGCGTGAAATCCTGCTCGATGGCGAACAGGCCGGCCAGAAGTGCTGCAATTGCCGGCACATCGGCGAGTTGGGCAGGGCGAAACTTGATGTTCATGCGGCAGAGGACATTGAACTGCAGGGCATTCAGGATAATCGGCCCGCCAGCGCTTGCGGCAAAAAACTGCCGACCGGCGTGACAGGCTGCACAGCGGCTAGCTGCAGACTTTCCCAGGAAGCCTGCCAGCAAAGGCAGACAGCACGCGCTTTTGCGGCACGGCAGCCAGGAGAGTGCCGCAGCGCGCGGTTCTCCGACAGATGCTGCTTACTCGTCCTCATTCAGTTCGAAACCGGGGCGCCTCGGCACGGTCAGCGGATCGCAGCTGATCGGGCGGTAGATCTCGACACGGTCGCCGGCGCGCAGGGGGGCTTCGAGCTTCACGGCCTTGCCGAACACGCCCACACGCTGGGCGTTCAGGTCGATGTGCGGATAGAGGTTGAGAATGCCGCTCTTGTGAATCGCGTCCTGCACGCAGGCATCATCAGCGACATCAATGTTGAGCCAGACCTGGCTGGCCGGTTCGGCATAGGCTACGGCAACTTTCATTTCGCTCTCCTTACACGCTGCAGTGCGCAGCGGGTTCAACCGCGCTTGCTGGCTTGTTCAGACGCTGGTCCAGCAAGCGTTTGACGGCGAGCAGGCCCCCCAGCACCAGAAACCCCCCCGGCGGCAGGATCATCATCAGCACGCCGGAGTAGTTCGGAATCACCTTCATTTCCAGGAACGAGAAGGCCGGTCCGAGCAGCAGGCTGGCTTGTGCGAACAGCGTGCCGGCACCGATCAGCTCACGCACCAGCCCGACCACAGTCAAAGCCACCGTGAAGCCCAGGCCCATCGCCAGACCGTCGATTGCCGAAGCCCACACGCCGTTCTTGAAGGCAAAAGCTTCCGCCCGGCCCAGAATGGCGCAATTCACCACGATCAGCGCAATGAACAGGCCCAGCACCTTGTGCAGGCCATGCACCCAGGCATTCAGCGACATGTCGACCAGGGTCACCAGCGTGGCGATCACCACCACGAAGATCGGGATGCGGACCTGATCACTGACGAAATTGCGGATTGCCGAAATCAGGATGTTGGAGACCACCAGCACTGCCGTGGTCGCCAGCCCCATGCCCAGCCCGTTGGTGCCGGAGGTCGTCACCGCCATGGTCGGGCACATCGCCAGCAACTGGGCAAAAACCACGTTCTGGTCCCACAGACCATCACGAAAAAGTTTTCCGGTGCTTACCGATTCGCAGCTCATGATTTCTCTCCGGCAATTTCAGCGCGATGCGCCGAGTAGAACTCCAGCGCGCCCTTCACAGCCTTGACCACGCCGCGCGGGGTGATCGTAGCCCCTGCAAACTGGTCAAACTCACCACCATCCTTCTTGACGCCCCAGCGCGCGTTGTCCAGCGCCTTGCCTTCAAAGGAGTGGATCCAGTCAGCCTTGGCGACTTCGATCTTGTCGCCCAGCCCCGGGGTTTCGGCATGCTTGAGAACACGCACTCCCTGTACTACGCCATCAGCATTCAGGCCGACCAGCAGGACGATTTCACCGGCGTAGCCACGCCCGCTGTACTGGAAGACTGCCGCGGAAAAGGCGCCGTTCTTGCGCCCGCGATACACGGTGACTTCCTTGCCCGCAGCCGGGATGCTCACCGTATCTGCAAGCAGATTGTTGTCGGCCATGCCCTCAGGCAGCACCTGCACCAGCGAGGCCTTGAGGTCGTCCTGAGCAGCCTGCGCAATCGCCGGCAAGGTCAGGCGGTTGGCTGTCATCAGGGCGGCACCGGTCAGCACCGTGGCCAGTGCCAGCGAGATGCCGTGGTAGCCGATCTTGTCCCGCAGGATTGCGAGTTCCATGTCACTTCCCTCCGGTTTTCAGAACGAGCGGCTGGCCCTTGAAATCACGGCCATACACACGCGGCTTGACCAGCCGGTCAATCGCCGGCGTCAGCGCATTCAT
Source organism: Pseudomonadota bacterium (assembly GCA_018262235.1). Taxonomy (GTDB): domain Bacteria; phylum Pseudomonadota; class Gammaproteobacteria; order Burkholderiales; family Rhodocyclaceae; genus Uliginosibacterium. Next base: position 15,400 of record JAGTRY010000008.1, read on the forward strand.
CAGCAGCACGGCGAAGGCCACGCCTTCCGGATAGCCGCCGTAAGTGCGGATGACCCAGGTCAGGAAGCCACAGCCGATACCGAACACGATCTGCCCGGCACGCGAGGTCGGCGAAGATACATAGTCCGTCGCGATGAAGAAGGCCCCCAGCATGGCCGCACCAGACAGCACATGCGTCCCGGCATCCAGATAACGCGCCGGATTGATGCCATGGGCTATCGCCGCCGGTATCGCAATCGCTGACAGCATGGCCAGGGGAATGTGCCAGGTGATCACACGCATCAGCATCAGGACCACGCCGCCCGCTGCGATCAACAGCACCGCAGTTTCACCCATGCTGCCGGGGCGCTCGCCACTGAACGACGTTGGCAGACCGTTGGCAAACACGTGCAGCAGATCAACCCCGCGCGACAGTTCGCTTTTCGCCTGCCCGAGCAGCGAGGCGCTGGACATCGCGTCCGGAATCGCTCCGCTGCCAAAAGTGACCTGCAGCGCTTCCAGCAGACCGGGTGCATGTGCGCCCGTCATCGGCATAACCCAGGCCGTCATCTGCACCGGAAAGGACACCAGCAGCGCGACCCGCGCAATCATGGCCGGATTGAAGAGGTTCTGACCCACCCCGCCAAACACCTGCTTGCCGATCACGGTGGAGAACAGGCCACCCAGCACACCGATCCACCAGGGCGCCCAGGGCGGCAGCGACATCGCCAGCAGCCAGCCGGTCAATACTGCCGATCCGTCGAGCAGGGTGCTCGTGACCGGCTTGTTCATCAGGCGCAGGCAGGCGGCCTCGCCGGCCAGGGCCGCACCCACGGTCACCAGCCACAGGCTCAGTGCCGGCAGGCCGAAAAACCAGAAGCCGCACAGCGTCGCTGGCGCCAGCGCCAGCATCACCTTCCTCATCACGCTGCCGATGCTGCCTTGGGCCTGGGCGTGCGGCGAGGCTGCAACGGCCGGCAAGGCGGATGAAATCGAAGTATTCATGCTGAGGTCTCCTGAGAACCTGTTGAAGCAGCCGCCTCGGCGGCCAGTTGCGCGGCCCGTGCGGCCTTGCGCTTGGCGGCGGCCTCGGCCCGTTCGCGGGCTTCACGCTCCAGACGCTCGACGCGAGCCTGTGCCAGCCCCTTGGTGAATTCGTTGCGTTTCCTCTGCTGCGCACGCTTCCAGATCTCGCCCTTGGCGTGCGAGAAGCTCTGCACCAGCGGAATGTGCGAGGGGCACACGTAGGCACAGCAGCCGCAGGCGAGGCAGTCGTCGAGCGCCATCTTGTCGGCCCCGTCGTAGTCGCCGGCATTGATGCGTGCGACCATTTCGAGCGGCACCAGCCCCATCGGACACGCTTTCACACAGGATCCGCAACGGATGCAGGGCGACGGATCTTCCACCGTGATTTCAGCGGCCGTCAGCGCGAGAATGCCGCCACAGCCCTTCACGGTCGGTACCTTTGCGTGCGGCAGCGCCGCCCCCATCATCGGCCCACCCATCACCAGACGTGCCGGAGTCTCCTTCAGCCCGACAAAGGCCAGCAGGTCTTCGATCAGGATCCCGATCGGCACCAGCACATTGCCCGGCCGCGCCACGGCACCGCCATTCACGGTGACGATGCGCCGGTGAAGCGGCTCACCCATACGCACGGCACGATGGATGGCCGCACAGGTGCTGACGTTATTGACCAGCACGCCGATACTGGCGGTGCGCGCGCCGGACGGAACTTCCTTGCCGGTGAGGACCTGCACGAGCTGACGGTCGGAGCCCATCGGATAGCGCGCCGGCACCGGCCGCACCTTGATGCTGGCGAACGGTTCAGCAGCCTTGCGCATCGCGACAATCGCCTCCGGCTTGTTGTCTTCGATGCCGACCAGGGCTTCAGCCGCGCCGGTGGCATGCATCAGGATGCGCACGCCATCGATCACTTCGTCGGCACGCTCACGCATGATGCTGTCGTCGCTGGACAGGTAAGGCTCGCACTCACCGCCATTGATCACCAGCGTCTGCACTGCCATCTTGCGGCCCAGCTGAGCCTTGGGGGCGGATGGGAAGGTCGCCCCACCGAGGCCGACGATGCCAGCTTCAGCGATCCGCTGTGACACCTCAGCCGGCTCGAGACTGAAGGGATCCGTGACTTCATTCAGCGGAATCGCCTCGTCCTTGCCATCAAGTTCAATCGTGATCGCGGCAAACGGCAGGCCGGACGGATGCGGTGCGGTCACGTCGCCAATCGCCACCACGACGCCCGAACTGGGGGCATGCACAGGCGCCGACACATTGCCCTGCGCACTGGCAATCAGCTCGCCGCGCAGCACACGGTCGCCGACCGCCACGACCGGCTTGGCAGGAGCCCCGACGTGCTGCAGCAGCGGCACACAGAGCTTTGCCGGCAGGGGCATCACCCGCAGCGGCACATCGGCAGCCGGGCGTTTATGGTCGTCGTGCGGATGGACGCCCCAGCGTGCACCATTCAACAGTTCAAGCAGACCCATCTTGTTCTCCTCAGGCGGCCAATGCCGGCTTCTGCCAGTTCCAGTCACGCAGCGTCTGCGGCAGCGGGCGCAAGCCGATCGCGCCAGTCGGGCAGTCGTCCATGCAACCACCGCAGCCGGTGCAGGCCTCATTCAGCACGACGTGAATCTGCTTGGCTGCGCCCATAATCGCGTCCGTCGCACAATGCTTCAGGCATTTTCCGCAGCCGATGCAGATTTCCTCTGCCACTTCAGCCACCATCGGGCCCTTGTCTTCCATTCCTTCCAGCGACAGGGTGATACCCAGTTTGGCCGCAATTGCCTGGGCCAGGGTCGAGCCTCCGCCAGGGCAGATCGTGGCCGGGGCATCACCACCTACCACCGCCTCGGCTGCCGCCGTACAGCCGGCCAGACCGCACTGGCCGCAATTGGTGCCCGGCATCATCTCGACCACTTCGGTCACCAGACTGTTGCCTTCCACTGCAAACACTTTTGCTGCATACCCCAGGCCCAGCCCGAGAATCAGGCCCAGCATTGCCAGACTCAGAACCGCAGTAAGCATCGCATTCTCCTCAACTGAAATTCAGGCCGGCAAAGCCCATGAAAGCCATCGCCAGCAGCCCTGCCAGCACGAAGGTGATCGGCACACCGTCGAAGGCGGCAGGCACCTTGACCAGCGCCAGACGTTCGCGCAGACCGGCAAACATCACCATCACGATCACGAAGCCCAGCGACGAGCCGAAGCCGTACACCAGGCTCTTCACGAAACTGTTGCCTTCCTGCACGTTGAGCAGCGCCACGCCAAGCACGGCGCAATTGGTGGTGATCAGGGGCAGGTAGATCCCCAGAGCACGGTACAGGGCTGGTACCGATTTCTTGACCACGGCTTCGACGAACTGCACCGTCGCCGCAATCACCACGATGAAGGTCAGGATGCGCAGGTACTCAAGCCCCAGCGGGGCGAGCAGGAAATGATCAATCATCCAGCCGGCACCTGCCGACACCGTGATCACGAAAGTCGTTGCCAGGCCCATGCCCAAGGCGCTGTCGATATTCTTGGAAACACCCATGAAGGGGCACAGGCCGAGAAATTTGGCCATCACCACGTTGTTCACCAGCGCGGTGGTCACCAGCAGGATCAGGTATTCACTCATTGCAGCACCTCCGTATGTGCCTGCCTCTTTGCGAATACCGTGCCAAGTTTTCAGCCGGGCACCGATCCGGTGCGCGCATGCCTTGCACTGCGGCCATTTGCGGGCATTCCCCGGCAGACAGGCTGAAGACGTCCGGTGCATGCGGCTTGTAGGGGATACAACAAGACGACGAACGGATGCAACAAAGCCCGCACTGAAAGAAAGGTTTGCGCTGGCGCAAGAAAATGCAGTCCAAACACCGAAACGGCACGGAATCTGCATTGGCGACATTACCCTGCGTCCCTTCATCGCGCCCTTATTGCACGCCATGCCCAGCAAACCGAAAACACCGAAATCCGGCAGTCCGCGCAGTATCCCCGTAGCGCTGTACCGCGCTGCCGTGGAACAGGCTGACATCGCCATCTCGATCACCGATCCGCGCGCCGTGATCGAATACGTCAATCCGGCCTTCACGCGCAGCACCGGCTTCACGCCGGCCGATGCCGTCGGACTGAACCAGTCGATCCTGTCCAACCGCACCACGCCGCCAGATGTGTACAAGACGATGTGGTCGCACATCACCCGCAAGCAGCCCTGGAGCGGACGTCTGGTCAACAGCCGCAAGAATGGCGAACGCTATCTGGCGGATCTGACCATCACTCCAGTGCTGGATGAAGCCGGCAACATTTCGCATTTCCTCGGCCTGCATCGCGACATCACCGCGCTGCACCGGCTCGAATGCGCGGTACGCAACCAGAAGGCCCTGATCGAATCCGTGGTGGATGGCGCGCCGCTGGTCCTGGCGCTGCTCAACATGGAAGATCGGGTCCGCCTCGACAACCACGCCTACAAGGCCCTGATGTCCGACCTGGGCATGCAGGAACCGGCCAGCGTGCTGCTTGAAGCCGTACGCGCCCAGCTTGGCAGCGGTTTCGGGCCATTCAAACCGGGGGCACACGCCTTCCTTGATCAGCAAGTCCGCCTGGATCGCCCGCACTGGCGCAACCCGCGCTGGTATGCCTGCTCCGGAGTGTGGGTCGCGGCTGATAATGACAGTACCGATGCTTTCTATGACGAGCAGACCGAACCTTACCTGCTGCTCGTAGCCACCGACGTGACGCGTCAGGTCATGGAGCAGGAAAAAGCCCGCGTCGCCGCACTGCACGCCATGCTCGCCGAAGAAACCCGTCAGCAAGCCTTGCGCGAAAGTCTCTCGGCCGCGGTCTATCAGATGGAAGGGCCGCTCAATGTGCTCGAATCCGTGGTCAACCTGATGGGGCGGCGCGGTTGCGATCCGGCCCAGGCTGCCCTGGCCGAAGCCCTCAAGGCCGGTCAGAGCGTACTGGAAACCCTGAGGATCGCAATCCCGGCGAGCGCCAGCGAGAACTTCAGCGCCGTGAATCTCAATGAAGCCATGCGCGACATTCTCGATCTCTCCGCCCAGCGTTTTCTCGCCGCCGGCATCTCGGTCAATTGGCATCCGCAACTCGTGCTACCCAACATCCAGGGCCACCCGCGGCGCCTGCGCAGCATGCTCAAGGCGCTGATCGACAATGCCATCGAAGCCATGAACACCAAGGGCTGGCAACAGCGCGAACTGCAGATCGTCACGCGCAGCCAGAAGGACAGCCTCGAAATCGAAATCACCGACAGCGGCCCCGGCCTCTCCGCCGAACTGCGTCTGAAAGCCTTCGAGCCGTTCTGGAGCACAAAGAAAACTCAGGGCAATCACCTTGGCACAGGTCTGCCATCGGCTCAGCAGGTCGCGGTGGATCACGGCGGCAATATCGAACTCGCCGAGGGCCCGCGCGGGGGCTGCGCTGCACACGTGGTACTACCGCTCAAACGACAGGGCATGCATGAATAACCGGATCACGCACAGTGCCTCCCGGACTGCGACATGAGTTCGGCACACGCGCACACGAATGGGTGTCACCGCTGCACAGGCAGGGATAACACCAGCAAGAAAACCGCGGCTCCGGCCGCACACAGGAAGCCACAAGGGTAAGCATTATGGCCATGGATGCCGAAGGCGCACTGAAACACACACTGATGGAAACGCTCTACAAGGTGAGCGTCATCCTCTCGCGCTCGCTCGACGTGAAACAGACACCACAGGAAGTGCTGCGCGTGCTCGAGGAATCCGCCGGGCTGACACGCGGGATGATCAGCGTGCTGGATGCCGACAGCGGAGATCTGGTCGTCAATGCCGTCCAGGGTATCGAGCCGCAGGAGTTTGAGCCGATCCGCTACCAGTCCGGCGAAGGCGTGCTGGGCCTGATCATCGAAGAAGGCAAGACCGTGGCCCTGCCCTCGGTCGCGGCCAACCCGCGCTTTCTGAACCGGCTCGGCATCTACGAGCGGCGCCTGCCTTTCATTGCCGCGCCAATCCACGTCGGCGGCACCCTGCAGGGCGTGCTCGCGGTACAGCCGAACAAGCTCGATGACGGCCTGCTCGCTGTGCGTGCCCAGTTCGTCGAGATGGTCGCCAACCTCATCGGCCAGAGCGTCAAGCTCTCACTCGATGTCGCCGAAGAAAAGAAGATGATTGCCGAAGAGCGCGACACGCTGCGCCGCACCGTGCGTGTCCAGCACGGCTTCGACAACATCGTCGGCCATTCCGCTGGCATGCGCCGGATCTTCGAGCAAATCCGCATGGTCGCCAAGTGGAACACCACCGTGCTGATCCGCGGCGAAACCGGCACCGGCAAGGAACTCATTGCCAACGCCATCCATTACAACTCGCCACGCGCGCGCGGACCTTACGTACGGCTGAACTGTGCCTCGCTGCCCGAGAACCTGCTCGAATCCGAGCTCTTCGGTCACGAGAAAGGCGCCTTCACCGGCGCGGTGAATTCACGCAAAGGCCGCTTCGAGATGGCCGATGGCGGCAGCATCTTCCTCGACGAAATCGGCGAAATCTCGCCGGCCTTCCAGGCCAAGTTGTTGCGTGTCCTGCAGGAAGGCGAACTGGAGCGCGTCGGCGGCGGCCGCACCCTGAAGGTTGATGTACGCGTGATCGCCGCCACCCACCGCGACCTGGAAGATGCCGTGGATGAAGGCAAGTTCCGCGAGGATCTGTACTTCCGTCTCAACGTGATGCCGATCAAGCTGCCGGCGCTGCGTGAGCGGCTCGAAGACGTGCCCGAGATCGCACGCCATCTGATGGGTCGCATCAGCCAGTTGCAAGGCCGTCCGCTCGACCTGACGGAAGCCGCCATCTCGCGGCTGATCCAGTATTCCTGGCCCGGCAACGTGCGCGAAATGGAAAACTGTCTGGAGCGCGCCGCCGTGATGTCCGAAAGCGGCCATATCGATGCCGACCTGATCCGCATCGACCGTCAACGCGACAGTGGCCCGGTTCCGAGTGCCGGCCCGCGCATCGATTTCGACGACCCCACGGTCGACGAACGCACCAAAGTCATCGCTGCGCTGGAACAGGCAGGCTGGGTACAGGCCAAAGCCGCCCGCCTCCTGAACATGACCCCGCGCCAGATCGCCTACCGGATTCTGACGCTGGGCATCGAGGTCAAACAGTTCTGACTGGCACGCGTGCCCGGAACGCCACGCGTCATTCCGTGGCCTGACTCACCGGTGCGCTCAGCGGCAGGCTGATGACGAAGCGCACGCCGGCCCCCGGCGGGCTTTCGGCGCGGATGCTGCCACCGAGGGCTCCGGTGACAAGGTTGTAGACGATGTGCAGGCCCAGCCCGCTGCCGCCATGGCCCAGCTTCGTGGTGAAAAACGGGTCGAAGATCCGGGGCAGGTTCTCCGCGGCAATCCCGCAGCCATTGTCGGCTACGGTGAGGGAGACCTGCGTGGGCGTCTCTTGCTCGGCCGTGATCCGGATTTCACCACCAGCCCGACCATCGAAACCATGACAAATGGCATTGCCGATCAGGTTGCCGATAACCTGACTGAGCGGTCCCGGAAAACTGTCGAGCACGATGCCGCCTGGCGTGTCATTGACCAATTTGCAAGCCGCCTTGCGGATCGAGGGGGCCTGAGCCACCTCGATCTCGTGGATGAAGCCATGCAGTTCGAATCTGCGCCGGCGCGAGCTGGTCTGATCGACAGCCAGCTCCTTGAAATTGGTGACCAGCTCGGAGGCCCGATAAAGATTGCGCAGGAGAGAGTCGTAGCCGACCGTGATGTTTTCGAGGAAGCTTGTCAGCATGCTCTTGCGCAAGCCTGAGGCGATCTCTTTTTCGAATGTCTCGCGATGGTCTTGCAAGGTACTGGCGAGCATCATGCAGTTTCCGATCGGCGTGTTCAGCTCGTGCGCAATGCCTGCCACCAGCGCCCCCAGCGAAGCCAGTTTCTCGCTTTGCACAAGCTGGGTCTGGGCGGCACGCAAATGTCCCAGCAAGGTGGCCAGTTCCTGATTGGCCTGGGCCAGATCGCTGGTGCGTTGTGCAACCCGGTCTTCGAGCTGGCGATTGATTTCCGCCACTTCCGCTTCGGCGCGCTTGCGGTCGGTAATGTCACGGACCGTCGACAGGATGCGGCGCTCCCCGCGGATGGACGCACTCTTGAGCGTAACATCCGCCCAGAAATCGCTGCCATTCTTGCGACGTGCCAGCCATTCGAAACGATAAGTCCCGCAGCTCATGGCCTGGGCAAGACGCTGGCGCACCTCGGCAGGATCCACCGGTTTGTTGGAAGAGGAGAGATCCAGGATGGAGAGTGAATCGACCTCTTCACGACTGAACCCGTACAGTTCCGAGAAAGCCTGATTCACCGCGCATATTTCCTGCGAAGCGGGATCAAGCACGATGATGGCTTCACTCGACTTGTCAAAGAGTTCCCGGTAGTTGGCCTCGCTTTCCTCGGCACGTTTGCGCGTGCTTTCAAGCTCGACCAGCATCGTCCGCATTTCTGCCGCCTGCTGTTCCAGTGCCCCTTTCGCGGCGCGCAAGGCTTCCACCTGTTGCTGGAGTTGCGGGTAATAGCTCTTGCGCAGCGCATGTTCATCCAGCCCGATGATCTGGTCCAGAAGGCTTGTGGTTGTGCCCAAGGGTTCAGGCTTTGAGTGCTCGTTCATAGATCTGTTCGATGTCTTCAACACAAGCCTGGACGGGATTGGTGACCAGGCACGGATCAGCAGCAGCATGCCGCGCCAGTTGCGGGATGTCGTCGGCCTTGACGCCCAGTTCATGCAAGCTTCGGTCCAGCCCGACGGAAAGACGCAAACGACGCAAGGCGTCAACCAGACAAGCCTTCTGTCCTGCTGCGCTCATACCGCTTACATCCACGCCGATGGCGGTCGCAATGGCGGCATAGCGTTCACAGGCACTGGCATGATTGAACGCCACCACGTGCTCAAGCAACAGGGCATTGCAAACGCCATGGGGCAGATCGAGCAAACCGCCCAGGCTGTGTGCCATCGCATGCACCAGACCCAGGCTGGCATTCGAAAAAGCCAGGCCTGCCAGCAGGCTGCCAAGCATCATCGGCTCGCGATATGCCATGACATCAGGGTTGCGCGTAGCCGGAAGCAGATTCGGTGAAATCCGGCGGATGGCCTCAAGCGCATGCAGATCCGTCACGGGCGAACCGGCGGTCGACACATACGCCTCGATGGCATGTACCAAGGCATCGAATCCGGTCGCGGCGGTCAGTTCGGCAGGCATGGTGGCAGTGGTCAGCGGATCGATCAGGGCCGCATCCGGCAGCATGACCTTGCTGATGATGGCGATCTTCACGTTGCGGGTCGTATCGTTGATGATCGCAAATTGCGAGACATCCGCGGACGTCCCCGCCGTGGTCGGGATGCAAATCAAGGGCGGCCCGGGAATCCGGACCCGGTCAACCCCCTCGAAATCGAGGATCGAAGCGCCACTGGAGGCCACGATGCCAATCCCCTTGGCGCAATCCATCGGACTGCCACCACCGACCGCGATGATCAGGTCGCAGCCTTCATCCCGAAACTTCTGTGCCCCCGCCATGACTTCCGCTTCGCGCGGATTCGGAGAAACATCAGCAAACGTGACACAAGCCATGCCCACCTGCTGCAACGCCTCGGTAACCTTGCCCGCCCATCCCGCCGTTATGACACCTTGATCCGTCACAACCAGTGCGCGCTCAGCCGCAAAATTCCGGGCATACCGGCCGACCAGGCTCAGGGCACCGGCGCCAAGCACGAATTCCGGAGCAACGTTCTTGCGGATGTCCATCAAGGCCTTCTCCCTGTTACAGCAGACATTCATCTTCCTTGCGATGCGATCAGTCAGGTCGCTCAATATAGCCTCCTATAGAGGCATTCTGGGCTTCCATTCGGGCAAAAAATTGTCCAGAGAAATTACGTCCTTGCCACACCCGCCATCCGGCCATCGTGGACGCGACTCACGATCCATCGCGAGCACAACACGCACACACCCGGCACCGGTGTTGATCAACAAGAATGCTGCTCGGTCTGTGCGCCGGGACCAGCGCCGCACAGTAAGATCATGGACAGTCTCCTGCAACCCGACACGCCCCCGGCACCAGGCACCAGAATGGAATTGCGATACCACGCCCGCATCAGCGAGATCCCGGCCCGGACCTGGGATGCCCTCGCACTAGATGATCAGCCCTTCCTCCGCCATGCCTACCTGCATGCGCTGGAAGCATCGGGCTGCGTCGGCGAAGGCACCGGCTGGCAGAGTGCCCATGCCGGGTTATGGGACGCAGGCAAACTGCTCGCCGCCATGCCCTTGTACTTGAAAGAACATTCAATGGGCGAGTATGTCTTTGACTGGGCCTGGGCAGAGGCCTACGCGCAGCATGGCCTGGCTTACTACCCGAAATGGCTGGCAGCGATCCCTTTCACGCCGGTACAAGGGCAGCGCATCCTGGGGCCGGACGCCGAACATCGCCGCGGGCTGCTGGCTGCGGTATTGCAGGCGGCGCGACAAAGCGGCCTGTCTTCGCTGCATCTGCTGTTTGCCGCGGCCGACGAAGTGCAATGGGCACAGGAACTGGGCTACATGTGTCGCAGCACCGTACAGTTCCACTGGCGCAACGCGGGCTATCACGACTTCGAGGATTTTCTTGCCGCACTCAGCCGCGACAAACGCAAGAAGATCCGCCAGGAGCGCCGCCGTGTGGCAGAAGCGGGCGTCGTGCTGCGACGGATCGAGGGGCCGCGGATCAGCCTGCGCGACTGGTCTTTCTTCACACGCTGCTATGAACGCACCTACGCCCTGCACCGCGCGGCGCCCTATCTGAATCTGGATTTTTTCGAGCGCCTGGGCGACAAGTTGCCCCAGCATTGCGTCCTGCTGATCGCCAGCATCGGCGAACGCGACATCGCTGCCAGCCTGTTGCTGCGTGACAGTACAACTTTGTACGGCCGTTACTGGGGCGCGCTCGAAGACGTGCGCTGCCTGCATTTCGAAGCCTGTTACTACGCCCCGATCGAATACGCCATCGCCCAGGGTCTCCGGTATTTTGAAGGCGGTGCGCAAGGCGAACACAAGCTCGCACGCGGCCTGCAGCCGGTTGAAACTCACTCATTGCACTGGCTGGCCGATGCCCGTTTCAGCGATGCGGTACAGCGTTTTCTGGCACGTGAAGCGCAGGGCATGACCCAGTACATCAACGAACTGGAAGCCCGCAACCCGGTACGCAAGCTGCCGGATTGATGGTTGCCCAGGGGGCGCGCACCTCTCCAGCGAAAGGCAGAGACGCACGTACCCCCTTTCAAGTCAGGGACTTCTGCCTTATTGTTCCGGCTTCCTACCGCTGCTGTACCCAGTATTAACCATGCGTTTTCTCACCGAAAAATACCGGCTGCTCGCCCTGCTCGCCGGTCTCCTGGCTTGTGGTTTTCTCGCGATCAGTCTGGCCGGCTATCTCAGCTCACGCGAAGCGATCCGCCGCAGCATCAGCGAAGGCGCCTTGCCACTCACCGGCGACACGATCTACTCCGAGATCCAGCGCGACCTGTTCCGCCCGGTGTACATTTCTTCGCTGATGGCGCACGACACCTTTGTGCGTGACTGGGTCATCGCCGGCGAACGTGATGAAACCCAGATCAAGCGCTATCTCCAGGAAATGAAGGAGAAATACGGCACGATCACGAGCTTTCTGGTCTCGGAACGCAGCCACGCCTACTACTATGCCAACGGCAAGCTGAAGAATGTGCGCGAAGACGAACCACGCGACACCTGGTTCTTCCGCGTCCGTTCGATGAGCGATCCTTACGAAATTAACGTCGACCCGGACCTGGCCAATCGCGACACGATGACGGTGTTCATCAATTACCGGCTTCTCGACTACCACCAGAATTTCATCGGTGCCGTCGGTGTGGGCATCACCCTCGATACCATGGGGGGCCTCATCGAACGCTACCAGGACCGCTTCCAGCGCCGGATTTTCTTCGCCGACCAGAAAGGTACCATCGTACTGGCGGGCCAGGCCATGCAGAACCAGCGCGGTTCGATCCGCCAGCTACCGGGTCTGGCCAGCGTTGCCGAACGCATCCTCAATCACAAGACCGAACCGACCCGGCTGGAGTATGTACGCGATGGGCATACCATCCTGGTCAACACCCGGTTCATTCCGGAGTTGAACTGGTACCTGATCGTGGAGCAGGACGAAGCCGGTGAACTCGCGGCCGTACGGCGGGTGCTCGGAATCAATCTGGCGGTCAGTACAGGCGTGATCCTGCTGGCCCTGCTCATCATGTATTTCGCGGTCAGCCGCTACCAGCGCCGGCTGGAAAGCATGGCCAATACCGATGTCCTGACCGGGCTGATGAATCGTCAGGCGTTCGAGATCACCGAAAATCAGGTCATCGCCGCCTATCAACGCAACGGTCAGCCGGTCTCCGCGATCCTGCTCGACCTGGATCTGTTCAAGACCATCAATGACACCCACGGCCATCAGTCCGGCGACACCGTCTTGCGCGAGCTGGCGCAGATCCTGCGCGATGCGGTGCGCGCCAGCGATCTGGTCAGCCGTTGGGGCGGCGAGGAATTCCTTGTCCTGTTACCCAATTGCGAACTGCAGCAAGCCAAGCTGATTGCCGAAAAACTGCGCGCCACCATCGAAGCACACCATTTCGAATTTGCTTCCACCAACGGCAACATTACCGCCAGCCTGGGTGTTGCCCAATACCAGCCGGGAGAAACCCGGGATTCTTTCTTCGCCCGTGCCGATCAGGCGCTGTACGCAGCCAAGCATGCAGGACGCAACCAGGTCATCTCTGCTGCGGATTGATCGGCCGCTGGGATGCGTGCGCCCATGCCCGGACGCCGCCCCTACCCCCTTTTCCTGCCACCCTCTTCCCTGTGCCGAGAATCCGATGAAGACCGCCCGTACCTGCGTCCTTGCAAGCCTGTTTTTCCCCCTGCTGGCCCTGCCTGTACTGGCGGCCACGCCTTCTGCCAAACCCCTGGCGATGGTCAACGGGGTTTCCATCAACCGCAATGTGGCCGACCTGTTCGTGGCCGAGCAAGTCGCCAAGGGGCAGCCCGATACCCAGGATCTGCGCGCCGCCATCCGCGAGGAACTGATCACGCGCGAATTGTTTGCGCAGGAAGCGCGCAAGAAAGGCCTGGAGAAGAACGCTGAAACACAGGCCCGCATCGAAATTGCGCGCCAGGGCGTGCTGGTGAGTGTTTTCATCGATCAGTACCTGAAAGACCACCCGATCAGCGAATCGGCCCTGAAAGCCGAATATGAACGCCAGCTGAGCCTGCTCGGGCCGACCGAGTACAAGCTGCGCCACATCCTGCTCAAGACCGAAGCCGAGGCCAGCGCCATCATCCAGCGCCTGCAGCATGGCGAGAAATTCGAAACGCTCGTGGCCCAGAGCCTCGATGAGGCAAGCCGGAAAAACGGTGGGGACCTGGGGTGGACCCGTCCGAACACCTTCCCGGAATCACTGAGAACTGCAGTCATCGCCCTCAAGCCGGGGACGTATACCACCACCCCGCTCAGCACGAACAATGGCTATCACGTCATCATGCTGGACGATACCCGCAAGATTGAAGCCCCGGGCTATGACAAAGCCAGGGAGCGGATCAGACAGGGGATGGTCCAGGACACGATCAAGAAGCTTGGCGCCGAGCTGAGGGCCGCCGCCAAGATCGAGTAGGCACAGCGCCGTTCATAGCGGCAGCCGGAAGAAACTGACCGACTGATCCAGCTGCCGGGCGAGATTGCGGACCGATTCGGTTTCCTGGGCTTCCTTGTCAACGGCATGGGTGTTGTCTTCTGCAGCAAGGGAAATGCTCTCGATGCGCTGCGCAATCAGGGTGCTGACCGAGCTTTGCTCGCTGATCGAGTGAGCGATGTCCTCCACGTTGCGCACGACCCGGCTGGATGCTTCCTGCATGCGACTGATGGTCTCTCCGGCAGCCCCCACCGAATTGGCACTCTCGTCGAGCGCCTGGGTACTCGAGGCCATCCGCTCGACCGCTTCGCTGATGCCGGACTGCACCCGTGCCACCGTCTCCCCGATCTGCGTGGTGGACAAGGCCGTCCGCTCGGCAAGCTTGCGGACTTCATCAGCCACCACCGCAAACCCACGCCCCTGCTCGCCCGCCCGCGCAGCTTCAATCGCCGCGTTCAGGGCCAGCAGATTGGTCTGATCGGCAATCTCGCGGATGGTCTGCACCACCGTGGCGATCTGGCTGGACTCCTGGCGCAGTTGTTCCACCACGCTGGACGCTCCCTGCACGTTGCGGATGACGCCTTCCATTTCATGAACCAGATGCTCGATCTGTGCACGGCTGTCTACCGCCTGCTGGCCGGAGTCCGTCGCAATCGTCCGGGTTTCCTTGCCCAGATCCGCGACCTGCTTGATGGAAACGGTTAGCTCTTCCACGGCAGCGGCCATATCGTTGATTTCGGCACTCTGCGTCGAAATGTTGGCGACCACCTTCTTTTCATTTTCCGAGAGTTCCGAGGCGGCATTGACGAGCGCTTCGGAATTGGCACGGATCTGACTGACGGTTCCCGTCAAGTGTTCCTGCATGTCATGCATGGCCTGCAACACGCTTGTCGCGGCCCCTGCGGGGATTGGCTCGGTCAGATTGCCACTGGCGACCCGCCGGACAATGCCGGCCACGGTGGCAGGATCTTCGCCCAGGCTGCGGTCCAGCTTGCGCAGGATGCCGAACAGGCTGGTCCCGGCAATCCCTACGCCGATGACGCTCAGGGTCAGAACCAGATAGAAGGCCCGGCTGGCCGATTGCTGACCCGCGTCTTCGGTCACGAGGGTAGCCTGGCGGACGATCTGCGTGCCATCGAGCAATTGTTTGCGGATTTCACGCCACAACGGGATTTCTTCCTTGTTCAGCAGGGTTACCGCGTCCGCCGGATCCGTACTCGCCTTGCTGCTGACCTGCTCGATCAGCCCCTTGCGCCGGGCATGTAGCGTTTCGATCTTTGACAACGCATCCCCCGCCAACCCGTCTATCGGGGGCAAGGCCTTCGCACTCTGCAAGGCGGCATCGAAATCCTCCAGCCCTTTCTTGAGATTGTCATAGCCGGCCTTGTTCTGTGGATCGAGCACCACACCGCGCAGTGACGAGGCCGCCTGCAGACCGCCTGCGTACATTTCCGTAAACGCCTGCTGGAAAGCCACTTCATGTTCCAGCGTGTGATGAAACTCGTTCGAGGCATTGCGCAGGGCAAACAGGCCACATACGGTTGCAAACAGCAGGACCGCAAAGGCGCCTCCGACCACGAGAAGCAAGTGTTTTTTAAGCGTCATGACCCACACCTCCTGAACATTTTCTGACGACACGCGGCAAACCTGATCGTCATCTATGACCTTACGGCATGCCATCCGCCACACTAAGCGGCCTTTCGGGTATTGGAAACAAGGGCATGTCCCGACCGGATCGCGCTAAGCTAGCGCTTGCCGGCCGGTCTCCCGGAAGGCGTCCGAACTGAATCCGCCGAGCCCGAAACCATGATTCCTCGCCTGCTGCGCCCCCTCCTCGTCTCAGTCGCCCTGCTCTTGACCAGCTCCGTCCAGGCTGCAGGCAAGCTCCCGCCACACTGTCTCAGCGAATGCACGCCACGCATCGGCATCGTCGCCGCCTTCGGTGCGGAGGCAGACATCCTGCTCGCCCAAACCCGTGCCCGCCGCGTGTGGACGATCAATGGCAAACGCTTCACCAGTGGCGTGCTGCGTGGCAACCGGGTCGTCATCGTGCTCTCGGGCGTGAGCATGGTGAATGCCGCGATGAGCACCCAGCTGCTGCTCGACCACTTCCGCATCGAGCGCCTGATCCTCAGCGGCATTGCCGGTGGCGTGAATCCGGCCAGCCATGTCGGCGACGTGGTGGTGCCCGAGCGCTGGGCCATGCCCATGGAGGTTTACTGGAATGGCGATGGCTCGGTGCCTGCCGCCTGTGGTCAGCCCGGCGCCATCGAATGCCTCGGCCTCAAACTCGCGCGGGGAGCCGACGGCCGTCCCTTCCCCGAATACCGCATCGGCGGACAATCCACCGGGCTGTTCATGCGTGACAACGCCGTACAGCGGACCGCCAGCCCGCCCGAAGGAGAGTTCCGCTTCGACTATCTGGCGGATCCGGCAATGCTCGCCGTGGCCCGCGAAATCCGTCCGGTACTCGACACCTGCGGGCCGCGCAGCCCGGTGCAATGTGTCAGCAGCCAGCCTGTACTGCGTGTGGGTGGCCGCGCAGTGTCTGCAACCGCCTTCCTCGCCAATCCGGAATACCGCCGCTATCTCTTCGACACGCTCCAGGCCGAAGCCATCGACATGGAAACAGCCGCACTGGCCCATGTGGCCTACGCCAATCAGGTGCCCTTCATTGCTTTCCGCAGTCTCTCCGATCTGGCGGGCGGCGATGATTTCACCGACGTCGGCGCCTTTTTCGGCAGCGGCCTCGCGGAGCGCAACGAAGCCAGCGTCACCCTGAGCTTTCTGGAGGCCTGGGCACGCCAACCGCCAGAGCGTGCTCAAGCCAATCGCCGGGCCGCCACCAAACCCTGAACCCCGCAGAAACGGCCTGCGCCGGACAGGCCCAGGCTACGCCAAGCATCTGCCCGGGCTTTTCCCTGGCGCATGCCCCCATGCATTCGCGGGCCCGGCGCGGTATCCTTGCGCCCCGCCCCGCTTGTACGCCAGACATGTCCCTGCCCCAGATCGATCCCGCCACCTACGCGGCACAACTCGCCACCAAGCTCGCCGAATTCAAGACCAATTTCGCGCCCTTTGGCCTGCCCGAACCGGCCGTGTTCCGCTCGGCACCGCTGCATTACCGGCAACGCGCGGAGTTCCGCATCTGGCATGCAGGCGAACGCATCGATTACGCAATGTTCGCCCCGGCGGATCCCAAACGCCCCATCGTACTGGAAGACTTTCCCACCGCCGCCGCCTCGATCTGCGCCCTGATGCCGCGCCTGCGCGAAAAACTCCAGGCACAAGCGGTACTGAAAACCAAATTGTTCCAGGTGAACTTTCTCGCCACACGCTCGGGGCAGATGCTCGTCACCCTGATCTACCACCGCAAGCTCGACACCGACTGGGAAACCGCCGCGCGCGCCTTGGCGGCCGAGCTGCAGATCAAGCTGATCGGGCGCAGTCTGAAACAGAAGATCGTGCTCGAAAGCGACTGGCTGCTCGAAGAACTCGAAGTCGGCAACCGGCGCCTGCGTTACCAGCAGGTCGAAGGCTCCTTTACCCAGCCCAACGCCGGCGTCAATCAGCAGATGCTCGGCTGGGCATGCCAACAGGCGCAGGGACTCGGCGGTGATCTGCTCGAACTGTATTGCGGCAACGGCAATTTCACGGTCGCCCTGGCGCCACAATTCGGTCGCGTGCTGGCCACCGAGATGAGCAAATCCTCAGTCAAGGCAGCCGACTACAACCTTGCCGCGAATGACATCCGCAATGTCACGATGGTGCGCATGGCCAGCGACGAGATCAGCGATGCCCTCGCCCGCGTGCGCCCCTTCACGCGCCTGAAGGATGTAGATCTCGACGGCTACCGCTTCACCACCCTCTTCGTCGACCCGCCCCGCAGCGGGCTGGACGCCCCGACCCTGCAACTGGCCAGCGGCTTCGAATACATCCTCTACATCTCCTGCAACCCGCAGACCCTGCGCGACAACGTCGAGGCCCTGCAAGCCACGCACCGCCTCAGCGCCGCCGCCGTATTCGACCAGTTCCCCTATACACATCATCTGGAATGCGGACTGCTCCTGACGCGACGCTGACGGGCCAGACGGCAAGCCCACTACTTCATGGCCCAATCAGGTAAGACTGATCACCCATGCTCGGTCAACACGATCACGGTCCTATGGCTAGGATGCTGGCTTTATCAGATTTATGATTGACAGATATCGACCAGGAGCGGACGGTCGGTAATGTGGCCCGGAAGCGGGCATTCGTAGGGCGCCGAAGCGAATCGCACCGGATTGGGTGGATTAACGTCATGCATGTTCATACGGTGCAATTCGCTTTGCTCATTGACACCCTACGAGTCGTGCCGGATTGTTCAGAGTACGCCGTACGCGGTGGGAGTTTTTCCCGGGCATGATCTACATGCACATCCTGAAGTGGGGAACTTTCAACCCCATCACATGGGCTGTACCTTTTTTTACTGGCGTATCTTGTCAACACAGCAATTGAAGCGCTCATCTACAAACGCGTGTTCAAATTTATTGTGCGTCGTCGTGAGTTCGGTTGGATCTTCGTTGCCAATGCCATAAGCGATGGTGTAGCGTTCATCAGTCTTTTTACTGCGCCAATCTCACCATGAGCACGAACACGTGCGATCAGACGAGAACCGGCCACAAGCGGGCATTCACGATCAGGCGCCAGAGCAGTTGTTCAAGACCAAGCATGAACAACATTTTTCTACACCCTCGTTACACGTCCCCGAGAATGTCATTACCAACATTCGTAGAAGTCTCCGAATTTGTTGCTAGTTTTGTTGGCGTTCCATCGGAACGTATTTCGCTATCGACCACACTTTTCGGTGATCTTGGCATTGATGGCGAGGACGGTAGTGATCTCTTGGTTGCCTTTGGTGAGCGTTTCAACGTCGACCTGTCGGCTCTTGACGTTACGAGGCACTTTGGCCCAGAAGGGTTTTGGCCTTGGGCACCGTTATATTGGGTTGTGTTGTGGATGCGGTCCGGCACCCCAGAACAAAAAGTACGGCGTTCGCCAATCAGAATCGCTGATCTTGTGAGCGCGGCTGAATCAGGCAAGTGGAACCACAGTTAATGAATAGCCTTGTAGGGCGGGTCATTGACCCGCGCTGACGAATGTGACTCCCCATTCCGCGCGGGTTACGCCTACGGCTAACCCGCCCTACGCCTGAACGTCTGCTTCCCGATCCAACGAACTCACTATCCAACCTGCCACAGCGGTACGTCCTGCTTCAACAGCTCTGCTCGTCATGCGACCCGCACCCCGGACACTGACATGGCCCTGATGGGTTCCAAAGCCTAGCGCAGCATCAGCGCGAATACCCCCCAGCCCAGATATTCACGCGTATAGGTCGCGTAGCGCCTCGGTTCCGAACTCAGTTTGGCTCGCACTTCTTTTGCCAACTCATCGGCAGGATTGGCTTCAAGCCAGCGACGCATGGTGAGCCATTTGGCCGCCTCGTATCGGTCCCAGCCGTCCTGATCAGCCAGAACCATTTCAACGACGTCGCACCCAAGCTGGCCGAAAGAGGCGAGAAGTTCCGGAAGCAAAAGAAAATCGGAGATCGCGTGCGCAAGACATCCTTTAGCCACATCTTCCGTTGGTGGTAATTGCCACCAATACGGTTCGCCAATGAGGATGATCCCTCCAGCGTGCAGGCTCCGGGCCAGAAGCTCGATGGTGCCGGATACGCCTCCGGCGATCCAGGTCGCACCGACACAGGCTGCCACACTGACCTTCTCTTCAGCGACATAGCCCGCCGCATCACCATGGATGAACTTGAGCTGATGGGCGACGCCGAGTTCTTCAGCGCGGCGTTTCGCCTGGCCGATGAACAACGGGCTCATGTCGATGCCGGTGCCTGTGACACCGTGATCGCGTGCCCAGGTGCACAACATCTCCCCTGAACCGCAGCCTAAATCAAGCACGCGAGCCCCCGACGCCAAACGTAACGCCGCGCCAAGAACGGCAAACTTTTCGGGGGTAAACGGATTATGGATGCGGTGAGCGCTTTCGGTGATGGTGAATATTCTTGGGATGTCCATTACATAAACTCCTTACAGGTTTGAATGGCTTGGGTTGCCTGCCTGCAGTAACCAATTGTGCGGGCTCCGCGTGGTTATCAGGCAAGCGCTGGTTATTGCGGACACAGTCACCAAACGGGCTTGTCCGGAATGCGTCATTGATTGTCGAGTTGTGAGCGCACTGCGCGAAGGCCGGCTTTGCTGATTTGGTATGGCTGCCCATTCCTGGAACAAATGAGGCGTTTGCTTCGCAGCTTCTTGAAGATGTCGAGCGAGCAGTCAGTCAGAAGAAAACCGTCGCGGGTGTAACAATCGACAGAGGAAAGATGGCCTGTCTCATCGTGGCTGTGCACAATGCGACCGCCCTTGGCGAGGACATGCAGGGTCCTCTGCTCAGGCTTTGATATATTCATGTTGGACGTTCTTTAGCAATCAAAATGCATAACAGGCAACAGACCCATAGGGCCGTCACCGATTCTTTTGCATAGCGATAACTGGCACACCGAAAATCGGGTGAGTTATCGGATTGCTACAATCTCCAACATACTTGGCAAGCCTATTCGATTAAGTGTCCAGCGGCATTGCGCCGCCTGGAGCATTGATTCTAGCCCAACGCGGCCACATCAATAACGTTCCGTTTCATTCTGCCCAGCCGGATGTGGCGCGGATGCCTCACCTTCTGCTCTGACCGGGCAAGAGGGCGTAGCCTTCACCTCAAGCTCAGGCTCGCAACACCAAACAACCCGACCAGTCCAATCCCGATCAGGTAGATGGCTACGATGAAGTTCAAGAGACGAGGCATGACCAGGATCAGGATTCCGGCAATCAACGACATCAGGGGCGCAATACTCAGATGGATATTCATGGCAACTCCATGGGAACAAGCCGGGTTGAAAAACGGAGCGATGCGGTAGACCGGCGTGCATCGATTCCGTAGCAGCGTTCCAGTCTGGACCCGCCTGGAAGGTACGTCCGTGCGCAAGGAAACACAACCCTCAGGCATTTCTTCATCGCGACAGCAACAGTGTTTTGCTGTTCAGCGCAAGACATGTGCAGTCTTGCACATGGCATTCCCGCAGAGCCTGCATTCTCCGGCACTCAATATGCTCGTGGCAATGGGATGCCGCGCAGCGCCAATCAGCCCCTGCTAGCGGGGCTTGCGCGCCACCACTTCGATTTCGACTGCCGCGCCACGCGGCAAGGCGGCGACCTGCACGGTGGAGCGCGCAGGCGTGTGACTGCCAAAGGCCGCAGCGTAGACCTCGTTCATGGACTTGAAGTCTTCCAGATGGGTCAGGAACACGGTGGTCTTGACCACCGCCTGCAAACTCGCACCAGCCGCCTCCAGCACGGCCTGCAGATTGGCCAGCACCTGGCGTGTCTGGCTGGCGATATCCCCGGTGAGCAAGTCTCCATCAGCCGATAACGGGATCTGGCCGGAGGTGAAGATCCAGCCATCCACTTCAATCGCCTGGGCATAGGGACCGATGGCAGCAGGGGCTTCAGCGGTCTTGATCGTTTGCATCGCAAGTACTCCTTGTTGAATCCATTTTGCTGCGCCCTGCCTTGCTTCCATTCAGGCGAGGGCTTCGGCTGCGTCCGGTGCATGCCCGACCATCTTCGGGCTCAGGATATCTGCGAGGAAGCGCTGCGCACGCGGGTGTTTGGGCGCAGAGAAAAAATCCCGCGGTAGTGCTTCTTCCAGGATCTTGCCGGCATCCATGAACCAGATCCGGTCCGCAACCTCTTGTGCAAACCCCATCTCGTGCGTCACGACAACCATCGTCATGCCTTCGCTGGCGAGTTGTTTCATGACCGACAGGACCTCTCCCACCATCTCCGGATCAAGCGCACTGGTCGGCTCGTCGAAGAGGATCAGGGGAGGCTTCTGCGCCAGGGCACGCGCAATCGCCACCCGCTGCTGCTGCCCCCCTGAAAGTTGCGCAGGCATCGCATCGATGCGATGCTCCAGGCCGACCTTGGTAAGCAGTTCGGCCGCCAGATCGGAGGCCTCGGCCTTGGACATGCCAGCCACTTTCAGCGGCGACAGCATGACGTTCTCGCGTGCGGAAAGATGCGGAAAAAGATTGAACTGCTGGAACACGAAACCGATCCCTGCCCGCAGTTTGTTCACATCGTGTCCGGGTGAGTAGATGTCTTCACCATTGACGAAGATCCGCCCGCTCTGGATCGTTTCGAGCCGGTTCAAGGTGCGGATCATGGTCGACTTTCCGGATCCGGAAGGGCCGCACACCACGACCACCTCGCCCTTTTTGATCTGTCCCGTGACATTGTCCAGAGCATGGTACTGGCCATACCACTTGTTAACGTGTTGCAAATCGATCATGTTCGATTCTCCTGTCGGTTACGTGCCTGCATCCAGCGACCTGTTGCTCAGACGCCATGCAACTGCCGGTTGCGGATCTGGCTTTCCAGCCATTTTGAAAATTGCGACAGCCCCAGGCAGGCCACGAAATAGAAGCCGGCAAGCACGAGATAGACGGACAACGCCTTTGTCATTTCGATGCTGTTGATCTGCTGCGCCGAAAACGTTATTTCCTGCACACCAATGATGTAGACGATGGATGTTGCCTTGATCGTGGACACGAACTGGTTGAGCAGGGAGGGAATCATGTTGACCAGGGCTTGCGGCAGGATCACGCTGCGCATGGCTTTAAAATATGACAAACCTATCGACCTGGCCGCTTCCATCTGCCCCTTGGGCAAACCGTCCAGCCCTGCCCGCACGATTTCGGTGAGGAATGCCGACTCATACACCACGATGGCAGACAGCGCCGTCGTGAAGGCCGGCACCGTGGTACCTATCATCACGGGCAGCAGGAAATAGACCCAAAAGATGATCGTCACCAGAGGGATGCCACGGAAGGTGTACACCCAGATGGTGGAGAACACACGCAAAGCCTTGATGTGCCCGGTGCGGGCCAGCGCCATCAGGACGGCCAACGGGAACGACAAGCCCAGACCGAGTCCTGCCAGGATCAAGGTCCCCGCAAAGCCCCCCACCGGTCCGGAAGGCCAGGTCCCAACCAGAAACATCATGCCGTATTGGCTCAATATATCCAGCATGCTGTCATCCTTTGAATGCGGGCGGAAAACGCCGGCTGAACCAGGCTCCGATCCCCATCAACGCAAGGGACGCCAGCAGGTAGAAAACCGTCGAAGCAAAAAAGACTTCGAGCGAACGGAAACTCAGGTTTTCGATAGCCTTGGTCTGATAGCTCAACTCCGCCACCCCGATGGCCATGGCCAGGCTCGTATCCTTGAACAGGATCAGGGAACGGTTGATCAAAGGGGGCACGGAGATCCGCAAGGCCTGCGGCAAGAGTACGTAGATCAAGGCCCCGAATGCCGAGAGCCCGATGGAACGTGCGGCTTCCAGCTGGGTGTGCGGCACCGCGCGCATCCCCGAGCGGATGTCCTCGGCAAAGAAAGCGCTCACGTTCAGGCCCAGCGCAATCATGGCAAACAGGAATTCCGTATCGCCCCGGTTGATCCACAGCTTGATGTCTTGCGGCAGGATTTCCGGCATGCCGAAATACCACACCATGATCTGCACCACCGTCGGCACGTTGCGGTGATATTCCACGAACAGCGCCACTATCCTGCCGATCCAGCGATTTGGCACAGCCCTGAGCCCGACGAGCAGGAAGGCCACCAGGATGCCGATGATCCAGGCGGTGGAAAAGAGTCGTACAGTCGTTGCAGCCCCCTGCAGAAGCAGGGGGAGCACGTTGCTGGACATCAAAAACGAGAGCTGGAAATCCATTGAAGGCGATACTCCGGGTTATACGGCCTTATCGACGGGCTCGACCTTGAATTTGCGCTTGAGTTTGTAGATCGACTGCTCACCAAGCCATTTGTCATACAGCGTAGTCAAGGCGCCGGTCTTGTCGAGACGCTGGATCACATCATTGATGGCCGCCAGCAGTTTCGGATTGCCCTTGTTGACCACGATGCCGATGTGTTCCGCGTAGGTGGCTTCAGGGAGCAGGACCACCGGGTCACCCTTGCCCTGGGAGTCGATCTCGAACCGCTTGAGCGCCAGTTCCCCGGCCGTGAAACCTTCCACCTTCTCGCTCTGCAACCCCAGATAACAGGAAGCCACGTCCTGGAATGTCAGCACCTGGGATTTGGTCAGCACGCGCGAGGCCACCGCTGCGGAACTGGATCCCTTAGAAGCACAGATCTTCTTGTCTGCAAGGTCGCTCAGTTTGCGGATGCCGGACTTCTTCTTGACCATGACCTTGATGTCTCCCTGCAGGTACTGGAGACTGAAATCGACCTGCTCGGCACGCTCCGGCAGATAGGCCATCGAACCGGCCACGACATCGACCCGCCCGAGCTTGAGCTCGGGAATCCGTGCCTCGGTCGATAACGGATGATGTTCGAGCGCAACGCCAAGCGCTTTGGCCAGTTCCTTGCACATATCCACGTCATACCCGACAAATGTCCGGCTGACAGGATCCTGATAGGCGTACGGCGCGCTGGCATTCTGCGTGCCGCAAACCAGCTTGCCGCGTGCCTTGATGTCATCGAACACATCCGCGTGCGCGGCTGACGAAAACAGCGATCCCAGCAGCAGCGAGAGCGCAACAATCTTGCCGGTTTTGCCGGATAGTGATGATTTTTTTGTCATGCCATTACTCCTCAGAACAAAGGGGGAAGGAAGTTAAAGTTTTGTACCTGGATCTAGCCTTTTAATGCCTGCAGCCCAACGCAAAGATCGTCAATCAAGTCCTCTGGCGACTCCAGCCCTACATGCAGCCTCACCATTGCACCACTACCCGACCAATCAGCCACGGTGCGCGCGCTGTGCATATCTACCGGGATCACCAG
This sequence comes from Pseudomonadota bacterium, assembly GCA_018262235.1. GTDB lineage: Bacteria > Pseudomonadota > Gammaproteobacteria > Burkholderiales > Rhodocyclaceae > Uliginosibacterium. The sequence goes on from JAGTRY010000008.1 coordinate 39,998, forward strand.
ACTTTCAAATCCGCCCCAGGAAGCCCCCAGGCCGAAAAGCTTGAGTGCATTGACGAATCGCTCGGCGGCCGCGGCATCAACGCCTGCGACAAACTCGACCGTCAGCAAACCATTCGTGCCGCTGCAGTCACGGCACCACAGCGCATGCGCAGGGTGATCAGGCAATGCCGGACAGTGGACACGCGCCACCCCATCCTGTGTGAGCAACCACCGTGCCACATCCAGTGCGCTCTTCTCGTGTGCGGCCAGTCGCACTTTCAGGGAACGGATGCCGCGCAAAGTCAGCCATGCATCGTCGGCACCAACGGTCTGGCCAAAATCCACGGCGGCCTCTTCCAGCGGTTGCCAGGCGGCCTGCGTAGTGACCACTGCCCCGAGCATTACATCAGCATGTCCGCCCAGATACTTCGTCGCCGCAATCACCGAGACATCGGCCCCCAATTCAAGCGGGTGGTAGAGCATCCCAGTGCCCCAGGTGTTGTCGACCACAACAAGGCATCCATGCTCATGGGCCAGCTTGGCGATAGCCGGCAGATCCACCATCTCGTAGACCAGCGAGCCGGGGCTTTCCACGTAGATCAGTTTGGTGGCGGGCGTAATGCGGCTGGCAATATCGTGACCATCGGCGTGGTAGAACTCGTGTGTGATGCCCATCCGCGCAAGCTGCCTGGCGCAGAAACGGCGGACCGGCGCATAGACCGCATCGGTGATCAGGACATGGTCTCCGCTCTGAAGATATGCCGAAAGAATTACGGCAATAGCCGCCTGCCCCGTCGGAAACAACTTCGCCCGGTATCCACCTTCAAGTTCGACGAGTGCATCTTCGAGCGCATAGCTGCTGTCGGTGCCTCGCGCACCATATGAGAGCATGCGTTCCGTATCCCGGCGGGCACGTGTTTCGCGCCATGCCGCCACGTCCTTGAAGATATAACTGCTGCCGCGGCTGACCGGGGTGTTGACCCAGCCACTCTGCGGACGGCCGGCGCGCAGCAAGCGCGTGGAAGGCGTATAGGGACGACTCATATTGACTCTCAACAGGTAATTGGATGGAACGGCATCGTACGGATACGGCCGCAAGCGGTTCGGGCAGGCAGGCCAGGTTGGTTCATGTGCTGCATCCTTCTTTACTGGATCGGCGTCAGATGACGCAGATACAAGGCAACCGCGAGGCACAGGCTCAGCACCACGGTCAGGATCGCCACCACACTGGCCCAGGCGCCCAGATGCCAGACCAGACCAGTCGTCCAGCCCAGGATGCTGGAACCCATGTAATACGCCGCAAGGTAGAGCGCCGAGGCGAGTGCGCGATGATCTCGTGCCCGCCGCCCGACCCAGCTGCTGGCGATCGAATGCGATGCGAAGAAGCCGAAGGTCACCAGGATCGCGCCACACGCGAGGATCAAACCATTCCCTGACAGCGAAACCAGCAAGCCGCAGGTCATCACGCAGACCATGCACCACAGCACCTCACGCCGCCCGAAGCGATCCGCCAGCCGGCCCGCCCAGGCGGAGGCGAACATGCCGAAGATGTAGGGCAGAAAAACCAGTCCCTGCACCGAAAGCGGCAAGGAAAACGGCGGCGCAGACAAGCGAAATCCAAGGTAGTTGTAATAGCTCACGAAGGCACCCATGAGCAGGAAGGCACACACAAACAGCCAGGGCAGACCGGGGTCACGCAAGTGCCGCATCGCGTGCCGCCCCATGTCGGCGAGAGACGAACGCTGCGGCTTGAAGTGCCGGGATGCCGGCAGGGTGCGGGCCACGGCAATGGCTGCAGCAACCCCCATCACCCCCAGCGCGGCAGTGGCCATCCGCCATGACCCCAGATCCGCCAGCAAGGGTGCAATCAGCCGTCCGCTCATCCCGCCCGAGGCATTGCCCGCGATATACAAGCCCATCGCCCGCCCCAGGGACTCCGGCGCGATCTCTTCGGAAAGATAGGCCATCGCCACCGCAGGCAGTCCGGCCAGCGCGATCCCGAAAAGCGCGCGAACCCCTAGAAGCATGCTGAAACTGCCGGCAAAGGCCGCCAGTATCGTCAGCAGTCCGGACAAGGCCAGTGCCGTCACCATGGCGAACTTCCGGCTGCTGCGGTCTGCGAGCAGGCTGGCCGGGACGAGAAACAAAGCGAGCCCGCCGGTCGCCATCGACATGGCGCCACTGGCCTGGGCCGGGCTCAGGGCGAACTCGTTCGCCAATTCCGGCATCAAAGGCTGCAGGCAATAGAGCATGGCAAAGGTGGCGAAACCACCGAAGAAGGTTGCGCGGGCCGCTTTGCGATAGCCGGGCGTACCAAACTGAAGAAAGACAGCAGGGGTTTCGACCTTAGCAGGGTTGGCCATCACGGTGGCGCTCAGAGTCATTGGATCCAGAACCGGGTTGAGTACTTGAGGCAGATTCTGGACAAGCCCAATAGATAGGTCCAATATATTTTTAACCTGCTTTTGATACTAAAAAAGTCTCAATGGAACTCCGACATCTCCGCTATTTCGTCGCCGTCGCCGAAGAATTGCATTTCCGCCGTGCCGCAGAACGCTTGCATATCGCGCAACCCCCGCTGAGCCAGCAGATCCAGGCGCTGGAAGAGGAAATCGGCGCGCAGTTGCTGGTCCGCAGCAAGCGCAGCGTTAACCTGACCGATGCCGGCAAACTCTTTTTGCAGCGCGCCCGGCGCATCCTGGCTGAGGCCAGCCTGGCCAGTGACGAAGCCCGGCGTGCGGCGAACGGCGAGATCGGGGAGCTGTTTGTGGGTTACACCGCGTCGATCCCCCTGACGCCGCTCCTGCCCCGCATCCTCAGTGAATACCGTGAGCACTGCCCCACGGTCACCGTGCACTTGCAGGAAATGTTTACGCCCGACCAGTTCAATGCCCTGCGCAACAACGATCTGGACGTGGGCTTCGTGCGCTACAACGATCCGGACAAACAGGTCGACGGCCTGCGCCTGCGCCTGCTGCACAACGATCCGCTGGTCATGGCCTTGCCGATCAAACACCCCCTTGCCAAGTCCAGCCGTGTCACCCTGGCGCAGTTTGCCAACGAACGCTTCATTGCCTATCCGGAGGCCGCGGGGGCTGACCTGGGTGTGCTGATCCGCCGGCTGTGCAACTGGGCCGGATTCACGCCGAAGGTCGAGCAGGAGGCCGCCGAAGCCGTCACCCAGATCGGCCTGGTCGCGGCCGGACTGGGGGTCACCGTCATGCCCAGCCCCATGGCCTGCATTGCCATGGACCGGGTCTGCTACATCCCGCTCGCTGACGAAGGCGCCTTTCACAGCATGTATCTGGTCACCCGGCACACAACACCCAAACCGCTCCTGGCGCGTTTTCTGTCCTGCGTCGATACAGCCGTCGCCCACACCCTGTAGAGGACCAGGACGGGGCTATCATTGCGGGTATGGTCGTGCCTCTGGCGCCCCGAACCGCACGACCCGGCAGTCCTTGCGACACGTATTTCCCTGCCCGCGGCGGATCCAGGCAGGCCCCTGCGCAAGACCAGGGCGGAACCAACTGATTCAGGAGAAGAACATGGCAGCAGACGGTATGGGTACGGCACAGACGGCAGCTTCGCTCACCAACGGGAGCCCTGCGGCACCGACTCAATCGCCTCCCGGACCACGCCCCGGCGAACTCGCCCCGGCCTCTGCCCTGGTCAATATTCCGCGCCTGATCAGTGCCTATTACGCGCTGGAACCGGATGCCACCATCCCGTCCCAGCAAATCGCCTTTGGCACTTCGGGCCATCGCGGCTCTTCACTGCTCAAGAGTTTCAACGAATGGCATGTCCTGGCCATCGCCCAGGCCGTCTGCGATTACCGCGCCCGCCAGGGCATCGACGGCCCCTTGTTCCTGGGCTTCGACACCCATGCGCTGTCCGAACCCGCCTATGTGAGTGTCCTGGAAGTGCTGGCCGGCAACGGCGTGGAAGTGATGCTTGCACTGAATGACGAGTACACGCCAACACCGGTGGTCTCGCACGCAATCCTGTCCTACAACCTCCACCGCAAGAGCGGCCTGGCCGATGGCATCATCATTTCGCCCTCGCACAACCCGCCTGACAGCGGCGGTCTCAAGTACAACCCACCCAATGGTGGCCCGGCCGACACCGACATCACCGGCTGGATGCAGGCCCGCGCCAACGCGCTCATCCAGAACGCCCTCACCGGCGTAAAGCGCATGAGCTATGAACGTGCCCTGCGTGCGTCCACCACCCATCGCCACGATTATCTGGATCACTACATCGGGGATCTGGGCAACGTGATCGACATGGAGGCCATTCGCGATGCAGGCATCCATATGGGCGTCGATCCGCTGGGCGGCGCCGGAGTGCATTACTGGGCGACGATTGCCGAACGCTACAAACTGAATCTGGATGTGGTGAATCCGGATGTCGACCAGACCTTCCGCTTCATGACGCTGGATTGGGACGGCAAGATCCGCATGGATCCGTCTTCGCCCTCGGCCATGCAAAGCCTCATCGGCCTGAAGGATCGTTTCGACATCGCCTTTGCCTGCGATACCGATCATGACCGTCATGGCATCGTCGCCCCCAGCGTGGGCCTGCTGCCACCGAATCACTACCTGGCGGTGGCCATCGACTATCTGTTCCAGCACCGGCCTGCATGGAGCAGCCAGGCTGCCATCGGCAAGACCCTGGTCAGCAGCCAGATGATCGACCGCGTGGGCGCCCGCCTGGGCCGCACGGTGTACGAAGTACCGGTCGGCTTCAAATGGTTTGTGGCCGGTCTGAACGACGGCTCGCTCGGCTTCGTCGGTGAAGAAAGTGCCGGCGCCTCGTTCCTGCGCCGCAATGGCACGGTATGGAGCACCGACAAGGACGGCATCACCGCCGCCCTGCTCTCCGCCGAGATCACCGCCCGCACCGGGCGCGATCCCGGTGAGCTGTATCGCGCCCTGGGTCACGAGTTCGGCGACCCGGTCTTTGAACGTGTCGATGCGGTGGCCACCCCCCAACAGAAAAAATTGCTGGCAGCACTCTCCCCCGAACAGATCCACTCGACCACCCTCGCCGGTGAAGCCATCGAACGCATCCTGACCCGCGCCCCGGGCAATGACGCCGCCATCGGCGGCCTGAAGGTGGCGACGAAAAACGGCTGGTTCGCCGCGCGGCCATCCGGCACCGAAGACATCTACAAGATCTACGCTGAAAGCTTCATCGGCACGCAACACCTGCAGCAGATCATCACCGAAGCGCAAACCATCGTCACCGCGGCGCTGGCCGGAGGAGGCGCGGTTTAGCACCCGACCCCAGCAGGCCGCCCGCAGCGCCCGTACGCATCGTCAGCATGACTGGACTACACTCGTAAACACCGTTCGTTCATTCGATCAACTAACGAGAGGAAGGATCATGAAGACACTCAAGGTACTTGGCATCTGCGGCAGCCTGCGCCGTGCGTCCCGCAACCTCGCGCTGCTGCGCTACGCGCAGGCCAATGCCCCGGCGGGCATCAGTGTTGAGCTGGCCGATCTGTCGGAAGTGCCGTTCTACAACATGGACCTGACCGAGAAACCCGCCGCCGTGCAAACCCTGCTGACACAGCTGGCGGTGGCCGACGCGCTGATCTTCGCCTGCCCGGAATACAATTACTCCATCGCCCCCGCGCTGAAGAATGCGCTGGATTGGGCCTCACGCGAGCCCGACAACGCCTGCCTGGCCGGCAAGGCAGTCGCCTTGATGGGCGCCGGCGGCGGCATGGGAACCTCACGGGCGCAATATCACCTGCGGCAGGTCTGCGTGTTCCTGGACCTGCACGTGCTGAACAAGCCGGAAATCTTCGCCAATGCCTTCAGTGGCAGCTTTGATGCAGAAGGCCGGCTGATCGATACCAAACTGCAGGAAATGATCGTCGCACAGCTCGCGGCATTACACGCCTATGCAGAAAAAATAAGCTGACATCCCGCTCAGCATCTTCACCCGGGGGCTTCCCGTTCGCGCCCCCGGACAGCCCCAGAGAGAGGAACGACCATGATAAAAATATTTCGTGCACAGACGCTTGGCAGATCGAATCTGGGCTGGCTGGAAAGCTGGTTCCACTTTTCGTTTGCCGACTATCATGACCTGGCACGCATCCAGTTCGGCGCGCTGCGCGTCATCAATGACGACCTGATCCAGGCGGGCAAGGGCTTTGACACCCATGGCCACCGCGACATGGAAATCATTTCCTACGTGATTGACGGCAGCCTCACCCATTCCGACAGCATGGGCAACCAGCGCACCCTGACCCGTGGCCAGGTGCAGTACATGAGTGCGGGAACCGGGGTACGCCACAGCGAATACAACCGCGGCAACACGCCATCGCGCCTGTTACAGATGTGGATCCTGCCGGACCGCAGCGGCTACGCGCCACGCTATGGCGATCACGAGTTCGAATGGGCTGCGCGCGAGAACCGCTGGCTGCATCTGGTGTCGCCCGACACCGGCACTGCGCCGGTCAAGATCCATCAGGACGCCAACTTCTACGCCACCTCACTGTCTCCGGGCAGCAGAACGATTTTCGAGGTGCGTCCCGACCGTCAGGCCTATCTGGTCCTGATCGAAGGCACAGCCCAGATCAACGGCGAGACCCTGGCCATGCGTGACGGTCTCGAATCGGTGGGCACATCCCTGGATATCGCCAGCCCTGCCGGCGCCCATCTGCTTGTCATCGAGATGGCTGCCGCCAACTGACACGAAGCGGGCGCGTCAGCGACACGCCCGTACTCGGTCAGCCTAAACGCCGATGTCCTCATTCCAGAGTTCGGGGAACTCGGCTATGAAGTTGCTCATGATCCGGATGCAACTGCGATCCTGCAGCACTTCAACGGCCACCCCGCGCGATCGCAGCCATTCCTCTTCCCCCATGAAACTGCTGTGTTCCCCGATCACAACCCTGGGGATCCCGTAGAGCACGATGGCGCCACTGCACATCGGGCACGGTGACAAGGTCGTGTACAGCACGGATTCGCGGTAGACCTGCGCGGGCAGACGCCCGGCGTTTTCCAGCGCATCCATCTCGCCGTGCAGGATGGGGCTGCAGTTCTGTATCCGGCGGTTATGGCCACGGCCAATGATCTTGCCGTGATGAACCAGCACCGCGCCAATCGGAATGCCGCCTTCTGCACGCCCGATTTCAGCTTCTTCCAGAGCGGCTTGCATGTAGAGATCCATCGGTTTTCCTTTCGAATGCCAAACAGGCGGTCTGCCCGTTCCGATGGCTCCGCGGACGGACATGATCACCTGATCATGTTTCAGTCTAGCCGCGACGCTCCGCAGGTACATGGTCGCGTGATGAGGGCTTGATGCGCGGCAACAACGGGAGCCGGTGTCCTGTCACGCAAAAACAACCGGACCGTATTCAAGCTGTAACACTCGACTTTGATGATGCGTGGTTTTCTTGCCGTGACTTTTGTGCGGCGTATTCTTCGGAGCCATCAAACCATGCAGCACCATCCTGTTTTCCCGCGTTCCCTCATCCTCCTGGCAGTCCTGACCAGCCTCGGACTGGGTGCTTGCGGTGGCAGCAGCTCGAACGACGACAGCACCAGCGCCGTCGTCAGCGATAGCTATGTCATTCCGGCCGCACCTGCAGGCCTGGGCTACGCCGAGACGGCCGCGGTGCAGGATGAGACGACAGTCCTGCCTTTCGTCGATTACGCCTACACCAACCAGCGTGGCGATGCGCGCTACGCCACGCTAGCCACCAATGCCGGCGTACGTCTGCTCGCGGGCGTCCTGGACCTGTGGACGCCCAGCACGCTGATCGTCGATGCGGGCGTAACGGCTGCAGCCAACGGCAGCTTCCCGGCCGTGGTCGCCTCGACCTGGAGCGGCATTCCGGGAGATGCCACCGATGGCAAGAAGGTCAACGCGACCGTGCTCGATGCCAACATCCAGTACGTCGTCACGGCAACGACAGCACGCACGGCCGAGCAGGCCACCGCAGCCTATCTCGATGACCGCCGCGGCAAAGGCTACAGCGTCACCGACGGAATGGGTCCGCTCACCACAGCCTGGCGCACGGCAGCCCAACAGACAACGTCGATCACCAGCGTGCCGGCAGATGCCACCACGGTGCTGTATAGCGACAGCGGCAACAATATCGGCGTGGGGAGCAGCACCAACACGACCTTCGGGGCCGCAGTAGACCTGATTTCCAGCATCGGCAACAACGCCTCGACCGAACCGGCCAAGCGTTTCTACAAATACGCCCGCCCCTGGCGCTGGAGCAGCAGTGTCGTCGTCGTCCCCGAACTGGTCCCTGCCAAGAGCACGACACCTGCGACCGATGGCGGCACCCCCAGCGGCCACACCGCAGAAGCCACGCGTGATGCCATCGCCATGGCCTATCTGGTACCGGAACGATTCCAGGAAATGATCGCCCGCGGTGCTGAACTCGGTGAGAACCGCATTCTGGCCGGCATGCATTCGCCCATCGACGTGATCACCGGCCGCATCCAGGGCCTGGCTGCCGCAGCGGCGAACCTCACCGCTGCCTCAAGCACCACGCGCAAGACAGCGGTCGACCAGGCCCATACCGCGCTGATGGCCGCCAGCAGCACCAGCGATCTGCAAGCCTTCAACGCCTACGCGCACTCCGGCACCACGGCAACGGATCGCTTTGCCGACTACGCCACCAACAAGACAAACTACCTGCGTCGTCTGACCTACGGCTTTGCGCAGATTGCCGACAAGACCAAGTCCGCCGTGGTCCCCAAGGAGGCCGAAGTCCTGCTCGAAACGCGTCTGCCGTATCTGGACGCCACGCAGCGTCGCGTCGTGCTGAAAACCACCGCACTGGCTTCCGGTTATCCGGTCATGGACGATGCAGAAGGTTGGGGCCGTCTGAACCTGTTCGCTGCCGCAGATGGTTATGGCGCCTTCAATGGCGACGTGAGCGTGACGATGGATGCCAGCCTCGGCGGGTTCAACGCCAGCGACACCTGGCGCAATGACATCAGCGGGAGCGGCAAGCTCAGCAAGCTGGGCACAGGCACCCTGCGTCTGGCTGGCAGCAACAGCTACAGCGGCGGCACACAGCTCGCCGCAGGCACCCTGGCGGCAGACTCGGTCAATGCCTTCGGCACAGGGGATGTCTATGTCAGCGGCGGTACCTTGCTGAGCAATGCCGCAGGCACACTGGCCATCACCGGCAATTTCACCCAGCTCTCCAGCAGCACCCTGCAAGTCGCGCTGCGCAGCAACAGCCAGGGCACGCTAGCCATCAGCGGTTCCGCGATCCTCGCCGGTGGCGCCTTGCACGTGAGCTTTCCGGGCAGCTACAAACCGGTGGTGGGCGATGTCATCACCGTCGTGAGCGCCGCCAGACGTTACGGCAGTTTCACCAGCATCACCGTTGACGGTTTCAAGGCCACGCCGACCTATACCGCAACTGGCGTGCAGCTACGCATCACGGGCTGATCTCCTATCTCCAGCCACCCGGCAGAACCGCACGCAGCCTTCCCGGTTGCGTGCGGTTTTGTTTTTCCGGGCTTCAGCCTTGCGGTGCAGGCACCACGACAGACTGTTTTGGTTCAGGCGCGGGTCTCTTCGTACTTCCCTCTTTTTCGTCATTGAAGGCAGCACAGTTGTTCGGACATGTCCCGTCTCTGTGCCATTCCACACAAACCGTGCTGTCACCAAGCCGACAGCAGGCGCCCCAACCCACACCAAGTCATTGATTAATCGTGTTTTTGAATACAGGCACGGCATTTGCTGATCTCTTCGCAAACAGATCACAGGGAGTCCGGCATGCCCACCCCAACCCTCGGCACACCTCTTTCCGCCTCTGGCTGTAGCGCCGGCAGTTGCGGTTCCAAATCTTCACAGATGGATGGCCTGTCGGCCGATATCCAGCGCAAGGTCCAGGATCATCCCTGTTACTCGGAAGAAGCCCATCACCACTTCGCGCGCATGCACGTAGCGGTGGCGCCGGCCTGCAACATCCAGTGCAATTACTGCAATCGCAAGTACGACTGCAGCAACGAATCCCGCCCCGGCGTTGTCTCCGAAGTCCTCACGCCCTCGCAAGCCGTGAAGAAAACCCTGGCTGTCGCGGCAGCGATCCCGCAAATGAGCGTACTGGGCATCGCCGGCCCGGGCGATGCTCTGGCCAATCCGGAGCGCAGCTTCACGGTTTTCCGTGAATTGCAGCTGCGCGCACCGGACATCAAGCTGTGCCTGTCGACCAACGGCCTGATGCTGCCGGAGTATGTCGAGCAGATCGCCGCCGCCAATGTGGACCATGTCACCATCACCATCAACTGCATCGACCCGGACATCGGCGCGCAGATCTACCCGTGGATCTTCTGGAACCACCGCCGCATCCATGGCCGCGAAGCTGCCGAAATCCTCATCGCCCAGCAGCAGAAGGGGCTGGAGATGCTGGTGGCACGTGGCATCCTGGTGAAGATCAATTCGGTGCTGATTCCCGGCATCAATGACGAGCATCTCAAGGAAGTCTCGCGCGTCGTGCGCGCCAAGGGCGCTTTCCTGCATAACGTGATGCCGCTGATCTCGGACCCGGCACACGGCACCTACTTCGGTCTCTCCGGCCAGCGCGGGCCGACCCCCGAAGAACTGCAAAACCTGCAGGACGCCTGTGCCGGTGACATGAACATGATGCGCCACTGCCGCCAGTGTCGTGCCGATGCGGTCGGCATGCTCGGCGAGGACCGTGGTGCAGACTTCACGATGGACAAGATCGAAGCACTGGAGATCGACGCTCAGTTTGAACAGGCGGCCATGCAGCGGCGGGTCGCACTGCGTACGGAAATCAATGCCGAACTGGAAGCCAAGCGCGCGGCCCGTCACACCGCGATCATCTCCCTGCTCCGCCCGGCCAAGCCGCAAGGCCGCCCGGTTCACATGGCGGTAGCCAGCAGCGGTGGCGGGTTGATCAACCAGCATTTCGGTCACGCCAAGGAATTCCTGATTTACGAAGCCAGCAGCGCCGGCGTGCGTTTTCTCGGGCCGCGCCGCGCCGCACAGTACTGTGGTGGCGAGGCCGATTGCGGGGAAGCCGAGAACACCTTGGCGCGCACGATTGCCGTGCTGGCCGATTGCGAAGTGGTGCTGTGCTCACGCATCGGCATCGAGCCCTGGGGCAAGCTTGAAGCGGCCGGCATCCGGCCCAACGGGGAACACGCCATGGAGCCCATCGAAGAAGCGATTGGCAAGGTCTGGCAGGAAATGCTTGCGGCCGGAAAACTGAACGCAGCCCCTTTCGAGGACCAGAAGATGGCATAGATCGGTACTGAGGCGCCCCGACGGGTGCGCCTCAGTACCTTGCCGGAGGCAAAAATGGCATTGGAAATCGTTGAAGGGTGTGTGAATTGTTGGGCATGCCTGCCCTTGTGCCCGAACGAGGCGATCATTGAAGCGACACCCCACTTCCTGATCGCCCCCGAGCTGTGTACCGAATGCGTCGAGGCTTTTGCCACCCCGCAATGCGCCGCCATCTGCCCGGTGGAAGGGGTGATCCTCAACGAGCTGGGGGAAGCCTTGAATCCCCCCGGTTCCCTCACCGGCATTGGCGCCAGCGCAAGCGTGTCCGTCTTCCGCAACGAAGCAGGTGCGTGAAATGGCGACCGTACATTTCTGGGGCAAACCCGGCTGCCAGACCAACATCCGACAGCAAGCCATCCTCCGTGCCGCCGGACACGAACTGATCCTCCACGATCTGCTGCACGAAGCCTGGAGTCCGCAGCGTCTGCTGGATTTCTTCATCGACCTGCCGGTAGAGGCCTGGTTCAACATGAACGCCCCGAAAGTGAAATCCGGCGAAATCTCACCGGACTTGTTCGACACCAGCTCGGCCTTGAAAGCCATGATTGCCGAACCCATCCTGATCCGTCGTCCACTGATCGAGATCGGCACGGTACGCCTGGCAGGCTTCGATGCCGCGCGTCTCGAAACCTTGATCGGTCTGAATGGCAAGACGGTCCCTGATACCTGCTCGGCCAGCGTCGCCGGACATGGCGGGCAAGCAAAGTGAGGTTCACATGCAGGCAAGCCTTCCTTTCATCCAGACCATGAGCATGAGTCTGCGCAGTGTCACCCACAACCCGCTTCGCCTGCAGATGCGGACCCACGCGCGTGGGGCGATGCTGGGGCTGGCTCTGGGCGATGCATTGGGAGCGACGGTGGAATTCATGACACCGCGCGAAATCCGGGCCCAACTCGGCCGTCACAACCAGATCCGCGGCGGCGGCTGGCTAAGGCTGGCGTGCGGGCAGGTCACCGATGACACGACCATGGCATTCGCCCTGGCCGAAGCCTGGCTCCTGCGCCGCAATGCCCCTGCGGCAGAAGACTACGCCCAGGCCTTTGACACCTGGATGCGGGCCAAGCCTGTCGATATCGGCAACACCGTGCGCCGCGGCATCGTGCGTTTTCGCAACACGGGACAAGCCTGCGTCCTTCCCTCGGAAGATGCCGGCAATGGGGCCACCATGCGTTGCGCGCCGATCGGTCTGGTCCTGCTCGGCGCGCCCTCCGACACCATTGCCCGCGCCACGCTCGCCCAGGCCCGGGTGACTCACTACCATCCCCTCACCGACGCAGCCACCCTGACCGTGGTGAACATGGTCCAGGCGGGCGTCAGCGGTGCCGGCATCCGCGCCGTGATGGCCCAGGCCAACCTGCTTGTCCGCGAGTTCCCGCAGTTCGGTTTCCGTGGCAAACACGTCGACAATCCCAGCGGCTACATCGTCGACACCATGCGTGCCGTGTTGCACGCCATCGACATCAACGACAACTTCGAGTCCGCACTGGTGGAAGTCGTCAATCGCGGGGGCGATGCCGACACCACCGGCGCCATCGCCGGCATGATCATGGGCGCCCTGCATGGCGAAGCCGGCCTGCCCGAACGCTGGCTACGTGCGCTGGATCCGGGGGTCTACAAACGCTGCATCGATTATGCCGACGGTTTGATCGAGCGTTCACCGGCCTGGCTACTCTGACTGGACGACCGCTGGCGGATTCGGTTCACTGTCCTGCTTGCTCAGCCAGTCCACCGCAGCTTCGAATTGCGGATCACGCCCGCTCGCCAGATCCGCCAGCCCTGGACGCACGGTTTCGTCAGGCGTCAGGCCTGTTCCTTCGATGCGCCGCCCATCCTTGAATTCAAAACCGATCTCGCTGAACGCCAGCGCGCCACCACCGGGTACTTTGGCATAGCCCAGGAAACCCAGCAGGCAGCCGCAGGATCGGTCCCCGATGATGTGCGCACGGCCGACGCTTTGCAGCGCCGTCGCCGTCAGTTCCGCCGCACTCGCGCTGTTCTGGCTCATGAGGATCACCAGTGGCTGGGTCAGCGGCTTGGCCGGGCCTTCGAGGCTGAATTCAGGCTTGATCAGATCGAGCATGCCGAACAACAGGGTGACCGGTTTGCCGCTGCGGGTCGTGACGCGGGCAATCTCATGCTTGCCGGTCACGAACTGTTCGGCAAAAGCGCGGGCAAAGAAGGTGGAGCCACCACCGTTGTCACGCAGATCCAGAATGATGCCCCGGGTGTCACGCAAGCCCTCGAGCGCCTTGAGCGTATCCCGGCGGATGGATTCGTCAAAGGCCGAGAGGCGCAGATAGCCCAGCCCGCTGGAAAGCTTCAGTGCCAGCACGCTGGGCCTGCCCGAGGTCTTGTTGCGCGCGATGCGGGTATTCACCCGTGTACCGTCCGGCCGAACGAATTCGATCGCAACCGTCTCTCCCACCTTGCCCGTGTTGAATTCGCCATTGGCATAGCGTTGACGGGTCCAGGGCGTGGAACCTTCGCGCGCAGCGGCGAGACTGCGCTGCCACCAGTCCATCGCGGATTCATCGTTGATGCGCAGGATCTTCGCACCGGGGCGCAAGCCGGCAAGCCAGGCTTCGGATGCACTGCCCACGCGCTCGACGATCAGCGCGCCGTCCAGTTCGATCAGCAGCAGCCCCAGGTTGACGCCGGCCTGCCGGAGGATTTCCTCGAAACGCTGTGGCGACTCGACCCGGGTATGCGCATCATGCAACTCCGCCGTCATGCGGTCGAGCTGCTTCCAGAACGCCGGATCATCCTGCGCCCCCAGCGCCTGCGGACGATAGCGCTCACCTACTGCCTTCCAGTCCACGCCCTTGAACGTGGGGTCCAGATAGCCGGTGTTGATCGTGTTCCAGACAAAGTCGAACGCTTCGGCCCGGGTCTGCTCGTCCAGCTTTCCACTGGCGGGCGGATTGTTGCCGACACGCCTTGAGATGACGCCATGCGGATCAAAACTGGCGCACGCCGCGAGCACCGTACACAAAACCATGAGCCCCACACGAGACATTGCAGTCATTTTTTCCCGATCAATCCATTGCCCGGGCAGCAAAATGGCCCGGCATGATGGATGGAAGTTTAGCGTGGAAGCCGGCTGCGGTTGACGTCTGCAGCCCACGCGAGGCACCATGAGGACGCTTTCTGTCCGGAGTCTTCCCATGCCCGCATCTGTCTCGCCCTGCCAGCCCGCCCGCCCTGCGTGCGCCGCCGGTGTGCGCGTCCTGCCGGCACTGCAGGCCGGTCTTAAAGCCAAAAAACAACTCCGCCGCTGACGGGGTTGTTCCAACCCGTCGGGCGGAAGCCGGACGGGTTCTGGTGAATGAATCTTTCTTTTCCCTGCACGCCTCGCCCGGTCACCATGACCGACGGAACGCTTTTTCAACGTTCATCCGAGGCAATCATGCACCATACATTTCAAGGCATCTGGGTTCCCATCGTCACCCCTTTCATTGCGGACGCAGTCGATCATGCCGCACTGGCACAACTCGCCCGGCATCTGGCCGGGCAAGGGATTGCCGGGCTGATCGCGGGCGCCACCACCGGCGAAGGCGCGTCGCTCTCGCCCCGTGAAAAGATCGAAGTATTCGAAACCCTGCGCAATACCCTGGGACCTGCGTATCCACTGCTCATCGGCCTGAGCCAGATCGACACGCGCGCAGCCGTGGCGGAAGCCCGCTCCCTGGCCCGCCTGGATCCAGCCGGTCTACTGGTCACGGCACCGCCCTACCTGCGCCCGTCCCAGGACGGTCTGCGCCAGCATTTCGAGGCTGTCACCGCCGCAAATGACCTGCCCGTCATGATCTACGACATTCCTTATCGCACCGGCGTCTCGATCGAACTGGAGACCCTGCAGCGCCTGGCGCAAGACCCGCGCATCGTCGGGATCAAAGTGTGCGGCGCCAGTGTGGATCACCTGATGCGGTTGATCCATGAGACCCCGTTAAGCGTCCTGATCGGCGAGGACAGCCAGTTTTTTGCCGCCCTCTGCCTGGGGGCACACGGCGCGATTGCCGCTGCCGCACACCTGCGGCCGGACCTGTGGGTGCGCATCTTCGATCTGCTGCAGGCGGAGCAACTGGCCGACGCACGCCGTCTTGCCGCAAGCCTTCAGCCCTTGATCCGAGCCTGTTTTGCTGCACCCAACCCGGCACCGGTCAAGGCGCTCCTGGCCGAACAGGGGATGGGCCGGGCCACGCTGCGTCTGCCGCTGACCGGCGTCAGTGCAACCTGTCTGGCAGACGGTCTGGCCGCCCTCGCCTGCCTGCAAGGCCTCTGAAACGGAGCACTTTTGTGGTAGTTTCGGGGTTCGTCAGCGTGGCTGACGGCCCCTTCAGACTTTCGACACAAGATCATGAATACCAAGGTTTTTGCCTACGACACCACACTGCGCGACGGAAGTCAGGCGCAAGGAATTTCCTTCTCGGTGGAAGACAAGCTCAAGATCGTGCGCAAGCTCGACGAGCTGGGCATTGCCTATATTGAAGCCGGCAACCCCGGCTCCAACCCGAAAGACCTGGAGTTCTTCCGCCGTCTGGGTGAGCTCAAGCTCACGCGCGCCAGGATCATTGCCTTCGGCAGTACCTGCAAGGTGGGCACCGAGCCGGGTGACGACGGCCAGATCGCTTCGCTGCTCTCGGCCAACACGCCAGCCGTGGCGATTTTCGGCAAGACCTGGGATTACCAGGTCACCGCGATCCTGCGCACCACGCTCAAGGAAAACCTGCGCATGATCCGCGCCACGCTCACCTACCTGAAAACCCAGGGGAAGGAAGTGGTGTTCGACGCCGAGCATTTCTATGACGGATACAAGTCCAGTCCCGACTATGCCTTCAAGGCACTGGCCGCCGCGGTCGAAGGCGGGGCAGACAGTCTGGTCCTGTGCGATACCAATGGCGGCAGCTTTCCGGACGAGATCTTCGAGATCACCCGCAAGGTGGTCGAGCGTTTCCCCGGCGTGGCCGTGGGCATCCACTGTCACAACGACTGTGAGCTGGCGGTGGCCAACTCCGTACGCGCCGTGCAGGCCGGTGCCACCCAGATCCAGGGCACCATCAACGGGATCGGCGAGCGTTGCGGCAATGCCAACCTCTGCGCGATCATCCCGAACCTGCAGCTCAAGCTCGGCTTCGACGTGATCCCGCCGGAACAGCTCTCGCTCATCACCCCCGTGGCACGCTTCGTGGCGGAGACGGCAAACGTCGAATTCAACGACAAGGCGGCCTACGTCGGCGCCGACGCCTTCGCGCACAAGGGCGGCATGCACGTCGATGCGGTCAAGAAGAATCCCATGTCTTACGAGCACGTCACCCCGGAATCGGTCGGCAACACCCGGCGCGTGCTGATGAGCGAAGTGGCCGGGCGCGCCACCATCCTCGGGCGGATCAATCAGATCGATCCGGCACTCACCAAGGATTCTCCCGAAACACGCGCCATCATCAACCGTCTCAAGGATCTTGAGCACGAGGGTTATCAGTTCGAAAGCGCGGAAAGCAGCTTCGAGCTTCTGGTGCGCAAGATGCTGGGCAAGTTCACGCCTTCGTTCGAACTCAAGGACTTCAAGGTCATCGTCAACGAACCCAACGGCAACGGCGTGAATTCCTCGGCGATGATCAAGATCCGCGTCGACGGCGAAGACGAAATCACCGCCGCAGAGGGCGACGGCCCGGTCAACGCGCTGGACCGCGCCCTGCGTCGCGCGCTCGAACGTTTCTACCCGCAGTTGCGAGAGATGAAGCTCACCGATTACAAGGTGCGGGTGCTCGATTCGGACCAGGCCTCTGCCGCCAAGGTGCGGGTGTTGATCGAATCAGCCGATCAGGACAGTTCGTGGAGCACTATCGGCGTCTCGACGGACGTGATCGATGCATCCTGGCGTGCGCTGGTGGATGCCATCGAGTACAAGCTGGCCAAGCTGAGAAACGACTAGATCCGAAGCCGCCGCGCGGCAAGCTGCGGGTGTCACATAACTGACCCGCTTCTTTGCTACGATCACAAACCCTTTCTGCCTCCCTTTCCGGCATCGACGCGTGGCCAATCACAAGCAATTCTTCCCCCGGCAGGTCGTCGAGTCCGCCGGCAACCGCTGGGACCTGCTGCTCCTGCCGCTGGTACTGACTGTGCTCGTCCTGCTGGCCTTCGGCGCCGAGCAGATGGCGCGCCCCTACTCGGTCGGCACGCCTTTGCCGCTGACCCTCGATCCGTGGATGCTGCCGTATTATCTTTTGCGCACCACGCTGCGGATGTTCATCGCGCTGGGGGCATCACTACTGTTCAGCTGCGCCTTCGCAGCGATTGCCGCCAAGTACCGTGCAGCCGAAAAGATCATGCTGCCCTTGCTGGACATCCTGCAGTCGATCCCGATCCTGGGATTCCTCTCGCTGACCGTCACCGGCTTCATCGCGCTGTTCCCGGGCAACCTGCTCGGCGTGGAATGCGCCGCGATCTTTGCGATCTTCACCTCGCAGGCCTGGAACATGGCCTTCAGCCTGTACCAGTCGCTCAAGACCGTGCCGGCTGAACTGAAAGAAGCCGCGCATATCTTCCAGCTCTCCAGCTGGCAACGTTTCTGGCGCCTCGAACTGCCTTTCGCCATGCCCAGCCTGCTGTGGAACATGATGATGTCGATGTCCGGCGGCTGGTTCTTCGTGGTCGCCTCGGAAGCCATCTCGGTATCCAATCAAAATATCAAGCTGCCCGGCATGGGGTCCTATATCGCACTGGCCATCGAGGCGCGCGATCTCGGCGCCATCGCCTGGGCCATCGGCGGCATGCTGCTCGCAGTACTGCTCTACGACCAGCTTTTCTTCCGCCCATTGCTGGCCTGGGCGGACAAGTTCCGCTTCGAAGAATCCGGCAGCGACACCGCACAGAATTCCTGGCTGCTCACCTGGCTACGCCGCACGGATCGCATCCAGGCGTTGGGGCTGAAGTTGGTCTCCCTGCTGGAGCGCTCGCTCACCGCATTCCGGCGTGATTACGACGGCACCTCGATCCGTGCCCGGCCGCACAGCGCCGCCCCCGGCCTGATGCGTGTCTGGGATGCCCTGATCGCCGCGCTGGTGCTGATCGCTGCCTGGCGCCTGCTGATCTTCATCCACAGCGAAGTCGGCTGGGGTGAAGTCGGTCACGTCCTGCTGCTGGGCTGCTACACCATGCTGCGGGTGCTGGTGCTGATCGCGCTTTCCGCGCTGCTCTGGGTGCCGGTCGGCGTGTGGGTCGGCATGAATCCGCGCTGGGCCGGGCGCCTCCAGGCCGTGGCGCAGTTCATGGCGGCCTTCCCGGCCAACCTGATGTTCCCGGTGGCGGTGATGCTGATCGTGCATTTCCATCTGCATCCAGACATCTGGCTCTCGCCGCTGATGGTGCTGGGCACTCAGTGGTACATCCTGTTCAACGTGATCGCCGGAGCATCGGGGATTCCCACCGAGCTGCGCTACGCAGCCCATAACCTGGGGCTTTCCGGTTGGCTCAAGTGGCGCCGCTATCTTCTGCCGGCGGTCTTTCCGAGCTTTGTCACCGGCGCCATCACGGCCAGTGGCGGTTCGTGGAATGCCAGCATCGTGGCCGAATACGTCACCTGGGGCGACACCACCCTGCAGGCCCACGGGATCGGCAGCTACATCGCGCAGATGACCGCGCATGGCGACTTCCCGCGCATCGCACTGGGCATCGGGGTGATGTGTGTGTTCGTGATGGGGCTGAACAATTTTGTCTGGCGCAAGCTCTACGAGCTGGCCGAAAACCGCATGCATTTCTGAGAGACGGATCATGAGCCTGCAACTGGTGGATCTGAAAAACGTCGGCAAATCTTTCCTGTCGGCAGACGGTACGGCCCGCTCCGTTCTGGAAGACGTGGACTTCACCCTCAACGAGGGCGAGATCGTTGCGTTACTGGGGCAATCCGGCTCGGGCAAATCCACCCTGCTGCGCATCATGGCCGGGCTGATTCCGGCAGATGCGGGTGACGTGCGTTATCGTGGCCAGCCGCTGTATGGCCCGGCACGCGGCATCGCCATGGTGTTCCAGTCCTTCGCCCTGTTTCCCTGGCTCACCGTGCAGCAGAATGTTGAACTGGGCCTCGAAGCCCGTGGCATCGCCGCTGAAGAACGCGCCGAACGGGCGGAGAAGGCCATCGAACTGATCGGTCTATCCGGTTTCGAAGGCGCGCTGCCGCGCGAGCTTTCCGGTGGCATGCGCCAGCGCGTGGGGATCGCCCGGGCGCTGGTCGTCGAGCCCGAAGTGCTGCTGATGGACGAAGCCTTCTCGGCGCTGGATGTACTCACCGGTGAGCGGCTGCGCGAAGACATCCTCGAACTCTGGCAAGGCGGCAACATGTCGACCAAAGCCATCCTGGTGGTCTCGCACAACATCGAGGAAGCCGTCCTGATGGCCGACCGCGTGCTGGTCTTTGCCAGTGACCCGGGCCGTGTGCGCTCCGAATTGAAGATCGACCTGCCACGCCCGCGCGACGTGAACAGCCCGGCGATCCGTGCCCTGATCGATGAAGTGTATGCGCTGATGACCGCCAGCCGGGATGGCCTGCCCGCCGCCGAGCCCGCCGCCAAGCCCCTGGCTATCCGCCTCCCGGAGGCCGATGTCATCAGCATGGAAGGGGTGCTGGAAATGCTCGCGGAAGCCCCCTTCAACGGCCATGCCGATTTGCCGCAACTGGTCGAGGAATCCGAGCTCACCGACGAAGAATTGCTGCCGATTGCCAAAGCGCTGCACATGCTGGAGTTTGCCGTGGTGGCCCATGGCGATATCCAGCTCACCCCGCTGGGGCGCCACTATGTCGATGGGCACAACGCGCTGCGCCACGAATTGTTCGGCCAGCAACTGCTGGCCCATGTCCCGCTGGCCGCGCATATCCGCCACAGCCTGGAACAGGAAGCCTCCGGGGAACTGCCCGAGGAACCTTTCCTCAGGCTGCTGCGCGAGAGTCTGGACAAGGACGAAGCCGAGCGGGTCCTGCAGGTCACCATCGAATGGGGGCGCTATGGCGAAGTCTTCGAGTACAACTACAACAATGGCCTGATCCATTTGCCGGAAGGCGAAGAGGACGAACAGGAAGACGCGGCGGAGAAAGCCTGATTCGCACAAATGCCCAAGGCGTTTTCATGCCTGGCGTCCGGCAGGATCAGCCTGAGTCTGCTATCGAGTTCTCGCCATGCCGTGCCTGGCGCAGTGCCAGCGTGGAAGCGCTCTTCCGCGCAGGGGCGCCACGCTCGCCAAGCAAGCCTTGCAGACACGCCGGATTCGAGCGCGCTCCGCTGGCAAGATAATCCGCCAGCAGGATCTGGCGCGTAGCCTCGGCCGACTCCGCACGCACGCCGGTCAGATAGTCGAACAGCGCATCGAGCAGCATCTCGGGCGTCAGTCCGCTGGTCTTGCCGGTGCGCTGCCACAGCCAATCCGAAAAATCCAGAAAACCCTGAAAGGCGGATGTACCCTGACACAGCCGCGCCAGGCTCTGCTTGAAGCGGCCGGAATTGGCGATGAGATCCCAGTAGCGGGCCAGACGCTTGAAGCGCCGCATCGTCGCCGCATCGACCGCAGCGGTCTGCTCGACGGTGTACGGCACTTGCGCCTCGTACACCATGCCGTATGAATCGGTGTGGCGCGCAACGGGCGTGCCGCGCAGACGTTTCAGGACGCCCAGCTGGATTTCGTGCGGACCGATGGCATACAGTCGGTCAAAGCCCGCCGCAAAACTCGCGAGGGTTTCACCGGGCAGGCCGAAGATCAGGTCGGCATGCAGATGCGCGTGCGATTCCCGCATCAGCCAGGCCAGATTGGCTTCGGTCTTTGCGTTGTCCTGCCGGCGCGAGAGGGTCTGCTGCACCACCGGATTGAAGCTCTGGATGCCCAGTTCGAACTGCAGGACGCCCGGCGGAAAGCGCGTGATGATCTCCTTGAGCCGATCCGGCAGATGATCAGGCACCACTTCGAAGTGCAGGAACAGCGCCTCGTCGGGAGCGTTTTTCAGCCGATCCAGAAAGAACTGCAGTACGCGGATCGAGGCATCGATCTTCAGGTTGAAAGTGCGATCCACAAACTTGAAATTGCGCGCCCCACGCTGATACAGCGCCTCCATTTCCGCCAGGAAACGGTCCAGATCAAAGGCCCAGGCAGTCTTGTCCAATGCGCTCAGACAAAATTCGCATTTGAACGGGCAGCCGCGCGAAGCCTCCACATAGAGCAGACGATGCGCCAGATCGGTGTCGCTGTACCCGGCGTACGGCATCACGATCTCGTCAAGCGGCGGCTGTTCGCCGGCAATCACTTTCATCAAGGGCTGCGGCCCGTGGATCAGGGCGCGGCAGAGCCGGGGAAAACTCACATCCCCCCAGCCCGTGATCAGGTGATCCGCCAGGGCGACGACAGGCTGCGTCTCCCACTCGTAACTGACTTCGGGCCCACCCAGCACGATCTTGAGGCCGGGCCGCGCCTGCTTGAGCCGGCGCACGACTTCGGTCGTCTGGACGAGGTTCCAGATATACACCCCGAAGCCCATAACCTGCGTCTCCAGCCCCTCGCCCAACTCGGCCAGCAAGGCATCGGCCACCTCTTGCGGCGCACGCGCAATCGTGAATTCCCGCAGCACGGTCTGCGCCCGCAGGTCCTCCCCGCCATGACGCGCCATGTTCGCCAGCAGGTAGCGCAAACCCAGAGACGCATGGATGTACTTGGCGTTCAGGCTGCACAGGATGATGCGCGGAGGATGGGGCTCGTTCAGCATGGCGCGATTATCCATCGAATGCATGCAGGGCCGACACTGCCGCACGCGGGAACCAATTGCCTGGCGTAGCGGCCAAAGCCGCAGGTCTCATTCCTGAATGAACGTACCGGAACGCACGAACTTTGGCAGAATGCACGACATGATCCGACTTCGGCTTGCCCTGCTCCCTTTCCTGTTGGTGTTGCTCCCTGCGCTCTGGCAGCCGGCATGGGCCGCACATGCCTATGCGCAGTTCGGCGACATCAAGTATCCGGCGGATTTCCAGCATTTCGACTGGGTCAATCCTGCCGCACCCAAAGGGGGCGAGATCACCATGGTGTTGCCCTTCGTGATCAGCCAGTATGACAAGTACAACCCCTTCACTCTCAAAGGCGTAGCAGCTCCAGGCATCGACAACATGGTGTTCGAGAGTCTGTTGACCGGCACCTTCGATGAACCGACCACGGCCTACGGCCTGCTTGCCGAAGATGTGAGCGTGCCGCCCGACCGCCGCTCCGTGACCTTCCGTCTCAACCCCGGGGCGCACTTCCAGGATGGCTCCCCCGTACTCGCGCAGGATGTGAAGTACAGTTTCGAACGCCTGGTGGGGCGCGGCGCCCACCCGGCCTATGCCAGCCTGTTTGCCGAGGTGAAAGGATTGAGCGTACTGGGCGAGCGCACGATCCGCTTCGATTTCCGCGAGCCCAGCAGCAGCATGCCACTGGTTGTAGGCAGCATGCCGGTGTTCAGCCACAAGTGGGGAGCCGGCAAGCCTTTCGATGAAGTCATCATGGACAAGCCGATCGGCAGCGGCCCGTATCGCATCGGACGCGAAGTCTTTGGTCGTGACATCAGCTACGAGCGCGATCCGCAGTACTGGGCGCAGGATCTGCCGGTGCGCCGCGGCATGTTCAATTTCGGGCGCATCCATTACCGCATCTACAGCGACGAAACCGTGCAGACCGAAGCCTTCAAGGCCGGCGAGTTTGATTATGTGCAGGTGTTCTCCGCACGCCAGTGGGCACGCACCTATACCGGCGCGAAATTCGATTCGGGTCAGATCGTCAAACGCCTTTTGCCCAGCCGCAACGCAGGCGACTTCCAGGGGTTCATGTTCAATACGCGCCGTCCGCTGTTCCGCGATGTGCGCGTGCGCGAAGCACTTGAAGCGACGATGGATTACGAATGGATGAATCGCCAGCTCTTCTACAACAGCTACACGCGCGTCACCAGCTACTTCCCCGGCGGCGACTTCGAAGCACACGGTTTGCCGGGGGCCGATGAGCTGGCCTTGCTCAATCCGCTCAAACACCAATTGCCCGCCAAGATTTTCACTGACCCGGTACCGCAACAACCCCAAACCAATCCGCCGCACAGCCTGCGCAACAACCTGTTGCACGCCCGTGATCTGCTTGCCGAAGCGGGCTGGACTTACCGCGATGGGGCCTTGCGCAACGCCAAGGGAGAGCCCTTCGTCTTCGAATTCCTGGATGCCCAGACCCAGGCAGCCGCCTCGGCCAAAATCATCGCCCCCATGCTCAAGAATCTGGAGAAACTCGGCATCCAGGCCAGCCTCCGCGTCATGGATGCCGCCGTATTCCAGAAACGGACCGACTCTTTCGATTACGATGTCATTTCATTCCGCAGCCTTTCGGTGGAAGCGCCGGGGCAGGAAATGCTCAACCTGTTCTCTTCCGAAGCTGCGCGCACCGAAGGTTCCCGCAACTTTGCCGGCATCAGCGATCCGGCCGTCGACGCCTTGCTGCAAAAGGCCATCGCGGCCCAGACCCGGCCCCAGCTGGTCGCCGCGCTGCGCGCCCTGGACCGTGTACTGAGATTCGGCCATTACGTGATCCCGCAGTGGTACCTGAACAGCTTCCGGGTCGCCTGGCAGGCCAACAAGTTCGCTCACCCTGAAGTCATGCCTTTGTACTACCAGCCGGAAAACTGGCTGCAAATGACGTGGTGGGCGCTGCCGAAGCAAGGTGCCGCGCAATGATCACAGCCAAGGCAAAAACCTTAACTCCCCCGGAGGATCGGGTTTGCACACCCGATCCGCTCCAGAGGCGCAAGGCAGTGCCTTTCGGATTCCCTCTTCCGCCCCCCTTGACAGGGGTGCCGAACACACCAGGTCAATGAGAGCCAATAAACCATGTGGTCCTACCTCCTCAAACGCCTGCTCCTGATGATCCCGACCCTGCTCGGGGTGCTGACCATCACTTTCGTGGTGATCCAGTTCGTGCCGGGCGGCCCGGTGGAACAATTGATCATGCAATTGCGTGGCGGTGCGGCCGCGGGTGAAGCGGGCGGAGCCGGTGGCGGGGCGATGGCTTATCGCGGCCGGCAAGGTGTGGATGCCAAACAGGTCGAGGAATTCAAACAGCTCTACGGCTTCGACAAACCAGCGCCGGTGCGCTATGTGCAGATGCTCGGGCAGTTCGCGCGCTTCGATCTGGGCAAGAGTTTTTTCCACAACAAACCGGTGTGGCAATTGATCAAGGAAAAGCTCCCGGTCTCGATCTCGCTGGGCCTGTGGAGTTTCTTCCTGACCTACCTGATCTCGGTGCCACTGGGCATCGCCAAGGCGGTACGCGCGGGTTCCCGCTTCGATACCGCGACAACCTTCCTCGTTTTGCTGGGCAACGCGATTCCCGGCTTCGTGCTCGGCGTGCTGCTGCTGGTGCTCTTCGGCGGCGGCAGCTTCGTGCAATGGTTCCCGCTGCGCGGGCTGACCTCGGCAAACTGGGAGACGCTGAGCTGGGGCGCACGCATCATGGATTACCTGTGGCATATCTGCCTGCCGGTGATCTCGATGACACTGGGCAGCTTCGCCGTGATCACCCTGATGACCAAGAATTCGATGCTCGAAGAGATCCGCAAGCAGTACGTGCTCACCGCCCGCGCCAAGGGGCTGGACGAGCACACCGTGCTGTGGCGGCACGTCTTCCGCAACGCCCTGATGCCGATCATGACCGGCTTCCCGGCGGCCTTCGTCGGCGCCTTCTTCGGTGGCTCGCTACTGATCGAAACCCTGTTTTCGCTGGATGGCCTCGGCCTCCTTTCCTATGAATCGGTCATGCGCAGGGATTATCCGGTGGTGCTGGGCAGCCTGTTCCTGTTCACCCTGATCGGACTGGTCACCACGCTGATCCGTGACCTGGCTTATCTATGGGTCGATCCACGGGTGAAATATGATTGAGGGCGTTTTTTCTGTAGGAGCGGCCATTGGCCGCGAAAGGTTCGCGGCCAATGGCCGCTCCTACCAAACCGGCATAGCGCTTGAACGCAAATGACAACACGTTCACCCTCGTCGTCCTCCCCCACCCGCCGCGCCTGGCGCCGCTTCAAGGCAAATCGCCTCGGCTACTGGAGCCTGTGCATCTTCAGTCTGCTTTTCGCGCTGAGCCTGGCGGCCGAACTGATTTCCAACGACAAGCCCGTCATTGCGAAATATGCCGGCCACTGGTATTTCCCCATCGTCCAGACCTTGCCGGAAACCACCTTCGGTGGCGACTTCCACACCCCCACGGATTACCTTGACCCCTTCATCCGCGCGCAGTTCGCCAAGCCTGGCAACTTCGCGCTGTTCCCGCCCAACCCCTACCATTACAGCAGCATCAACTACTTCGCCGCGGAACCCAGCCCGGCGCGGCCGACACGCGCCAACTGGCTCGGCACCGATGATCGTGGCCGCGATCTGCTGGCACGGCTGATCTATGGTTTCCGCATATCGGTGCTGTTCGCGCTGGTGGTCGTGAGTCTGTGCGCAGCAATGGGCATCACCTATGGCGCGATCCAGGGTTTCTTTGCCGGCTGGACCGACATCCTGATGGAGCGCTGTATCGAGATCTGGAATTCGATGCCCTATCTCTACATGCTGATCATCTTCTCGGCGATGTTCTCGGCGAGCCTGCCACTGCTGGTCGTGATCATCACCGCGTTTTCCTGGATGGGCATCGCCGCTTACGTACGCGCCGAATTCCTGCGCAACCGCACGCTCGACTATGTCCGTGCGGCGCGCGCGCTGGGGCAAAGCAAGCGCAAGATCATCTTCCGCCACATCCTGCCCAATGCGCTCACCCCGGTGATCACCCTGCTGCCCTTCGAGATGGTTGCGGCCATCGGGGCACTGACCAGTCTGGATTTTCTCGGTCTGGGTGTCCCCCCCGGCACGCCCAGCCTCGGCGAACTGCTCGCACAGGGCAAGGCCAATCTGGATGCCTGGTGGATATCGCTGGCGACCTTCACGGTACTGGTCGGCACCCTGCTCCTGCTGATCCTGATCGGTGACGCGCTGCGCGATGCGCTGGACCCGCGCAAGCAGATGGAGGGCGTGCAATGAGTGAAGCGAAGATGCTCCTCGAAGTCCACGACCTGTCCATCCATTTCGGCGCGCGTCAGGTCGTCGACAAGGCCAGCTTCACGCTCGCAGCGGGCGAAAAACTCGCATTGGTCGGTGAATCCGGTTCAGGCAAGACCGTCACCGCCATGAGCTGTCTGCGTCTGCTGGAAGCGGCTCGGCTGGAAGGCTCGATCCGGTTTGAAGGCCAGGACGTCCTGCAGATGAACGCGCGCGAATTGCAGCGTTTGCGCGGCGGCAAGATCGCAGTGATCTTCCAGGAACCGATGACGGCGCTGAACCCGGTCATGACCGTGGGGCAACAGATCATCGAGCCCCTGCAGTTGCACAAGGGGCTCGCACCACGTGAAGCGCGTGCGCAAGCCATCGCCGCGCTGGAACGCGTGGGCATCACGGAAGCTGCGCGACGCATCGACAGCTTCCCGCACCAGCTCTCCGGCGGCCAGCGCCAGCGCGCCATGATCGCCATGGCATTGGCATGCGATCCGAAAGTGCTGATCGCGGACGAGCCGACCACCGCGCTGGACGTGACGATCCGCCACCAGATTCTTGACCTGCTCGACCAGCTCCGCGCGGAACATGGCCTTGCGGTACTCCTGATCACCCACGACCTGAATCTGGTTCGCCGTTTTGCTGACAAGATCGCGGTCATGGAACACGGCGTCCTCGTCGAGCAAGGTCCGACGACCACCGTCATGGCCGCACCACAGCATCCTTACACGCGCAAGCTGATCAACA
>JAGTRY010000075.1 GCA_018262235.1 Pseudomonadota bacterium
AATCCAGAATATGAAAAACAAATGGCGCATCCCGATGGATACGCCATTTTTTACAGCTGCAATTTTGATGAAAAACGGGTTTTTCTACAGCCTCAACGTGAAGTTGAGGCGCCTGCGCGGCTTTTCGCGCAGGTCGCCTCGAACGTAGTGTTAGGCCACTGCGGTCTGCAACTCACGCTGTTTAATGAAACCGAGAGTGCGAAGAATTTCATCATCGTAGTTTGCGGTACCGATAGCGTCGGCAAGCTCGGGCAAGATGAAGTCACGAAGGCCAAGGACTTCAATCTCGAAGGTGCGGTCAAGGTGCTTCGAGTGAAAGGGCAGCACCAAAGGTTTTGCGCCATCGCTGTCTTTGACGATCCAGCAGACCCAGACGCGCTTGACCTCGGCGGGCACGAACCCAACAGCGGTGTAGGTTGCCTCGATTTGCGAAAAATATGACTTTCCTTTCTCGAAGTCTGTAGTGCCATTTGTCTTTCCCTTCCGTTCGGGAGGAGCGCCGAAGAATTTCTTCTCGAACTGAAGCCCCAATTCTTCGAGCGTGGGACACCAATTTTCCTGATGCGTAACGCCGACCTCGATATGAAATTGAGATCGCTCCTTGACGTGGTACGCAAGGATGTCCAACTGTCGATTGTTCCCGCGCGGAACCTTTTGATCTGTGACGGTAAAGCACCCGCGACGAAGGCGGAAGTAGGACTCGACGATGTGCTCGGCAGCGTTCATGTAAGTGGCCTAACTATCTATTTGAACAGCAATATTGCTGTATAACTGCGGCCACTGCTGTATAACATTCCAGCGTGAATATCATGGAGAACGGCTTCCTTTCTGCGTCTTCGCGGGATTAATGCGATTTTTCACCCTATTAAATCTGGACAAAAAGCAGCAGATCGCCGCTACGGCATAAGCATGCGTGAGAAGTGCCCGAATCTGCCCCGGCTACTGTATGCGATGATAAACACTGGTCTTGCCCGATAGCTTTGAGTTGACCGTGAGTTCAGTCTCGTTAACGCTGATGACTTCATCAACGTCAACAAAGCCTGGCTGGATAACCGGCTGTGACGAGCTCTCATATCGCCACTCAAGCCTGGTTCCCGCAAGCGCCCAGGAGCCAGCCGCAACCATGAAGGGCCTTTCATCCACAGCGGATGAAGTTGTGAACTTCATGTTTTGAGTAAGCTGAATGGTCGTGGTAATCATCGCTCCACTTGGATGCTTGGCCGAGATGCTCCATTTGCCGACAAGCGACGACGGATTGATTACCTGCTGCGCGAGCGAAGCGGAAATGAGCAGAGGGCTGAAAAGTAACGCGGCGAGGAATGAGCGAATATTCATAGCAGAAGTGGGGGTTGGTGGTTTTTTGCGGGGCCAAACCTGAAGCTTGGAAGCCATCCAGTGGATAACCACTTGTAACCGGCATGAGTTTATCCCTGTGGTTTGCTGTTGTCATTATGAAGTGGGTTACTGTTTTCACAGGCCCTTCAGGTTAGCAAGGCCGGCAAGTAGGCAACGTCAGCACCCAATCCCTGCTTGGGCACAAGGACGCCCAAACGACCAATCTCTATCATCACACCCGTGGCGACGACTGGATTAAGACCCAGATCGGGAAGTAGTTTTGGGAAAGTTTTGGGGAAAATTCTTGATCCCTTGCTGCGCCTAGCACACAAGCCTAGGCTTATATGCCGCATCCGCATACCCGTATAACGCCTCTATGCTTGGGATTCAAGGATAAGGCAGGGATAATTGCGGCCACTTACCGGGCAACCATCATGGCTCACTACATCTTTCTCGTGATCGGCGCTGCGCTGGTCAACAACGTCGTACTGGTCCGGATTCTTGGCCTGTGCCCTTTCATGGGCGTTTCCAAGAAGCTGGAGACCGCCATCGGCATGGGCGTGGCAACCACCTTCGTCCTGACCCTGGGCGGCGGCACCAGTTACCTCATCGATCATTACCTGCTCGCCCCGTTTGACGTGGTGTATCTGCGCACCCTGGCATTCATCGTGGTAATTGCCGCCATCGTGCAATTCACCGAACTGGTCGTGCAGAAGACCAGCCCTGATCTTTACCAGATGCTGGGCATCTACCTGCCCCTGATCACCACCAACTGCGCGGTGCTGGGCGTACCCTTGCTGTCCGTCGCGGCCCACCACAACTTCATGGAGTCGCTCCTGTTCGGGTTTGGCAGCTCGGTTGGTTTCTCGCTGGCACTGGTGCTGTTTGCCGGCCTGCGCGAGCGGCTGGATGGTGCCGAGGTTCCCCTGCCGTTCAAGGGAACCGCCATCGCACTGGTCACAGGCGGGCTGATGAGCCTGGCCTTCATGGGCTTTGCCGGACTGGATAAATTCTGATGCTGTCTGCTCTGCTCGTCATGGCGGGTCTCGCCATCCTCATCGGTGCCGCACTGGGCTTTGCGGCCCTCAAATTCAAGGTCGAGGGCGATCCGCTGGTCGACAAGATCGACGCCATCCTGCCGCAAACCCAATGCGGCCAGTGCGGTTTCCCCGGCTGCAAGCCTTACGCTACGGCCATGGCCAATGGCGAGGCCGACATCAATTGCTGCCCGCCCGGTGGCGAAGATGGCATCCGCAAGCTGGCGGATCTGCTCGGGCGCGAATTCAAACCGCTGAACGCCGAGAACGGGGTCGAGAAACCCAAATCGGTGGCCTTCATCGATGAACAAACCTGCATCGGCTGCACGCTGTGCCTGCAAGCCTGCCCGGTGGACGCCATTTCCGGCGCAGCCAAACAGATGCACACCATCATCGCTCCGCTGTGCACGGGTTGCGAGCTATGCCTCGCGCCCTGTCCCGTCGATTGCATCACGATGAAACCTGTTGAAGAAACCGTGGACACCTGGAAGTGGCGTTACCCCGCCTTCCAGCTCAAGCCCGTCGCGGCGAGGACTGCCGCATGAACGCCCTGCGCAAACTATTTACCTTCAATGGCGGTGTGAAGCCGGCCACCAACAAGGCCGAGTCCTCGCGCGATCCGATCGTGCGCCTGGATCAATTGCCGCTGCCGCCGCAATTCGTCGTGCCGCTGCATCAAAGCGTCGGCGGCATTCCTCAGCCACTGGTCACAGCTGGCGAACGCGTACTCAAGGGGCAACGCATTGGCGGCTCGGACGGCAACTTTTCCTCGGCCATCCATGCGCCCACTTCGGGCACCGTCATCGCGGTGGAGCCGCGCGTGATGGCGCACACCTCGGGGCTCACCATGCTCAGCGTGGTCATCGAACCCGACGGCAAGGATGAATGGGTCGAAATCCAACCGCTGGACTGGCGCAGCATGGACGCCAACGCCGTGCGCGACTGGCTGCGTGACGCCGGCGTGGTCGGCCTTGGTGGCGCGGTTTTCCCCAGCCACATGAAGCTCATGGCCGGCCGCAAAACGCCGATGAAGACCCTGGTCATCAACGGCGCCGAGTGCGAACCCTTCATCACCTGTGACGATCTCTTGATGCGCGAGCGCGCCGACAAGATCATCGCCGGCATCAGGATCATGCGCGAACTGCTCGGCGCACCCGAAGTGCTGATCGGCATCGAGGACAACAAGCCCGAAGCGATTGCCACCATGACGGCTGCGTGCACGGCGAACGCAGACGCGACGATCCAGACCATCGCCGTGCCCACCCGCTATCCGGCCGGCGGCGCCAAGCAACTGATCCGCGTGCTCACCGGCATCGAGGTGCCGCACGGCCAGCGCTCCACCGATTACGGTGTGCAATGCTTCAACGTCGGCACCGCCTACGCGATTCACGAAGCAATTGATCTGGGCCACCCGCTGATTTCGCGCATGGTGACGATTGCCGGCAACGTCGGCCAGCCGCGCAATTACGAAGTGCTGTTCGGCACACCGATGGATTTCATCGTCAGGCAGGCCGGCTGGAAGGACGACACCAACGCCTTCATCATGGGCGGTCCGATGATGGGCTTCCGCATGCCGGCCTTTGACGTGCCGGTAATCAAGGCCACCAACTGCATCATCGCAGCCAGCCCGCGCCTGTTCGCCCCGCCCCCGCCCGAGATGCCCTGCATCCGCTGCGGCGAATGCGCCCGTGCCTGCCCGACCGACCTGCAACCCTTCGAGATGTACTGGCACAGCCGCGCCAAGAATTTCGGCAAGGTGCAGGAGTACAACCTCTTTGATTGCATCGAATGTGGTTGCTGCAGCTACGTGTGCCCCTCGCACATTCCGCTGGTCGACTACTACCGTTTCTCCAAGACCGAAATCTGGGCGCGCGAACGCCAGAAGAACGCTGCCGACGAAGCCCGCGTGCGTTTCGAGCAGCGCAACGAACGCGCTGAGCGTGAAAAACGTGAAAAGGCCGAGAAACTCGCCGCGCGTACCGCTGCAGCCAGAGCCGCTTCTGCTGCGCCTGCCGCGACAACGGCCGACAGCCCCACGGCCCCCGAAGCACCCGCACCCACACCCGCAGGTGATGATGGCAAAAAGGCCTTGATCGAAGCCGCGATAGCCCGCGCCAAGGCAAAGAAAGCCGAAGCCGCTGGTACGGAGGGCGAAGCTCCCGTAGTAGAGAAACCTGTCCGGAAAGTCTTGAGTGAGGAAGAAAAGAAGGCCCTGATCGACGCTGCGCTGGAACGTGCCAAGACCAAAAAGCAGGCCGCCGCAGAGAAACCCGTTACCGAGGAATAAACCATGAGCGCACAGATCAACTGGGGCATTCTGGGCTATGCCCGCATCGCCCGCACGCAGGCCATCCCGGCGATCCTGGCTTCCGGCAACGGGCGCGTGCACGCCATCGCCTCGCGGGACCCGGCCAAGCTGGCGGAAGCCCGCGAGCAAGTGCCCGATGTAATCGGCAACGCGACCTATGCCGAAGTGATCAACGATCCGGCGGTGACGGCAGTCTATGTGCCGCTGCCCAACTCGCTGCACCGCCAATGGGCAATTGCCGCCCTGGATGCCGGCAAGCACGTGCTGTGCGAAAAGCCGCTGGCACTGGATGCCGCCGAAGCCCGCGAGATGGTCAGCGCTGCGCAGCACAACGAGCGCCTGCTGATGGAAGCCTTCATGTACCGCTACACTGACCGCACGCGGCAGGTGAAGACCATCCTGGATTCCGGCGTGCTCGGCGAAATCCACCACGCCAACATCAGTTTCCGCTTCCTGCTGGACCGGCCCGGCACGATCAAGATGCAACCCGGGTTGGGCGGCGGCGCGCTGTATGACGTCGGCGTGTATCCGATCAACCTGCTGGGCCTCGTCAGTAACGGCGCGTTGCCAAGCATCTGTCACGCGGAGGCGGAATTCACCGATGGCGTGGACGTCAACGCCTCGGTCCTGTTGCGCTACCCCTCGGGACTGCTCGCCACGATCCACTGCGGTTTCAACGCCTTTGGCCAGATGGGCGCCGAGATCGTCGGCACGCAAGGGCGTCTGGTCATCCCCGATCCTTTCCTGGGCGACGCGGGCGAACTGACCCTCCTCACCGCCCAGGGCACACGCAGCATTCCAGTCGTGGCAACGGATCGTTACGCCTCGCAAATGCGCGATTTCGCCGCAGCCATCCTGCAGGGTCGTGCACCGCAGCTCTCGCCTGATGAATCAATCCGCAATCTGGAAGTGCTGGACATGATCCGCGCCAGCCTGAAAGCTCACTGAGACCATGATCAACAACTCTCCCTACGTCCGCGCCCAGGCCAGCGTCACCCGCGTGATGCTCAAGGTGCTGCTCGCCCTGCTGCCGGCGCTGGCAGCCTATGTGTGGCAGTTCGGCATCGGCATCCTGGTTCAGCTGGCCCTGGCCATCAGTACTGCGCTCGCTTGCGAGGCACTGATGCTCAAGGTTCGCGGCAAGCCGCTGGAGCTGTTCCTCGGCGACCTTTCGGCAGTGGTCACCGCCAGCCTGATCGCCATGGCCTTTCCATCCATCGCGCCGTGGTGGGTGGTCGTGGTCGGCACCGCCATGGCCATCATCGTGGCCAAGCATCTGTACGGCGGGCTGGGCCAGAACCCATTCAATCCGGCGATGGTGGCTTACGCGATCATGATCGTGGCCTTCCCTTCGCTGATGACACAGTGGCCGTCGCTGCATCTGGATACCGCCTCCCAGCTGCATGCCATTTTCGGTAATTCCGATGCAGCGGCCCGCGCACTGGATGCAATCACCAGTGCCACACCACTGGACGCCTTGCGCACCGGCCTGCGCGCAGCGGGCAGCTCGGTCGAGAGCCTTCGCCAGGGCCCCGCCTTTGGCTGGCTCGGCGGCCAGGGCATGGAATGGGTTGCTGGCGCCTACCTCGCCGGCGGGCTGTGGCTGATCCAGCAACGCATCATCACCTGGCACATTCCAGTGGCATTCCTCGGAGCCTTGGCCGTGGTCTCCGGCGGTTTCTGGCTGGCCGACAGCGCCCACTACGCTTCGCCCCTGCTGCACCTGATGGCCGGTGGCTCGATGCTCGGTGCCTTCTTCATCCTGACTGATCCGGTCTCGGCCTGCACGACCCCGCGCGGCAAGCTGATCTTTGCAGCAGGCGCGGCGCTCATCGTGTTTCTGATCCGCGCATTCGGCGCCTACCCGGACGGCGTAGCCTTTGCCACCTTGTTGCTGAACATTTGCGTGCCACTGATCGACATGAAGACCCAACCGCCGGTCTTCGGACACAAGCTTGGCACCCCACCCGAGAAACGACACTGACATGTTTACAGGAATCGTGAAAGGCTGCGCGAGCGTCCGCGAAATCGAGCGTCGCCAGGGCTTGTACTCTCTCCTGCTGGATTTCCCGACAGGCTTTGACGAAGGGCTGGAAATCGGTGCCAGCGTGGCCGTGGATGGCTGCTGCCTCACCGTGACCCGCCACGGATCGGGCTGGGCGGCGTTTGACGTGATGCAGGAGAGTCTCGCGCGAACCACCTTGATCGATGCCAGGGTGAGCGACCACTTCAATGTCGAGCGGGCCGCCCGTGATGGCGCCGAGATCGGTGGGCATCCGCTCTCCGGCCACATCGACTGCACCGCCACCATCGTGAACATCGCAACGCCCGAGAACAACAAGGTCATCACGCTGGAATTACCCGCCGAATGGGCGCGCTACGTGTTCGCCAAAGGCTACATCGCCGTCAATGGCTGCAGCCTGACGGTCAGCGACATGGATCGCGCGCAGCACCGTTTCTCCGTCTGGTTCATTCCCGAAACCCTGCGCGCCACGACCTTCGACGCCAAGTCTGTGGGGCAATCGGTCAACATCGAGATCGAACGCAGCACCCAGGTTACCGTCGACACCATCCGGGGCTACCTCGAAGAGCGTCTCGGCCCCCTGCTGCCACGCCTCGAAGCCTTGCTGGGCGGCAATGCCGGCAGCCTGGAACAGCAACTGGCCGCACTCCCGCCTGGCCACACCACGCCTGAACAGAAATCATGAGTGATCCCCTGAACAAACCCCCGTCACTGCTGGGATTGTCTGTCAGCAATGCAGTGATGATGACGATCTTCACGCTGGCTTTCACGGCGCTGATGGCCGGCACCTATCTGGCCACCAAGACCACCATCGCGGCCAGCGCCGAGACCGAGAAGCTGCGTCTGATCAACGAGGTGCTGGATCCCGCCAGCTATGACAACGCCTTGCTGCAGGACGCCCTTCAACTCGGCCCGACGCCTGAACTCGGTCTCGACAATGGCGGACACATCTGGCGTGCGCGCAAGGCCGGGCAACCGGTCGCAGTGGTGATGGAAGCCGTCGCCCCGGATGGCTATGCCGGCAAGATTTCACTGGTGCTGGCCATTGCTGCCGACGGCAAGATCGGCGGCGTGCGTGTGACGGAATACCGCGAAACCCCGGGTCTGGGCGACTACATCGACCCGAAGAAGGACAAGAACAAGACCGCACCGTGGATCGAACAGTTCCGCGGCAAGAGCCCCGCCAGCCTGCCACTGGAAAAGTGGAAGGTGCAGAAGGATGGCGGTGACATCACCTACCGCACTGGCGCCACGATCTCGCCGCGTGCGGTAACCAATGCCGTGGCGCGTGCCGTGCAATACGCCCAGGACAAACGCGAAACCCTGTTTCGCTGAAGGAGAACCCCATGAGCCAAAACCTGACTGATGTCGCCTGGAACGGTCTGTGGAAACAGAATGCCGGCCTTGTGCAGATGCTCGGCATGTGCCCGATCCTGGCCGTCTCGACCTCCATCGTCAATGGCGTGAGCCTCGGCCTAGCCACTGCGCTGGTGATGGCCGCTTCCAACGGCGTGTCTTCGGCCCTGCGCAACTACATTCCGTATGAAATCCGCATCCCGGTGTTCATCCTGATCATTGCTGCGCTGGTCACAATGCTCGACCTGGCGATGAATGCCTGGATGCACCCGATCTATCTGGTGCTGGGCATCTACATCCCGCTGATCGTGACCAACTGCCTCGTCCTGGCACGTGTGGAAGCCTTTGCAGCAAAGAATGGTGTGCTGGCATCCACTGTCGACGGTGCTGCAATGGGCATCGGTCTCGCGCTGCTGCTCGGAGTACTCGGCGGTATCCGCGAATTCTTCGGCAATGGTGCTTTGTTCAATGGCATCGAGTTGGTGATTCCCGGCACCCATGCGATCCAGATCCTGTCCGGCGATTACCCCGGCTTCCTGTTCGCAATCCTGCCGCCCGGCGCCTTCATCACCCTGGCCTGCCTAATCGCCGCCAAGAACTGGGCGCAGGCACGCAAGAGCAGCTCGGTACGCGTCGAAGCCCTGGGCTGTGCGCCGGGCGCACACTGAGGCGCACAATGCCCCGCCTGATGACAAAGGCCGAGATCACGGAGGCCTTTGCCCGCTGGCAAGCGGCCAATCCGCATCCGGTGACCGAGCTGGAATACGCCACGCCCTTCCAGCTGCTGGTGGCAGTGGTGCTCTCTGCGCAGGCGACCGACAAGGGGGTGAATCTCGCCACGCGCCGCCTCTTCCCTGCCGCACCGACGCCGGAGGCCATGCTCAGCCTCGGAGAAGCCGGCATCAGTGAAGCCATCAAGACCATAGGGCTCTTCCGCAACAAGGCCAGGAACGTGGCCATGCTGTGCCACCAAATACTCGAACGCCATGGTGGCGAAGTGCCGCGTGACCGTGCCGCGCTTGAAGCGCTGGCCGGCGTGGGCCGCAAAACCGCCAATGTGGTACTCAACGCAATCTGGCATGAACCGGTGATGGCGGTAGATACCCACATCTTCCGCATTGCCAACCGCATGGGCCTGGCACCCGGCAAAGACGTGCGCGCCGTGGAAGATGCGCTCATGCGCCGCATTCCGAAGGAATATCTGTCGGATGCCCATCACTGGCTGATCCTGCACGGGCGTTACGTCTGCACTGCACGCAGCCCGAAGTGCGGGCAATGTGCCGTGCGTGACTTGTGCCAGAGCAGCGACAAAACCGACAATCCAGCTCAATCCTCAGCTCCCCGTCCTCAGCACTGAAAATCATGTTCAATCCCACCCGTGACCAGGCGCGCCTCTTCTTCATTGACAGCTGGCGCAAGCACAAGGCGAAGGAAACGCTGAGCGCGATGGAAGACATCGCCGCCGAGTTGGTTTTCCAGCACCCGGAGTACCACGCGCTGCTGGAGGATCCGGAAGCCGTGGGTCAGGATTTCCTCCCCGAGGATGGTCAGGTCAACCCCTTCCTGCATCTCTCGCTACATCTGGCCATCCATGAACAGCTCTCGGTCGACCAGCCTCCGGGCATCCGCGATGCTTTCGATGCCTGTCTGCGCAAACATGCCGGAGAACGCCACGCCGCCCTGCACGATGTGCTTGAGGCACTGGGGGAAACAATCCATGCAGCGCAGCGCAGTGGTGCCATGCCTGACGGCCTCGCCTATGTCGAACGGGTACGGCAACTGGCCGGACGCTGACCCCTTTTCAGATCTGTATTCTCCGGCACAAGCTCCGTCTTTTGCTTGAAGTCAATTCAACTGGGCTTGCCATTTTTCTGTCACCTTGACGACACATGCGCCGCCCAGCATGCACGCGCGCAATTCTGTGCAGCACATGACAAGGAATGACAGATGGCCCATCACGACGAGCAGGACACACAGCATCCGGCCTTAAGCAGGCGGGAATTCATCAAACGTTCTTCACTGGGAGCCGGCATGCTCGGGTTGCCCGTGGCACTGACAGCCTGCGGCGGCGGCAGTGATGACAACGGCAATACCGCAGCAACGAGCACGGCACCGACAGCCACATTCCCGACTGCGGCCGCCTGGAAATTTGGCGTGATGGCCGACACCCAGTGGGTCAGCGTCAGTGGTTACGGCGATGACGGGCGGAATCCGCATACCTGTGCCGTCGACATCATCCGCCAGCTCAACCAGCAGTTCGTGGACCAGAACGTGAAGTTCGTCGTCCAGGTCGGCGACCTGTGCGACCACGGCAACAACAGCGTCTCGACAGCCGCCAGCACCTTCACGGTAAAGAAGACCGACGGTACCAGCTACACCAGTGGCCAGCACCTGGCCGAAGACGCCCGCGCCGCCTTCACGCAGGTTCTCTTCAACGCCGGCATCGGCTTCTTTCCGTTACGCGGCAACCACGACGAGTCAGCCGATACGGCGGCCGAGTTCCAGCGCATTTTCCCGCAGACCCAAACCGGCGCCCACAACACAAGCCCTTCGGATGTCCTCGCGCTGAGCAATCCTGACGCCAGCCTGCAACCGGTGACGGCCAAGACGGGCAGCAGTTTCACGATCGGCAGCAATTTCAACAGCCCCAGCACCGGCTTGAAAGGGCTGAGCTATTCCTTCGATTACGGCAATGCACGCGTGCTCATGCTCGACCAGTTCGAACCGACCGATGCACTTAATGCGGATGGCACGGCCTACACCGTCTCCGGTGCCACCAGCACCGGCTATAACCGCTCGATGCAGACACAGCAGAGCTGGATCGACACGCGCCTGTCAGGACGAGCCGACAAAACGCATGCCTTTGTTTTCTCGCACAAGGGTCTGGTCACCCAGGATCACGTCGATGTGCTCTTCGGAGACTCCCCGGCCGCCTCGGCGATCACCGTAGGTAGCACGACGTATCAAGGCTCACCGCAAATGGATGCCTTCATCACGAGCCTGAACACCAACAAGGTCAAGCTGTTCGTCTGTGGTCACGACCACATGCATGACCGCAGCAAGGTCTCCACCATTGATGCCAGTGCCTCGGTCACCCAGATCGTGGGGGCTTCCAACAGCAACAAGTTCTACTATCCGGCCACCACGGCCAACGACGTCACCTTCTGCTCGGGCAAACGCCAGACCGTGCTCAGCCACGAACGCAACACCATCGGCTATTACATCTTTACTGTCGATGGCGACAACGTCAGCGTGGATTACTACTCGGCCCAAGCCTACCCTTCCTCCCCCACAGGCGGCACGATGGCCAGCACGCCGACACTGAGTTTCAGCTGGCGCGAACGTTTCGGCTACGGCCTGAGCGGCAAGGAATTCATCGTCGCGCAGATGGGCAGCTATACCAGCGTGAGTGACACCGGACCTGGCGGTACCACGTTGTCGATCCTGGCCGGCAACAATGGCAATAGCGCGGTCGACGTTGCCGGGCGTGCCTACAAAGTGGCGGTCAATACGGCCTGGTTCGCCGCAACGGCACAAACAGCCTCGGATGTCCTGCTGCTGCAAGGCATGGCCTACACAATGGGCAGCACGGACACCGATGTTTACGTACTCTCATTGAGTTACGACCCGACCAAGGTGAGCGCGGAGCAGATTGCTGCGGGCCATTTCGGTCTGGCCAGCGTCAGGAATGGTCAGTGGGTCAATGCCATCGCGTGCAACAGCGCCGGTACAGCCAAGTTCGTACAGGGAGCCTGGGCCTCGGGCTATGCGCTGGGCACTTGGGGCGTGAATACCGCCAACTCGACGGTATGGGCGGTGATCAACACCAACGGCTATTTTGCTGCCGTGGCCGGAATCTGACGAAGAGACGGAAACGGAACGCCATCGGGATACGCAGTCGCGCTCCCGATGGCTATCTGATTTGCACACGGCAGGGGTTCTTGGCGATAATCCGCCGCGTTTGTTCGTTTTCTTTTCATTCGCCAGCCCCACATGATCGACACCGTCATCTTCGACCTCGGCAACGTACTGATCCCCTGGGAACCACGCTGGCTGTTCCGCAAACTGATTGCGGATGAAGCGCAGATCGAGCATTTTCTGCAGGAAGTCGATTTCAACGCCTGGAATGCTGCCCATGACAAAGGTCAGCCCTTTGCGGTAGGCATTGCCACGCACGGCGCCAGGCATCCGCAACACCAGCACCTGCTGCAAGCCTATTTCGAACGCTGGGAAGAAACCGTCGCAGCGCCCTTCGAAGAATCCGTCAGTCTGCTGCATGAACTCAAGGCTGCCGGTTTGCGGGTTCTGGCTCTGACCAACTTCTCGGCTGAAACCTTTCCGCGTGCCCAGCGCCTGTACGACTTCCTGCACGAATTCGAAGGCGTTGTCGTCTCCGGTGAAGAAGGCCTGATCAAGCCAGATCCGGCCATCTACGAATTGTTGTTCACACGCTATGGCGTCACCCCGGCCCATGCCGTATTCATCGACGACAGCGCGGCCAATGTCGCCACCGCACGCCAGCTCGGCATGCACGCTATCCACTTCACCGCCCCCGAACATCTGCGCGACGATCTGCGTGCACTCGGCCTGCCGGTCTAGACGCCGGCAGTCTCCTGGCAGAACAGCGGGATAGCCCTGCCTCCAGCAAGATTTTTCCATACAATGAC
Source organism: Pseudomonadota bacterium (assembly GCA_018262235.1). Classification (GTDB taxonomy): domain Bacteria; phylum Pseudomonadota; class Gammaproteobacteria; order Burkholderiales; family Rhodocyclaceae; genus Uliginosibacterium. The sequence goes on from JAGTRY010000075.1 coordinate 12,727, forward strand.
AGACGGTTTTTTCATTGGAAAAAATGCCGTTCTGGTCTAATTTCTATTGAAATTCCCCGGCCATCCGTAGCCATCCAATACGCCATGGCTTCGCCCTATGCTTCCGGCTGAATGGTCATACGGGCAAATGAGGGTCGATTCCAGAGCGTTGCCGCACCCCTGCTCCAGCAATTGCAATCCTCTTTACAGGAGACCGCAACATGGCAGAACTCAAGCTGTTTTACGCAACCAACCGGAATCACCTGGGTAATGATCGCTGGCATCCGCAGGGATACGGACCGAAATTCAGTGACGACGGCATGGAAAACCTGCGCTTTGGCGTGCTCACGGTCAAGGCCGCAGATGCCCAGATCGCGAAACTCCAGAAGAGTGGAATGGGCAAGGCCGGCAAGGGGGATGGCGAAAAGCTGGCTGAATATCTGGCCGGCTGCGCAACCTCTGCGCACATTGACGCCTACCCGGAATCGATCAGCAAGGACATCGCGGATGTCGCGCAGAAAGACGCCAAACTCGGTTCCCTGGCGATGTTTGAAGATCTGATGACCGTGATGGAAGCCAGCAGTGATGTACTCATCTACATCCACGGCTTTAACGTGAAATGGACCGATGCAGTGGGATCCGCACTGGCCCTGCAACTGATGCTGAACAGCCGCCCGGGGCGAGACACCCGGCAAAACCTGACGGTGGTGCTGTTTTCCTGGCCTTCGGATGGCGCAGCGCTCCCCTGGGTTTCTTATCGCTCTGACCGGACCGAAGCGGCAGGTTCGGGGGCGGCCGTGGGACGAGCCCTCCTCAAGGCACGGGATTTTCTCATCGGTTTGCGCGACAAGGCCAAGGCAGGGGGGCGCCAGCCATGTGGTCAGGATATCCATCTGCTCTGCCATTCGATGGGGAATTACCTGCTGGAAAACGCGCTGGCCCGCCTCTACGATTTTTCGCCAGGCAATGCATTGCCTCGGCTCTTCGAGCATGTATTCCTGTGCGCTCCGGACCTTGATGACAACGCACTGGAAGAAGGCAAACCGCTAGGCCGTATCGATCAGGTGGCAAGAAACGTCACCCTGTATTTCAACCGCAACGACAAAGCCATGTACGTTTCGGACTACACCAAGGGCAATCCGGAACGTCTGGGCCAAACCGGCGCAGCGCACCCAGCCTTGTTGCACAACAAGATCTGCCAGGTAGATTGCACCGCAGTAGTCACCGGGTTTACCGGGCATAGCTATTACCTCACCGGCAACATCAACGCAGACATCCGCCAGAGCATCGACGGTTTGAGCCAGGACGATCCCGAACGCCTGCGAGCACGCGCCGCCAATCTGGAGAACACCTGGACACTCAAACCCGCATCATGAGAGTTGCCTCAGCGTTGGCCTAAACCGTGAGCGCCAGCAAGCCGCGCAGATGCTGCTCGGAGTGGTGGAACTCCTCTTGCTCGGCAGAGGTGAATTCGTAGCTGAGGATTTTCTGAACGCCGGCCCGCCCGACCACGCAGGGCACACTCATGACGAGATCATCCACACCATACTGCCCTTGCAGCAAGGTTCCGATCGGCAATACGGAGTGTTCGTTGGCTTCGATGGCGCGGATAATGCGGAACACACTGGCAGCGATGCCATGGTTGGTATTGCCCTTGCGCTCGAAAATGCGGAATCCGGCGTCCAGGGTCTGCTGGCGTACGGCGACCTTATCGACCAGCGGGAATCCATTGAGACGGCAGTAACTATCCACATCGAGACCGCAGACCTTGCACAGACTCCAGGGGATGAAGGCTGTGGCGCCATGGTCGCCAAGCAGATAACCGTAGATGTTCTTCGGATCGACCTTGACGTGGTCACTGAGGATGCGCAAAAAACGCGCCGTGTCGATCAGGGTCCCGGCAGAAATCATCCGGCTCGGCGGATAGGAGGATGCCTGCAGCATGACCTGGGTCATCACGTCGACCGGGTTGGTCACGTTGATGACGATCGCTCCGGGGGAATAGCGTTCCACCTCGGTGATGATCTGACGCATGATGACGCAATTGATGCGGACCAGATCATCGCGGCTCTGACCCTGCTGCAACTGGGCGCCGGCGGTGATGACGATGATGTCGCTGTCGTGCGTGTCGGCATAATCGCCCGCAACCAGAGAAGGATTCTTGGCATAGGTAAAGGGCGTGGCATGCGCGAAATCCCAGATTTCGGCCTCGGCTTTGGCGCGGGCTTTGTCAACGCCCACGATTTCGGTCACCTCACTCATGTTCACGAGAAAGCCAACGATCTCGGTGCCCACAGCACCCATCCCAATCACGGACACTTTCATGTATCTTGCTCCTTGCCTGCAGGATCTGACGGCCATTCCGGTCGGTCGGCCATGCAGGGAGTCTAAACCCTTCGCTTTCTTGATCCAATCCGCACCCGTACGGATTGTTTTACGGCAGGATTCTGGGTTTTCCTGCAGCATGATTTCAATCGGAGTCCGTACATGACGCGTCATCTCTCGCAGTTTCTGGTTTCCGCACTCGGTCTTGCCGTCGCGCTCACCGCCTGCAGTTCAAAGCAGGAAGAAGCCGGCCAGGCAGGTGCAGCAAGCGCCCCGGGCGCCGCAGCCCAGATCGTCAAGATCGGCTTCGCCGCCCCGCTGACCGGCCCGCAGGCACACTATGGCAAGGGCTACCAGAATGGCGTACAGCTGGCCATTGATGACGCCAATGCCGCCAAGCCGACCATCGCCGGCAAGCCGGTGATATTCCAGCTGGTCGCTGAAGATGACATGGCCGACCCGAAGACCGCCACCCAGGTTGCCCAGCGTATCCTCGACGCGGGCGTGGCCGGGATGATCGGGCACTTCAATTCAGGCACCTCGATTCCCGCCTCCAAAGTCTATGCCGATGCAGGCATTCCGCAGATCGCCATGGCCACTGCACCAACGCTGACCCAGCAAGGCATCAAGTCGGTTTTCCGCTCGCTGACTTCCGACATCCAGCAAGGCTCGGTGATGGGCCAATACGTGGTCGAAAAGCTCAAGGCCAAGAAGATCGCGATCATCGATGACCGTACTGCATATGGTCAGGGCCTCGCCGACGAGTTCGAAAAGGCGGCCAAGACTGCGGGTGGCAATATCGTCTCGCGCGAATTCACCAATGACAAAGCCAGTGACTTCATGGCGATTCTCACCAGCATCAAGGGCAAGAAACCCGAGGTCGTGTTCTTTGGCGGCACCGATGCCCAATCCGGCCCGCTGGTCAAACAGATGCGCCAGATCGGTCTGAAAGCCACGCTGGTTTCGGGCGAGATGACCCGCTCGGATACCTTCGTCAAACTCGCCGGAGACGCGGCAGAGGGGACCATTGCTTCGATGGCCGGCATGCCGCTCGCCCAGATGCCCGGTGGCGCGGACTTCGAAAAGCGCTTCACAGCCCGCTTTGGCGAACCGGAAATCTATTCGCCCTATGGCTACGATTCCACCCGAGTCATGATTGCCGCCATGCTCAAAGCTGATTCCATCGAACCGGCCAAATACCTGCCGATCCTTGCCGGGATCAACTACGCGGGCGTGACCTCTCCGAAGATTTCCTACGATGCCAAGGGGGACCTGGAAAGCGGTGGCATCACCGTTTACAAAGTGACCGCCGGCAAGTGGGAAGTACTGGAAT
>JAGTRY010000009.1 GCA_018262235.1 Pseudomonadota bacterium
TGTATTGGGCATCCGTTTCTGCCAACACGCCGCCGCCGGTGACGCTGGCCGCGGCGGCATAGCCATCAACATTGAACAGGGAAGCGCTGACTGAACCGCCACTGCTGGAAGACGAGCTGGAACTTGATGACGAGCTGGAGCTCGAAGAGCTGGAACTGCTGGAAGAACTCGACGAGCTGGAAGATGAGGAACTGCTCGAAGACGAGCTGGAACTGCTGCTTGCAACCGAAACGGTGCTGTCACTTCCTCCACCACCACCGCCTCCACAGGCGGCGAGCGCCATACAGACCAGACTCATCAACAAGGCTGATTTCAGCCCCGGGTTTGCTGCTTTCATTCCAGGCTCCTCTTACTACGTCAGTTGATTGTCTTGCGAGCTTGCCGGATCTTTATGACGGCATACGGATGGTAACAAGCAGAAGGCCGGGGCAAATACAAAAAATCATCGTTCAGAGCGAACAGTGGTGTTGCATTTATGACCTGATAAATAAGTAACTTATTGAACACAAAGGGTTTGTTTTGCAGGTTTATGAAATTGCAGCAGACGCGACGGGAACTGGAACGGAAAACCTGTGTTTCAACGCCTCGGACAGGCAGGGTCAAGGACTGGTGGTGACGGGGCGCCCAATGCAAAAAAGGCCCCATCCAAAGATGAGGCCTTTTCTGCATGAACCAGAGAATTTTTAAAAGAAATTCTCTGGAACGCCCGCTTATTACTGAACTCGGACAATCTGCGTGAGGTTGACACCACCAGATGCTGCGCCAGCTTTAGAAGTATCGTTTTCACGACTGTAGAAGATCTTTACGCCAGTTAGCGTATGGCCTGCCGCACCGGAGTAAGTGATGGTGCTACCAGCAGCAGCAGCAGCGTTGCCTGCGTCTGCAACGGCCAGCACATTGCCATCGCTGCCAACCAGCGCGATCTTACCTACCGTCGCCGTAAGTGTGGAAGTCTGAGTGAAATTGACCGTTATGGAGAAGGCTGTTCCACTCGCGACTGGCACGTTGATATACGTTCGTACTGTGCCGCCAGTAGAAGTAAGCGCAGCACCAACGGCAGGCATTAGAATGGCATTCGAAGTGAAGAAAGACCCATTGGTATTCCAGAAACTTGTGGCACTAGAGTTGTTTGCCGATCCTGCAGGACGATAACGCAGAACACCTGCTACAGAAGAATTGAAATACAGGTTGTCAACTAGAACATCGGTAACCACGGCAATGCTGTTATCTGTAGATGCTGAATAGGCCGCACTGAACAGGCTTGTCCCTGCGGTCGAATAAGCCGTGTCAGCAAAACCCCAAGTCGTGGTGATGGCTGAACCTGAACCGCCGCTCGAAGAAGAGGAAGAACTCGACGAGGAGCTGGAGCTGGAAGAAGAGCTGGAGCTGCTTGAAGAAGAGGAAGAACTCGACGACGAGCTGCTGGAGCTCGACGAGGAGCTGGAACTGCTGGCGGCGACAGTCGTCGTCGTATTGTCATCATCACCCCCACCGCAAGCGGCGAGAACCAGGCTGACAACCAGCGCGGCGGCCACCCCTTTTACAAACCCGAAATTCTTGTACATCAGTCCATCCTCCTGGTTGATTGGCCCGTTCCTTGTTGTGGCAGGCCTTGAAAATTTGCTGACTTGCTCATGACGGCGCAAACCTGAAAATGCGCAATGAGTCAGTCAGGGAAAATCCTACCCCATCCAAGTAACCGAAGGGAATTGATTTTTCGCAGGAAAATGAGGGTTTGTGGAATTTTCCACACACGACAGGAATCCCCTCCACGGCTGGGGTGGGACCGTTAACATAATTCTCAGGCTAGAGGGAGGGTTTTGTGGCATAAAGATGGGCGTTTCATCCGTTTTCGAACGCAGTTTCCGGAAGGGTTCCGTGGTCGGTGCAAACCATTGCGCTATCGGTGATTTTTGCACTGCGTTAGAATCGCGGCCTTCCCTAATTGTGTTCCCGCCGCGCGCAAAGTCTGGTCGCGCCGTGCCTCAAGGATTCCCTGCTGTGCTTATCGCCAACAACATCACCATGCAGTTCGGGGCCAAGCCCTTGTTTGAAAATGTCTCGATCAAGTTCGGTGACGGCAATCGCTATGGCCTGATCGGCGCCAATGGCGCGGGCAAGTCGACCTTCATGAAGATCCTTGCCGGCGTGCTGGAGCCGTCAAGCGGCAATGTGGCACTGGATACCGGCGAGCGCATGGCTTTCCTGCGCCAGGACCAGTTTGCGTATGAAGACATCCGCGTGCTGGACGTGGTGATGATGGGGCATGCCGAGATGTGGGCCTGCATGCAGGAAAAGGATGCGATCTACGCGAATCCCGAGGCCACCGAAGACGATTACATGCACGCCGCGGAGCTGGAGCATCACTTCGCCGAGTACGACGGCTACACTGCCGAGGCGCGTGCGGGTGAGCTGCTGCTGGGGGTGGGCATTCCGACTTCGCAGCACAACGGCCCGATGCGCGAAGTGGCGCCCGGCTGGAAACTGCGCGTGCTGCTGTGCCAGGCGCTGTTCTCGAACCCGGACATCCTGCTGCTGGATGAACCGACCAACAACCTGGATATCAACACCATCCGCTGGCTGGAACATGTGCTGAACAACCGCAACAGCACCATGATCATCATCAGCCACGACCGCCACTTCCTGAATCAGGTATGCACCCACACGGCTGACCTCGATTACGGCCGCATCCAGATCTATCCGGGCAATTGGGACGACTATCTGGAAGCGTCTGCCCAGGTGCGCGAGCGCCAGCAGGCGGCCAATGCCAAAGCCAAGGAAAAGGTCGCCGAGCTGCAGGACTTCGTGCGCCGCTTCTCGGCCAACAAGTCCAAGGCGCGCCAGGCGACCAGCCGTGCCAAGCAGATCGAGAAGATCAAGATCGAGGATTTCAAGCCTTCCAGCCGTCAGTACCCGTGGATCCGTTTCGATTACGACGAGAAGGAAAAGCTGCACCGTCAGGCTGTCGAGATCGAGAACCTGACGTTTGGCTATGAGCCTGCCCGGAAAATCATCAACAAATTCACCGCGACCTTTGATGCGGGCGAACGGGTGGCCGTCATTGGTGAAAACGGTGTCGGTAAATCCACCTTCCTGAAGCTGCTGGCCGGGGTGCTCACGCCGCAGGCCGGCCATGTGAAGTGGGCCGAAAAAGCCCGTCCCGGCTATTACGCGCAGGATCATGCCGCCGAATTTGATTCGGACCTGAACCTGACGGACTGGATTTCCGGTTACGTGCGCGAAGGTGGTTACGATGGCGACGACGCGATCACCCTGATTCGCGGGACGCTGGGCCGGCTGTTGTTCCAGGGCGATGACGTGAAGAAATCGGTGCGCGTGATTTCAGGCGGCGAACAAGGCCGCATGATGTTCGGGCGCCTGATGCTCCAGCGCAAGAACGTGTTGCTGATGGATGAGCCGACCAATCACCTCGACATGGAATCCATCGAGTCGCTGAACTCGGGTCTGGACAAGTTCGATGGCACCATGGTCTTCGTGTCGCATGACCGGGAGTTCGTCGATTCGCTGGCGACCCGCATCATCGAGATCAAGGGCGATGGTCAGATCATCGACTACCGCGGCACCTATGAGGAATACCTCGCCAGCCAGGGCCTGGACTGAGCCAGTAGCCCGGCTGCCGCGTAGCGGAATCCAGGATTTGTCCTTACCGAATTTCCCGGATTCCGGCCTCGCAGGCCGCTATCCGGGCGACGCTCAGAGGCCTAAGCGCCCGCGCTGATCCGGATCTCTTCGTCCTGCACCCGCACCACATCGCCGGCGCGCAGCTTGCGCGTCTTGCGCAGTTCGAGTTCGCCATTCACTTCCACCTCGCCGGCGGCCACCATCATCTTGGCGATGCCGCCGGAGGGCGCGATGGTGAGCAGCTTGAGCAGGCTGTCCAGGGTGATGAATTCGCGGGTGAGTTCAAACTGATGCAGGGTCATGGTGTGATTCTCGAAAGGGTCTGGCGGACTTCCAGCGCCATGCTCTGCCCCTGTTCGAGCAAACGCAAGCCGGGCATGCCGGGGCGGGCATGGGCACCGGTGATGTGGGTCACCGGTTCGTAGCAGAACCACTGGTTGTGGGCGGGGCGGTACAGGATTGCTGTATCCAGGTCGTGCGGTGCGGTGGTCTGCCAATCCAGGCGCAGGTCGATATCGGGGCGCTCCATGCGCATGTGGCCGTCGCAGCCACGGAAATTGTGGTCGATCTCGCCCGAACCGATCTCGCGCAGCACGTTGAAATCCCATTCTGGCGGCAGCGGCGCCGGATCAGTCACCGGCAGGCCTTTTTCGCCCGGCCAATGCGCCTGGGCGCCGAACTGCAGACGCACGTCCGGCCCGGCCGGATTGCGCAGGATGTAGGGATGGAACCCCAGGCCATAAGGCAGGCGTTGTGCGCCCAGATGGGTGAGCTCCAGACGCATGCGCATCACCTGATCTTCCAGCCAGTAATGCTGACGTGCCGAGAAATGGAAGGGATAGCCGCAAGGGTTCTGCGCTTCGACCGCCATTTCGACGTGGTTTGCACTTTGCGCGACGATGGTCCAGGCATGCATCCAGCCCGTGCCATGCATCGGGAAGGGCGAATCAGGGCGATTGCTGGCCATCGGATAGAACTGCCCATCGACTTCGATGCCGCCGCCGAGCAAGCGGTTGGACCACGGCAGGAGCGGGAAGTTGGCCACCGTGCGACGCTCCGGGTTCGGCGCATACGGTCGCCAGATCGGGCACCAGCGTTCGGCACGCTTCACCTCCCAGAACGCGGCGCTGCCGCCCAGTTCGGGCAGCACCCCCAGGCGTTGATGGGCATTTTCAAGGACGATGAGCGGACCGGCAGACATGGGCATTCCGTGACAGTGAAGTTGTCTGACAATTTTCCCATCAAATGGGCAAGTTGTCTTTCGCAACCGTCAAAAACCCTGCGCCTGCAACCAGTCGGCAATCCGCTGGGCGGCATCCTGCCAGGCAGGTTCCAGCATCAGTGCATGGCCGTGATCGGGCAGGATTTCATGCGGCAGGCCGAAGCTTTGTGCCGTCTGCTCGACCTGCCGGGGCGGGATCAGCGCGTCGTGTGCCGCGCCGAGAACCAGCATCGGCGGACGGTGCATGCGCGCCGGGCGAGGCAGGTCGAAACCGCTCATGTCCCAGATTGCCCGCATCGACTCGGGCTGCATGTGCATGACACATTCGTGCAGCAAGGCGCGGCTGACCGGCTGGTGGAACAGGGCTTCGCGCACCGAATCCAGTTGTGGCTGGCCGCCACCGATGATGCGGTTCAGGTCGATGAGGACATGCGGCCGCGAAAACAGCAGATTCAGCGTGGCGCCCAGCAGACCTTGCGGGGGCACGGAACAGAGCAGTACCGCGCCGGGCAGTTCGGCTTCTTCAAGGTATTTCTGCAGCACCAGGCCACCCATTGAATGCCCGATCACCACGGGGCGCACGGGCATGCCGGCGATGACTTCGCGCAGATCCGCGACGTAGTCCTGCACGCTCAGGTTGTTGAGCTGCGCGCTGCCCCGGCTGGCGCCGTGGCCGGACAGCGACACGGCGCTGGCATGCCAGCCGAGCCCGGCAAAGAAAGGCAGGTAGTGTTTGTCCCACAGCCAGGCACCGGCATAGGCGCCGTGCACAAAGAGCAGCGGTGTCGGGCGCGGCATGCCGGCCGGTTCGCGGCGGAGGATCTCAAGCGTGGTCTCGGTGGCAAACTTCATGGCACTGGCTCAAGGCTGGACTTCCGCAGCATGGACTTCGAATTCGATGCTGTCGAGCGGCTGGTCGGCCGGGTCGCTGATGAGGAGCTGATGGCGCCCCGGCTGGGGTTGCCAGGCGAGGCGACTGCCTTCGCCCAGGAACTTGCCGTCGAGCTGCCAGCGCAGGGCTACCTGGGTGTCGGCCGACAGTGACCAGCGGTCGCGTGTGGCCGGATCGCTGGCGACCAGATAGCTTTCATTGGCGATCGGGAAGCTGATGCGGGCGCGGCGCCCGTCAGCCAGGATCGTCACGTGTTCCAGTTCGGTCCCGCGCAGGAACCATTCGCGACGCGGGGCTTCGAGGGCCGGTTCGTAATGCACCAGGGTGCTGACCACGCCTTCCGGCGGTGTCGGGGCTCGGGCGTCCTGGCCGAGGCTGCCCAGCAGGGTGCGCCAGACTTGCTGGGGCGCGTTTGCCTGGGTTGCCAGGGCGAGGGTGTAGCGCTCCGAGTTGCCGACGATGATCGCGCTGCCATCCTCGCTGGCAAAGCTCAGCCAGCTGGCGCTCCAGCCGCCTGGGCCGGTGCTGGCGAGCAGATCCTGCAGGATGAAAGCCGTTTCGGCACGCCAGATGCGGTGTGGGCTGGCGGGCGCATCGCCGGGCAGCAGGCGCGGCGGCAGGTACTGGCCGGCGGCGGCAAAGCTGCGCCAGGCGGCGGCAAGCTGGAGGAGGCTCGCATCCGTCGGGACATCGGCCTGCCCGGCCAGCCCGGCGGACTCGAAACCGAGGCCGTGGAGCCGCTCCAGCCAGGCATCCCGATGGTTGGCATGCTGCAGGTAGGCGATGGCGCCGGTCTGGTGACCGAGCAAGGCGGGGCGCAGGGAGAGCCAGGTGGCGGTGGCGGCGCGTGCGTCACGCGCATCGAAGATCGCCCAGCCCAGCGGCAGGGGGCTGGCCGCGGTGATCTGGCGCTGCTCGATGGCGTGCGCGGCCTGTGCCGGCCAGCTCCAGTCGAGCAGGGTACGGCGCTGGCTGACGCCATCCGGCGCGGTGGCCGACGGAGCGCCGATCCATGCGAGGACTTCGCCAGTGCTGTTGTCGAGCAGCAGGGCTGCGGCGTGCGGATCTTCGAGACGGCTCACGGCGCCGAGCAGACGCCCTTGCAGGTTGGCGTCCAGCAAGGTCGTCAGTCGCTGGCCCGGATGCAGCAGGTGCGCGCGCGCCAGATGTGGTGCCAGGGCATAGCGTGGCAGATTGCGGGGCGCATCCAGACGGGCGTTGGCCAGACGGGTGATTTCGCCACACTGGTTGGTCTGCCCCAGCGTCGCGGCCAGCTTGCAGGCGCGCCGGGCGACCAGCGCGGGGCGCGCATTCGGGCCACGCAGCAACACCGCGAGGAGGTTGGCCTCGCGTGGTGAGAGCTGGCTGGCGGGGACACCGAAAAGCAGCTCGCTGGCCGCGCCCACCCCTTGCAGATCGCCGCGGAAAGGGGCGAGGTTGAGATAGGCCTCAAGGATCTGCAGTTTGCTCCACTTGTGTTCAAGTTCGAAAGCCGCACGGCCCTGATCCCATTTCTGTGTGTAACTGCGTCGTTCGCCCTTGCCGCCAGGCATGCGCAGCGCCGGGTCGAGCAGGCCGGCGAGCTGCATGGTCAGGGTCGACGCGCCGCGCTTGCCCGGTCCCCACAGGTTTTGCCAGGCGGCCCCGGCAAAAGCCAGCCAGTCGACGCCACTGTGGCGGAAGAAGCGCCGGTCTTCGGCACGCAGCAGCGCGTCGCGCATGGCGGGTGAAAGGGTGTTGATCGGCACCCAGTCCAGCCGCCGGATATTCGGATTCAGCCGCAGGTTGGCCAGGGGAATGCCGTTGCGGTCCAGCAGCAAGGCGTCCGAACTGATGTGGCTGGCACGTACCTGTTCAAAGCTGGGCAGGCTGAAGTTCTCGGCCAGCACCGGTAACGGGCACAACAAGGCGGCAAGGAGGAGGGTGCGGGTCAGCTTCATGGATGGGACTGAAAATCAGGCGCTATTGTGCGCCAGACACAGGCCGGGCGGCGCGCCGCTCGCCGTCTGGCGTGTGACGATGGGTGTCGGCGTGTGACAAAGCGGGCGGGAGGATCCGCCCGGTATCGAAAAGCCTTGCTGGCGCGGATTTCCACTTGGGATAATCCGGCTATCGTCTAGCCCGGGTACTGACCCCATGAAGAAAATCCTGCTGTGCTTGCTGTGCGTGCCCCTGCTGGCCTGGGCGGATGAATCTCCGGCGCCTGAAACGGGCCACTCGAAAATGGTCCGGCTCGTCCAGCGGATCCGGGTGGCGGATGATTTCAGCTATGACCGGGAGGTCGACAGCGAATACAAGGTCTTCACCGAACAGGGCGCGCGTCAGGAAGGGCGTATTCCGGTCTCATACAGCAAGGCTTTCAGCGAGATGGAGGTCGTTCTGGCGGAAACCATCAAGGCGGATGGCCGACACATACCGGTGCCGCCTTCCGGGATTGCACGCCAGAGCGGTAGCCTGGGCCTCTATACGCAGAAGGATCTGGAGATCATCAACCTGGCCCTGCCGGATTTCGCAGCGGGTGATTCGGCGCACATGATCCTGCGCTCGCGCAACAAGCCCTTGTTTCCGGGCAGTTTCTCGTTTGCCTATGCGCCCAAGCAGACGCTCGTACAGGACAGCACCGAGATCCAGCTGGATGTCCCCGCCAAGCTGGCACTGCAACTGGATGTGGTCGGGTTCAAAAAGGTCCAGGACGAGGTGGTGGACGGTCGCCACAAGCTGAGCTGGCGTTTTAACCAGGCCGTTGCCGAGACCACCGAGACCCAGCAGACCGATGCGCGCATCAGCCAGCCCCACGTGTGGATCAGCAGCTTTGCCTCCTGGGACGCGATGGCTGCGATGTATCGCGAGCTGTACCTGCCCCAGGCCACGGTGACACCCGAGATCGAGGCTCTGGCCAAAGAACTCACGGCGGGCGCCGAGAGTGATCGCGACAAAGCCCGGCGGCTCTACGACTGGGTGCGCAAGAACATCCGCTACATCGCGATCTACGCCGGACTGGAAGGCTGGGTGCCGCATCCGGCGAGCCAGGTGCTGGCCGATCGCTTTGGCGACTGCAAGGATCACGCAGTGCTGCTCAACACCTTGCTCAAGGTCGTCGGCATCGAAGCTGTGCCGGTACTGATCCAGGCCGATCTGGTGAATTACCGGTTGCCGGGTGTGGCGGCACCGCAGCAATTCTTCAACCACATGATCAGCTATCTGCCCGGGATGGATCTGTATCTGGATTCCACGTCGGTTTCTACCGAATTTGGCCGGCTGCCCGATGGTGATCAGGGCAAAGAAGTGCTGCGAGCCGGACTGGCCAGGGCGGTCGGCACGACGCCAGCAAGCCAGGCCGAAAACCGCCAGAGCAAGCGCACGAGCAAGATCCTGATCAATGCCGACGGTTCCGCCAGCGTGACCACCACCCTGTGGTTCTCCGGCGATTTCCTGGGCTGGTACGAGCAGTTCCGCCAGAGCATCGGGAAGGGCAAGGAAAACACCTGGGCCGCGCAGCAACTCGGTGCGCAGAAGAAGCGCGGCCGGGCCAGCCTCAAGTGGTTGCCGGAAACCAATGGCTGGCGCGGGATGGTCATCACGCAAACCGTCGAGAACTATCTGCCCGATGGCGAGATCGGCCTGCTCGACTTTGGCCATGTCTATGTCGGCACGGCTTCCATCTTCCCGGTACTGGATCTGTTCGAAAGCCGGAGCCGCAAAAGCAGCTTCAACTGCATGGCGATGGATGTCAGTGACACGGTGGAGATCACCCTGCCGGACAACCTCAAGCTGCTACGCCTGCCGCGCAGCCAGAAACTGAGCAGCGATGTGGCCCGCCTGCAGGTCGAGTATGCCGACAAGGGCGGGCGCTACACCATGCAGCGCTCATTCCACTGGGAGCCGGATCGTGCCGGGAGCTGTCAGGCAAGCGATTGGGATGCCTGGCAGCAATCCATGCGCCAGATGCGCAGCGCGGCGAAGAGCGCGGTGCTGGCCTACGAACGCAACTGAGCTCGGCGGCAATCGCACCGGCATCCACCTGCGGAAGGCAGCGAGCAAGGTGCGCCAGAGCAGGTCTGAGCAGATTGCCGGAGCAGGCAAGCTCTGGCATTAGCAGCGCATTTTTCTTGCGCAATCTGCGAACGAATTTTTCGGGGAAAATGCTCAGAATTTTTTGATGATTGACGCATTGCATCAATAAGCGCCTAGAATTTGTATGGACCTTCATGTGGTTTGAGTATGCGAATCAATCATGACGTCGGGGTCAATACAAAACGGGGGAAATATGAAGTTAAGAAACAGGATGCTGGCAATTTTTGCAGCAGCAAGCGTCGTGCTCTCCGGAGCTGCGCAAGCCGCGCTGACGTTCTATACGGATGGCGACATCATGTTTGTTCACGGTAAGGCGGAAAAAGGAGACGCAGATAAGCTAAAGGAAAGGCTGGTGCCTGCGATCAAAACCGTCGTCTTGCGTAGCCCAACCGGTATGGACTGGGATATTGCGACGGCACTTGGCAAGCAGATCGAAAAAGCGGAAGTCACCACTGTCGTTCATGGCGGATGTTACGAGCTGGTTTGTCCCGCGATGTTTTTATCTGGGAAGCAAAGGCTCTTTAGTGGAACGAGTCGTCTAGAAACCCATTGGGTGTCTTTGTATATCGGAGAAAATACGTTTGTACTGAAAGACACGACGACAAAATTATCTGACATTCATGCATGGTGGCAAAACCACACAAAGCTGAGTGGTCGTGATGTTTCCGTCTACAGGGAGTCTTTCTTTTCCGTCCTTCCAAACTCGGCACCGATGGATAGAAAAGTCTTTTTCCCTATCCAAGCGAAGTATCAAAACGGCAATGTCATTCATTGTTCAGGTGCAGCAAAGTCACAGCAATTTATTGATTGCATGCCGGTGCCGGATGCCTCTGCGCTGAGTAAAGGCATCATCACATCCGCGGACCTTTTCACAGATCCTCGCCTGAAAGAACCTCAAGATACGCCAGCCCCTGCACCGACAGGCTTTGCCAAACTTGACGCAATTGATGCGGTTCCAGTCGGGGATAACTGTAAAGAAATCTACAAAGATTTCTTGAAGCAACCGTCGCCGCGTGCGTTTTACGTCAATGATTCAAAGGGCTGTGGCTGGCAAAATGCGCAGTCTTTTACGCCGAACAAATCTGCGCTCAGCAGATGCAAGCAGGCTCGTCCAAATGGGGAGTGCAGACTGTATGCCGTTGATGATCAAGTCGTGTTCACGCCTTTCGATAAGCCTTTACCGACAGCCGCCGATGTCGTGCTGCCATAAAATGCCGGCTCGGCCTTGTCGGGCAAGCATCTGAGCGTGTTGATTGCACGGAATGCCAGCAAGGAAGACGGTCCAAGTGGCGTTTCTGACAAATTCACCGTTGAAGGCAAACTGGTGGCTTACCTGACGATCAAATGGGATGCCACTGACGCGTTGCCGAGCCAGCAAGAGCTTGAAGTGCGCTGGTTCAATGGCGACAAGCAAGTCAGCGCGCAGAAACAGATCGTTGATTTGAGCGCGTCTCCGCAACGCGTCTGGGTTTCCACGCTGGCGGCAGATATCGGTGTTGGGAAGGGAGCGGGTAAGGTATTGATTGGCAGCAAGCCCTTCAGCATTGCAGAAAAACTTTAATCAGGCTCAGTAAGATCAGGAAAAGGCTGCGGTGACGCAGCCTTTTCATTTACGAGAGTGAGCGCCCGAGCGCAGCAGCCACGGCCGCAACGCGGGCGGCGTGGATGCGTTCGGGGATCTGGCGTTTGTCGCTGAGCCCGGCGGCAATCGCGCCGGCATCCACTCCGCGGAAGGCGGCGAGCAAGGTGTGCCAGAGCGGGGTGTGGCGGTCTTCGCGGGTCTCGAAACCGGGACGGCCGTGGAAATCACAGGCGGCTGCGACGAGCAGCCCTTCGAAGCGCTCCGGCCGGCGCAGGGCATCGCAACGTTCGAGAATTTTCGTGATGGTGTCGGCACGCATCTCATCGAGCTTGTGGATGTTGCCGTGCTCGCGCGCGGTGAGGAGCGCCAGCTCGCGGCAATCCACCGGCACTTTCAGGCGTTCGCAGGCGGCCTCGACAAGTGGCACGCCAAGCGCTTCGTGGCCGTAGTGGTGCGGCCAGTTGTCGCGTGGCGTGGCGCCCTTGCCGAGGTCGTGCATTAGGGCTGACCAGCGTACCGGTAGCGGTGCGTTGCGCAGTGCGGCCTGATCGATGACCAGCAACTGGTGCAGGCCCGCGTCGATCTCGGGATGATGTTTTTCCGGCTGGGGCACGCCGAACAGGGCGTCGAGCTCGGGCAGGATGCGCGCCAGCGCGCCGCATTCGTGCAGCACTTCGATCATGCGCGAAGGCTTGGCCTGCATCAGGCCGCGCGAGATTTCCTGCCAGACGCGTTCCGGCACCAGATGATCCACCTCGCCGGCTGCGACCATGCCGCGCATCAATTCCAGTGTTTCCGGGGCGAGGCTGAAGTCGCTGAAGCGTGCCGCGAAACGCGCGACGCGCAGGATCCTCACCGGGTCTTCGGCAAACGCCGGGCTGACGTGGCGGAAAATCCGCGCCGCGAGGTCGCGCTGGCCGCCGTAGGGGTCGATCAGCTGGCCGTCTTCGGCCTGGGCGATGGCGTTGATGGTCAGGTCGCGGCGGATCAGGTCTTCTTCCAGGGTGACATTTGCATCGGTGTGGAAGACGAAGCCCTTGTAGCCCGGCGCGGTCTTGCGCTCGGTGCGGGCGAGCGCGTATTCCTCATGGCTGTGCGGATGGAGGAAGACCGGGAAGTCCTTGCCGACCGGCTTGAATCCGGCGGCGAGCATGTCCTCCGGCGTGGCGCCGGTGACGACCCAGTCGCGGTCCTGTACCGGCAGGCCGAGCAAGCGGTCGCGCACCGCGCCGCCGACGATGTAGGTGTGTCCGCGCATGCGGGTCATTTTCTGGTTGTGGCCGCTGCCGGCCTGGTTGTCGGGACGGCGGAGCCGGGTTCGTAGCGCACATCCGGGCGCAAGCGTGGCCCCTTCAGGCGCAAGGTCAGGGGCTTGCCGCGCAGGCTGACCAGATCCTTGGCGGACATGCTGGTAATGCCGGGCAGCAGGCTGGCGCTCAGGTGGAAATCCAGTTCGTCCTGCAGCAGGCTGGCACTGCCGGAACCATTCAGGCTGAGCCAGCTGTTGCGGCTCTGGAAGTTTTCGGCCTGCAGTTTTCCGTCGGCAAACACGAAACGGCTGCTGGTCGTTCCCAGTTCGGTGGTTTCTGCCTCCGTGGGGGTACGCGCCGATTGCTTGCCGGCTTCGATGGCCGGGCGGAATTCGCGCAGGCTGCGCACCAGATCGACGCCACGGATGGCGCTGTTCGCCAGGGTCCAGCGGACGGCGCCGTTCAGCGCGGCGAGCGGAGATTGCCCTGCGGCGAGCTGGGTCGAGAATTTGTACGATCCGCTCAGGCGACCACTGAGCGGGATCGGCAGGCCGCCTTCAAGCGCCAGGCGTTCAAATGCCAGATCCTTGCCATCGCCCTGAAGACTGATCCGTCCGCTGCTGCTTTCGGCGGAGAAATCCCCGCCAAGCTGGCCACCATAAAGCATGGCAACAAACCCGGTGGCGCTGAGCTTGCCCTTGTCTACCGTGAGCGGGGTCTGCAGGCTGGTGACGTGCAGGCCGGCGATGCGCAGGTCGCCCAGCTTGAGTTTCCCCGTGAGGGTATGTTTGCCCAGATCCGGTAGCCCCAGCGGGGGCTGCTTCGCGCCGGGGCGGGTCTCGGCCAGCAGGCGATCCACATCAAGGTGATTGGCGCCGAGTTCGAAGCGCCCGTTCAAGGGCCAGAGTTGCTGGAGCTGCGCTTGCAGATGCAGCTTGTCTTCTCCCAGATAGCCATCGAGCAAGGCATCGGTGCCGCCGTTCGCGCGCCATTGCAACTGCCCGCTCAGCGCCATGCGGGCGGTCGGGGTGTGCAGGCGCGGATGCTGCACGGCGATATCGCCCTGAATCTTGCCCAGCCGCAATGTGCTGTTCTGCACATCGGCCTCCAGCGTGCCGGTCAGTTTGCCTTGCGAACCACGCTCGGTGCCGTTCTGGTGTTGCCAGGAGAAGTTGAGCAGCGGGCTGCTGAAACCGTTGGGGGTTTCGAGCAATTGGGGCAAGGCCAGCTTCAGATCGGTCTGGGCGCCGACCGCGCGCAGGGTCAGCTGGGCGTCCAGCTTCTCCCCCTGCAGGCGCGAGGATTGCCAGCCCAGGCGCGGGATGCTGGCCTGCAGACTCACGGCTTGCGGTCCGGACGCGCCTTGCAGCTTGATGCTCAGGCTGTCAACCAGGCCCTTGGCGCCACTGTCCGCCCAGTTCAGGCGGGTGCCGACGATCTGCGCGCTGGCGCCCTGCAGGCCGCTGCTGTTGCCTTCCAGCTGCAGGTTCAGATTATCCAGGCTGCCGGCTTCCAGGCGATCACCCAGGGTGTAATGGGTGCGCCCCTTGAAGTGGAAATCGCTGTCATGGGCGGGATCCACCCACTGGCCTTGCCAGTCGAGTTCGCCCGGCGTGTTCTGGTTCAAGTCTGCGGCTTTGACCGAAAAATCCCGCCACTCGAATTTGAGCTCATTCCGGGCGTCGTCGATGTGGAGGGTCGATTCGAGCAGCTGGATGGAGTCTGGATGAACCGGCCAGGGCAATTCCGGCGCATCCGCTGCGGGGGCCGCCAGCAGGTTGGCCAGATTCCATTCGCCGCTGCGCGTGCGGCTCAGGTGTGCATCCAGACCGGTGATGCGGATGCGTTTGACTTCCGGATGGCGCAACAGCAAGGGCAGCGGCGCCAGATCCAGGCGTACCAGTTCGGCGCTGGCAAAGGTCTCGGGACGCCCGGCTTCGGTCAGGCTGGCCTGGCGCAGCAGCAAGGCTGGCCTTGGCCAGATCCGCAATTGCGGATCCGCGCCCAGCACGAGGGTGCGCTGGTAACGATCCTTGAAATGCTGGGTAAGCGTGGTCGCGGTCTGTTCAGCATCAAAGCTGACCCACACCAGCAACGCCAGCGCTGCCACCACGGCAACCAGTCCGCCGAGGAGGAAGCCCAGCACGCGCAAAACCACTGCCAATCGGATCTTCAAGCCATCCGCTCCGGAGGAGGAAGCGGCGATCATACCCCAGCAGGCCTGACAGGTTCCTGACGCAGGTCGGTTCCAGAGCGGATGGAGGCGGTGCAGGCCCGGCGAGGCGTCGTACCGGGGAAGGGAAAATGTGGCAGAGTATGGCGCGGCTTGATCGGTACAGGCTTTTGGCTCGACACTTGCTGCATGCCGGAGGGGTTCCGGCCTTCACGCCATTCTGGAAACGGGGGATTACATGAGTTTCATCAGCGAATTCAAAGAGTTTGCACTCAAGGGCAATGTTGTCGATCTGGCCGTCGGTGTGATCATCGGTGGCGCCTTCGGCAAGATCGTTGATTCGATGGTCAATGATGTGATCATGCCTGTCGTTGGCGCCGTGGTCGGCAAGATCGATTTCTCGAATCTTTATGTGGTGCTCGGAACCATTCCGGCCGGGGTGGAAAACAATCTGGCTGCACTCAAGAAAGCCGGCATTCCGGTGCTCGCCTATGGCAGCTTCATCACCATCGCACTCAACTTCGCGATTTTGGCCCTGGTGATCTTCGTCATGATCAAGCAGATCAATCGCCTCAAACGTGAAGCGCCAGCCGCGCCAGCCGCGCCGGCAGCGGCACCGGTGACGCCGGAAGACGTGGTGCTGCTGCGTGAGATCCGGGATGCGCTGAAGAAATAAGCCCGCGCGTTATTCCTGCCAGAAGGCCGCACAGCAATGCGGCCTTTTGCTTTTCATGCACGCTCTGGCCGGGCGTGCTTCACGCCGCGTGTGAGGTCGGGGATTCCAGTTCCGTCAGATCCACCCGTTCGAGGCGGTAGCCGAAATTGTAGGTGGGGACCAGGCGGAAGCCGTTTTCGGGCTTCAGGTTCAGCTTGCTGCGTACGCGCGAGATGTGGGTATCCACGGTGCGGGTGGCGAGATCCGGATTGCGGCCCCAGACCGCTTCGAGCAGGTGGCCGCGCGAGAGCAGCCGTCCGAGATTGCGGAACATGAAGGCCGCCAGATCGAATTCCTTCTCGGTCAGCTCCAGGGCTTCACCGTTGAACAGGATGCGCTTTTTGGCGTTGTCGATGAGGTAGGGTGGCAGTTCCAGGCTGGCTTCCGCCTCGCGGGGTTTGCTCCGCCGCAGCACGGCTTCGATGCGGGACATGAGGATGCGCTGGCTCACCGGTTTGATGATGAAATCATCGGCGCCAGCGGCCAGGCCTGCCACGATGTCGTCCTCGGCCTCGCGTGCGGTGATGAAGATGGCGGGCGTGTTGTCGTGGCGCTCGTCGCGTAGCCAGCGCAGGAAAGCGTCGCCGGAGATGTCCGGCATCATCCAGTCGAGCAGGTACAGATCCACGCTTTCGCGGACGCAGAAGCGCTGCAGGTCACGGGTCAGTACGAAGCCGTGGACGTCATGCCCGGCCGCACGCAGCCAGGCGCAGACCAGGGTGGATTGGGTCAGGTTGTCTTCGAGCAGGACGATGCGCATGCTGCACTCCCGGAGCGGTCGGTGGGATGACCAAGGGGCTGCGGCGGATGGCCGGCAGAACCTCAATTGCAATATTTTGATTCTTCACCTTTGCAATCACGGCAGTTTGCCTGCCGGACTTTAGCCATGCAAGATGGATTCCTCATTGGCCATCGGCAACAGCAGACTGAAACGGCAACCGCCGCTGGCCGGGAAATCGACGCTGGCTTCGCCGCCATGGCGCTCGGCCACGGTGCGTACCATCAGCAGACCCAGGCCGGTGCCGGGCAGGCCGCGCCGGACGGCGCTGGGTAGCCGCCCGAAACGCTCGAAGAGCCGGTCGCGTTCCTGTTCGGGGATGCCGGGGCCATGATCACGGACGGCCACCCGCCAGCGGGAGGTTTCTGCGCTCAGGGTCAGTTCAACTTGCCGGTCCTGGCCGCCGTACTTGATGGCATTGGACAGCAGGTTGGCCACTGCGCGTCCGAGCAGATCGGTACTGCCGACGACCAGCGCTTCGTCCCGCTCGCCCGCATCGACCTCGATGCTCACGCGGGCGGCCTGGGCCTGTGACCAGCACGACTCGGTAGCGTTTTGCAGCACTTCGACAAGGTCGACGATTTCGAATTGCGCCGTATCCACTGCTTCAGCGCGGCTGAGGCGGAACAGCGAGTCGATCAGCGCCAGCGCATCCTGGGCGATCCGGCGGATCGTGGGGAGCAGGTCGACATTTTCGGGCGCAACCTCGATCAGGCCGATCATCGACGCCAGGGGGGCGCGCATGTCGTGGGTGACAAAGCGCAGGGTGTCTTCGCGTGCCTGATGGGCGGCTTCGATCTCACTCAGGTCGGCGAGCCCGATCACCACGCTGGAGGCACCGTCCGCCTCCGGCAGCAAGGGCGCGAGGGTGATCAGCAGAGGCGTGCCGGCGGCGGTATGTGCTTCCACCTGCAGCGCGGTTTCAGGCGCAAGGGGCAGGCCCTGGTGGCGGTGCACGTTGCCGGGCCAGCGCATATCCCGCAAGGCGCCGGCGAGTGTCTCGGCATCGCTGGCGGCCAGCAGGTGGCGGGCCGCTGCGTTGTGAACGCGGACCTGTCCATCGCCTTGCAAGGCGATGACGCCCACCGGCAAGTGTTCGACCAGCTCTTCGACCAGCCGGTGTGTCTGGCGCCCGAGCGCGGCGGCGGCTTTCAGCACGGCCAGGCGTTGTTGCAGCGGATCGAGACCACTGGGGGCGGCCAGTGCCACATCCTGTTGCAAGGCGCGCAATTCGGCGTCCACATACCGTTGCGTGGTTTCCAGGCGGCGCCAGCTCCACAGCGGATAGGCCAGCACGCAGCTGAGAATGGCCGGGGCGGGCGCCAGCCACAGGCCGGCGCGGGTCAGGCCGAGCCAGGAACCGGCCAGCACGCAGATGATCGCTCCCAGCGTCCATAGCAGGCCGCTGCGGGCGCCACTGCGGCTCAGCAACACCATCAGGATGAAACTGATGCCTGCTGCCAGGAGTGCGTTCAGCCAGGGCGAGGCCAGCGTGATGCCATTGCCGTGACGCAATGCGGACAGGACATTGGCGTGCACCTCCACACCTGCCATCGGGCGGCTGAACGCAGAGGTCGGGACCGGTACCGAATCCGCCATGCCCAGCGCCGTGGCGCCGACCAGGATCAGCTTGCCGTGCAGCGCCTCGGCAGGGATCTGGCCACTGAGCACATCGATATAGGACACCTGATGGAAGCTGCCCGGCGGTCCGGCAAAGGGAATGCGCAGCCAGTTGCGCCGTTGCCAGGTCGCACGGTGGTCTGTTGAGGCGTCGGGTTGCCTGAGGGCATGGCCGGTGCTGACGGACTGCAGGGCCAGGGCGAGTTGCGGGTGGCCAGGAGTGTTCCAGCCTTCCCACAGGTAGACACTGCGTGCCACGCTATCCGGATCGAATTCCATCTGGATGTGACCGAGGGCTGCCGCGGCCTTGCGCAGGTCTCCGGCGGGCCAGGCTTCACCGATGATCACACCATCCTGTTCGCGCTGTTGCACGGGCAGCACGACCTTGCCGTAGCGGCGCATGGCCGCTGCCAGCTGTGCGTCGCCCGTCGCGGGTTCGGAAAAGATGATGTCCAGCGCCACGCCGGCCGCACCGGCTTCACGCAAGCGGTCGAGCAAGGCGGCATGGACGCTGCGTGGCCACGGCCAGCGCCCCAGGCGGGTGAGGCTGGCGTCATCGATGGCGACGATCAGGATGTCCGGATCGGTCGAGCGGTCCTGCCGCGTCAGGGAAATGTCATGCAGCTGCAGATCGAAGCGCCACAACCAGCCATCCAGCGCCGCCGCCACGCCCAGACCGAGCACGCAGCTGGTGACCAGAAGCCATTCCAGCAGGATGCGGCGTGCCGGACTCACGGGGGGCCGATCAGTGGATCAGCAGCAACAGCGGCAAGACCCCGATGAGCCACCATGGCCGTGAAGCTTCGACCACGAAGCGCTGCGGGCTGCTCCATTGGCCGACGAAGCCATCCGGGTCGGTCGCCCGGACCCGCACGAAGTATTCGCCGGCAGCCGGTTTGGGCAACACCAGCTTGGGCTCGCCGGGTTCCAGTGTCTGCACGATCTGGGCGAAGGCCAGATCGCGGGCCATGACGAACTCGAAGCGCTGGCCGGGCTCGGCCGGCCATGCGAAGGCGACGCTGTCATCCCCCACGGCCGGTGGCTCCGGCGGCCCCTGCAGGGGCTTGAGGGTGAAGGGCACGGCATCACTCCAGGGGCCACGGTCGCCGTCAGCCCGGGTAGACGCCACACGCCATTGGTATGCGCCGGGCGGCAGGCTGGTGCTGAAGCGGGTGCCGGTCAGATCCTCGGCCTGTGCCAGCGGCCGGGCAAAGCCGTCCGCCCCTGCGATCTGGATGCGATAGCGCGCGGCTTCGGGTTGTTCGGTCCATTGGAAGTCGACCCGCTCGCCCTGCACTTTGCCACCGGGCAGGGGCTGGCTGGCAAAAGGCGGTTCAGGGCGCGCCTTGAGGCGGAATGCCGCGTCGGCATCCTGGCCTTCCAGCCCCTCGGCACTCACCGCACGCAGGCGCACGCGGTAGTCACCATCAGGCAGACCGGCAATCCGCGCTTCGCGCCCGGTGGCGAGAACTTCCGCAAGCGGCAAGTTGAATCCGGCCGATCCGGCCACAATCACGCGATGTGCTGCCGCACCAGCGGTTTCGGGCAGCGGCAGGCGGATCAGCGGGCGTTCGAACAGCGCCGGAATGCCTGTCGTGACGGGGGCGGCAAGCAGGGACGCGGTACGCGTGCCGGCAGCATCGACAACGGCACCCTGGCCGGCGTTGAGGCGGGTATCCCGGTTGCTGGCCACCACGCCTTCGGTTACCTCTACGCGCGCGGTGCTGCCGTCATAACCCGCACGGAAGTGGGTTCCGCGTACGCCGATCAGCGCGGTCGGGGTGCGGATCTCGTAGCGTGCGGCGGGTCCACGCTGGGGTTGTACGCTGTTTTCGAGGCGGCCCTGGCGGATCTCCACCCGGCTTTGCTGGCCATTCGTGCCGCGCAGGCGTTGCAGTTGTTCGACACGGATCTGGCTGTCGGGCTGCACGACATAGCGCGAATCATCCGGCAGCACGACCACGGCATAACTGTTGGCGCCGGTCGTCAGGCTGTCATCGGCCGCCAGCAGGGCCCCCGCAGCCAGCACGCCCGTGCTGCCCTGCACGCTGCCGCTGACCGATTCCAGGCGCGCTTGCAAAGGCTCGGCCTTGAGCAGCGCAGCGGGGATCAGCAAGGTACTTCCCGGCTGCAGGCGCAGCGGGTCGGCAATCCGGTTGAGTTTCTGCAGACGTGGCCAGTTGGCCGGTCTGGCCAGCAACTTCTTGCCCAGGTCGATCAGGGTGTCATGCTGCGCCACGACGATCCTGGCCATGTCTTCATCGGCCTTCGGAGCCGCGGCGTGGAGCAGGCCGGGCAGCAACAGGAGGGGCAGCAGGCGCAGGGCTTGCAGACGGGACGGGAAGGGTTTCGGCATGATCGGAGCGAAGTCTCGGGCAATGGATCTCGGCATTTTAGGGGACATTCCCCTGCGGGGAATGCCGGACTGCGGGTATACCTGCGGCGCAACGGGCGCAGAAGCGGCTCGCCCGCTGGCCGCTGCGCCGTCTCAGACCTGGGGGGACGCTGCCGCCTCGGCGGGGTCCATGCGTTCGAGCCGGTAGCCGAAGTTGTAGGTCGGGATCACCCGGAAACCGTTCTCCGGCTGCAGTTTCAGTTTGCGGCGCACGCGCGAGACGTGGGTGTCCACGGTCCGCGTCGGAATGTCCGCGCTGCGCCCCCAGACGGCTTCGAGCAGATGCCCGCGCGAGAGCAAACGACCGAGGTTGCGGAACATGAAGATCGCCAGATCCAGCTCCTTTTCGGTCAGCTCGATGGGTTCGCCATGCAGGCTGATCAGGCTTTGGGAAGGGTCGATCAGGTAGGGCGGCAGAGCCAGCGGCGCATTCAGCTCGCGCGGTTTGGCCCGGCGCATCACGGCGTCGATGCGGGAGACCAGGATGCGCGGGTTGACCGGTTTGATCATGAAGTCGTCGGCACCGGCAGCCAGGCCGATGATGACGTCCTTCTCCGAATCGAGCGAGGTCGTGAAGATTGCCGGGGTGTCGTCCATCCGGCTCTTGCGCAGCCAGTGCAGGAATTCTTCGCCGGACTGATCGGGGATGAGCCAGTCCAGCAGGTACAGATCGATGCTTTCGCGCGTGCTGAAGCGTTTGAGGTCGCCGGTGAGGCGGAATTCATGGACTTCGTGACCGGCATTGCGCAAATGGGTGACGATCAGCAAGGACTCGGTTGGATTGTCTTCCAGTACCGCTATGCGCATTCCCATCTCCAACTAAAGGCTATTTGATTGAATTTTACGGGTTTATCAATTTTCAGGCAGCAAAATCGGCCACGAAGGGATTGTTGTCGCGTTCTTCACCGAAGCTGGACATCGGCCCGTGACCCGGGATGAAACGGACTTCGCGCCCCAGCGGCCACAGCTTGAGGCGGATCGAATCGAGCAGTTGCTGGTGATTGCCACGCGGGAAATCGGTGCGCCCGACCGAGCCGGCAAACAGCACGTCGCCGACGATGGCGAGCTGCGCGCTGCGGCTGAAGAACACGATGTGGCCCGGGGTGTGGCCCGGGGTGTGGAGCACGTCCAGATGCTCCTTGCCCAGGCTCACGCTGTCGCCCTCTTCCAGCCACTGGTCAGGCTCGAATCCGGCTACCTGCGGAAAACCGAACATCCGGCACTGCTCGGCCAGACCCTCGATCCAGAAAGCATCTTCGTGCTGCGGGCCGATGATCGGGACGCCGGCCGCCTGTGCCAGCTCGGCCGATCCGCCGACGTGATCGAGATGGCCGTGGGTGAGCAGGATCTTGCTCAGCTTCACGCCCGTGGTGGCGATCAGCGCCTGGATGCGGGCGACATCGCCACCGGGGTCGACCACGGCGGCCTCCAGGGTTTCATCGCACCACAAGAGGCTGCAGTTCTGCTGGAAAGGGGTGACGGGAATGATCTTGTACTGGAGAGCCATGCGAATTCCTCGGGCGTATTCAAATGGGCAAGGTGCTTGGCGCACAGGTACTGGGCGCAGGGCGAGGCGTCAGACGCCGCGCCGCGCGCATTGCCTGTGCGCCCTAGAGTCGGGCGCTGCGTCCGCCATCCACGGCCAGGATCTGGCCGGTGACATAGCTGGCGTCGAGCAGCAGGAAGCGTACTGCGGCGGCGACTTCGTCGGCACGACCGGTACGCTGCAAAAGGGTGTGGCGCACGATGGTCTCGCGCTGCGCCGGTGGAATCTGGCCATCTTCCGGCCATTCGATGGGGCCGGGCGCGACGCCATTGACCCGCACGTGAGGGGCGAGTTCGATGGCCAGTGAGCGTGTCAGCCCCTGCAAACCGGCCTTGGCCGCGGAATACACCGGGTAGCCTTCGAGCGGGCGTTCGGCGTGGATATCCACAATGTTCACCACGGCGCCACTGCTGGCCGCCAGGTGAGGTGCGGCGGCCTGGGTCAGAAACAGCGGGGCCTTGAGGTTGGAGCCGATCAGATCCAGCCAGACCGCTTCATTGATGCTGCCCAGCGCAGTCGGAAAGAAGCTTGAGGCGTTGTTGACCAGGCCATCGAGCCGGCCGAAACGGGCGATGACTTGTTCCACGAGTGCGGGCAGTGCGCTCGTATCGAGCAGGTCGGCCTGGAGGACGCAGGTGGAGTCCGGGCGTTGCGTGTCGAGTTCGCCCGCCAGGGCTTGTGCGGCAGCCAGCGAGGCATGGCAGTGGATGGCGATGCGGCAGCCGGCGGCATGCAGGCCGCGCACGATGGCTGCGCCGACGCGTCGGGCCCCGCCGGTGACGAGGATTACCGGGGCCGGTGTGGGGGTGGAGGCGGCGCGGGTCGGCATGGTAGGGGTCAGGATTCCCAGGTTACGTCGACGCCATGGCGTGCCGAATGCAGCAGCATGTCCAGCAAGGGCACGGCGCGCTGGCTGAAATGGATCACCGGTTCCGGATACGCCTGACCGGGTTCCTGTTCCGGTGCTTCGAAGCTTTCGGCCGGGTCGTGTTCGGCCTTGTCCTGCGCGATGGCCTCACGCAGTCTGGCGATTGCGTCGTCCAGCTGGGCCACGGTGATGATCCCGCGCGTATCGTCTGGATCCTTGCCAAGGGTCTTGAGCATCAAGCGGCCAATCTGGCCGAACATGATGACGTCACCATCCGCGTCGGATTTGAAAGTAATCAGCATGGCAGTCTTTCGTGTAGCCGGAAGCCGCAAAGATAGCCGGTTTTCGTCAGACGTGCTGGTGGCTTCAGTCACACGCGCCGTTGACGCTGTCGATCAGCACCGGCCAGACGTACTTGAAAGTCTCCGCCGAAGCGCAGCGACGCGCGCACTGGCTGTAGGAAATCGTCAGCTGGCGGCCTTGTTCCCAGATCCGCACGGTACAGCCATCAGCGGGGTGGCGCAGCTCGATCGAGGGGCTGCGTTTGGTTTGCTGGAAACCGTTCCAGTCGAAGTTGCAGCTGCCGTGATCCGGGATGTTGATCTGGGTGTTGAGCACCCTGACTTCGCTGTTGGCAATCTCGACCTGGGTCGAGCCGTTATAGCCGGTTTCGTCGCGGAAGGCGCAACGGTGGCGGATGTTGATCGGGCGTGGCGTTTCGCGGATCTGCGCGGTCAGGCGTGTGCGGTCCACGCGGGACAGCAGGCTGCCCGGTTTGCCCGGCGGGAGCTGCTTGTTCGTCGCGGTACTGCCGGCGTTCATGCCCGGCGCGGATTGCGATGGCGGCGGGAGCGTTTGCGGCACGGGCTCGGCGGGTGGCGGGGCGGGCGGCGTGGCACAGCTGCCGAGAAGGATCAGACCCATGCTCAAGTGCCATGCCCGGATCTGCATGTCAGCCCCTTCTGAAACCCGCCAGCAGCAATCCGGCGCCGATGAACAGGCTGCCGAAGCCACGATTGAGCCAGCGGATATGCGCCGGGTCGTGCAGCGCACGCAGGACGCGCGAGGCCAGCAGCGTGTAACCGCTCATCACCACCGAGTCGGTCAACAGCAAGGTGGCGGCGCACACCGCGTACTGCGGCCATTGCGCGGCATGCGGATCGATGAATTGGGGCAGGACCGCCAGCATGAAGATGATGCCTTTGGGATTGCTGACATTGATCAGGAAGGCACGCAGCAGCATGCCCCAGCGGTCGTATGACGCCGCCGTGTCGAGCTGCATCGGCGTGGCCAGCGCCCGCCATTGCTGGATGCCCAGCCAGATCAGATAGCCCACGCCGAACCACTTGATCGCGGCAAACAGGGTTTGTGACGCAGCCAGGATGGCGCCCAGCCCGGCCGCACAGATGGCCACCAGCAGCAGTACGCCGAGCTGCAGGCCGAAGATGTTCCAGACTGCCCGCCGATAGCCGTGGCGCTGGCCGGCGGCCATGCAGGAAACCGCCCCGGGCCCTGGCGAGAGGCTGATGAGCCAGGCGGCAACGAAGAAAGCAAGCCAGGTGTGGAGCGTCATTTGTGTACGGCAGGAATGGCAAGACGCTTCATTCTGAAACAACGCCACAGCTCGTCAAAGTCATCCTGCTGCGCGGCAGGCAGCGCCTGCCACAGGGCTTTCAGACCGGTCCGGGCCAGATCGGACAGCGGATGCTGCATCGGGGAACGGATGATCACCATGAAAGCCGCCAGCGGCGAGGGTGTCAGAAGGAAGCCCGGGCCCAGCGCCGGCAGGGCCGCGCGCAACTCGGCCACGCTGAAGGCCGCGCGCATCGAGTTATGGTAATCGGTGGTGAACAAGGGCCCTTGTTCCCTTGCATTGCGGTGGGCCATGAAATGCATGGTCTGCGGACGCTTGAGCCGGCCGAAATCAGACAGGTAGACCCGCCCGCCCGGCTTCAGGATGCGGCGGATCTCCCCAAAGCAGCGGGTCAGCGCGGCCAGATCCGGCAGATGGTGCAGGGAGAAGGTGGACATCACCAGATCGGCCGAGGCATCGGGCAGATCCGTCAGCTGCGTGATATCCCCCAGCGCAAAGCGCACGTTGCCAAGGCCCTGCGACGCAACATGCGCGCGCGCATCCGCCAGCATCCTGGGCGCGAGATCAATGCCCAGGAAATCGGCGTGTGGATTGAGGCGCGCAACCTGGACCAGCTGGGTGGCCGGCCCGCAAGCCAGGTCGATGACATGATCGCCGGGGCGGATCAGTTCGCACAGCTGGATGCTGTTGAGCAGGTAGATCTGGCCAATGACACCGTCCTCACGCCCCGCCCGGGCGAACGCCGCCACCTGCGCCGGATCATCCATGAGCATCGCCGGCTCGGGTTCACGCGGCGTGACGGAACGCGAAAAGGCTTCGCACACGAGATACTTGAAGAAGGTCAGGCTGGGCATGGCAGCGTGTGGGGAGTAGGACGCGAGGGAGATTATGCCCGTTTTGCGCCCCTTGCCGAAGATTGGCTCCTGGCGGCGGTTTCAGACCCGCCCGCCTGAAGAAATCCGGTCAGCGTGGCGCTTCGGGCGACGGGTTGCGTCGGGTGGGTTAGCCGCGCCTTGTGCGGCGTAACCCATCGCTTGCCGTCCGCATGGACGGCTTGGTCAGCAATGTCGCTGCGCGCCGAATCCACCCTACAACTCGGCGTTTCTGGGCGAATACCCCTCACGGCATCCGCAAGCCCTTGGCGATGAAGTTGTGGCCTTTGGATCGGGACAGGTATTCGATGGCCAGGCGTGCCAGATCGGCATCGGAGAGTCCCCAGAAGAAGGGATCGGTGGCGACTTCCAGGCTGTGCAGGAAGTCTTCGAGGCGCTCAACCGGTTCGGTTTCTGTCGGTCCGAAAATCTGCGCCAGGACCCTGTCGCGTGCCGGATCGACGCCTGCGGCCTGACGCCAGACCCAGGGCAGAACCCAGGAACAGGCCAGACCATGCGGGGTGCCTTTGGTCAGGGTGACCGGGTAGGAAATCGCGTGGGCCAGCGCGGTACGGGTCTGTGACAGGCACAGGCCAGCCTGCCAGGCGGCCTTGGCCAGCTCGACGCGGGCTTTGAGGTTGCCCTGGAAGCGCCAGGCGGTCGGCAATTTGGTGATCACCGTACGGGCGGCCTCTACGGCCAGCATGTCGGTCATCGGCGTGGCATTCACGTTCCAGATGGCTTCCAGGGCGTGGGCGAGCGCGTCGAGCGCAGCGTTGCGCAGCACCAGCCTGGGCAGGCTCAGCGAGAGTTCGGGGTCGATCAGGGCGAGTTCGGGCCACAGGCGCGAGTTGTTCAGGGTGTATTTGGCCTGGTTGCGATCACGCGTATCCCACACCACCGAAAAGGGGGTGACCTCGCTGCCGGTGCCGGCGGTGGTGGGCACCGCAATGATGCGCATGCGCCGGATCACGGGCGTGGCATGGGTCAGCAGGTCGAGGAAGTGACCCGATTCCGGCTGGCAGCACAGGGCCTTGGCAAAATCGATGACGCTGCCACCGCCAACGGCGACGATGATCTCGGCCTTGCGCTCCTGCCAGACGCGCTGGTGTGTCGCGACGATGTCGGATAATTCGGGGCGGCTCGATACGTTGTCGATGATGTCGACGATGCGGTCGCCGAGCAAGCTTTTGAGCCGTGCCAGCAGGCCGGAGGTGTGGGCGCTCTGGAAGGTGACCAGCAGCACCCGGCGGCGCCCGACCTGCTCGGGCAGCTTGTCCAGGGCCCCGGTCCCGAATACCGTGCGAACCGGGTTATGCCACTGAAACGCTGTCATGCTTGCCCCTTTACGCCGCGTCAGGCGCCCCTTGTGCTCAAGCGGGCTGACGCAGATGCCAATCCGTCGTCTGTTGCAACTGGTGTGCGATGTTCAGCAGGCGGGCCTCGCCGAAATAGTTGCCGATCAGCTGCAAGCCCACGGGCATTTTGTCTCCCGAAAAACCTGCAGGGGTCGACAGGCCCGGCAAGCCGGCGAGGTTTACCGCGATGGTGTAGATGTCGGCCAGATACATCTGCACCGGATCGTCGGCCATCTGGCCGATGCCCCAGGCTGCAGTCGGGGCGACCGGGCCGGCGATCACGTCGCATTGCGTGAGCGCCTGCTGGAAATCTTGCGCGATGAGCCGGCGCAGCTGCTGGGCCTTGATGTAGTAGGCGTCGTAGTAGCCATGCGAGAGCACATAGGTGCCGACCAGGATGCGGCGTTTCACTTCGGCGCCGAAGCCTTCGGAACGGCTCTTCGCGTACATCTCTGCCAGATCCTTGTATTCGCTGGCGCGGTGGCCATAGCGCACGCCGTCGAAACGGCTCAGGTTGGAGCTGGCCTCGGCTGGCGCGATCACGTAATACGCCGGGATCGCCAGGTGGGTATTGGGCAGGCTGACCTCGACGGTGACCGCACCGAGCTTGCGCAGCTCGGCCAGGGCTTGCTCGATGGCGGCGCGTACATCATTGGCCAGACCTTCGCCGAAATATTCCTTGGGCAAGCCGATCTTCAGGCCGGCCAGCGGCTGGTTCAGATCGCGCGTGTAGTCTTCCGTGGCGCGTTCCAGGCTGGTCGAGTCACGCTTGTCGAAACCGGCCATGTGGTTGAGCAACAGCGCGCAGTCTTCGGCGGTGTGGGCAATCGGCCCGCCCTGATCGAGCGAGCTGGCGTAGGCAATCATGCCGTAGCGCGAGACTACGCCATAGGTCGGCTTGATCCCGGTGACGCCGCACAAACCTGCAGGCTGACGGATCGAACCGCCAGTGTCGGTGCCGGTCGCGGCGGGCACCATGCCGGCCGCCACCGCAGCGGCCGAGCCGCCCGAAGAACCGCCGGGCACCCGGTCCAGGTTCCACGGGTTTTTCACCGGGCCCCAGGCCGAGCTTTCGTTGGTCGAGCCCATCGCGAACTCGTCCATGTTGGTCTTGCCCAGGCTCACGCAGCCGGCAGCTTTGAGCTGGCTGACCACGTTGGCGTCATACGGGCTGACGAAATTGGCGAGGATCTTCGAGCCGCAGGTGGTGAGTACGCCCTCGGTGCAGAACAGATCCTTGTGCGCAATCGGCAGGCCGGCGAGCGGGCCGGCGCTGCCGGCGGCAATCGCCGCATCGGCGGCATCGGCGGCTGCCAGCGCACCGTCGCGGTCGACGGTGATGAAGGCGTTGATGCGCGGGTTCTGCGCGTCGATTTTCGCCAGGTAGTCGGTCACCAGCTCGCGGCTGGAAGTCTTCTTTTGCGCCAGCGCTTCGGCCAGCGATTTCAGGGTCTGGATGCTCATTTTGCTTGCACCGAATTTTCCACATATCCGAGCCCGATCTCGACATGGTCGATCAGGGCGTGGATGAATTTGATATGGATTTCCTGGATGCGGTCGGCATAGCCGAAGTGCGGCACGATGATCTCGGCATCGGCGAGCCCACGCATCTTGCCGCCATCCTTGCCCATCAGCAGGATGACCTGCATGTCGCGCGCCTTCGCGGCTTTGGCGGCGGCGAGGATGTTGGCGGAGTTGCCCGAAGTCGAGATGCCGAAGAACACGTCGCCGGCACGGCCGAGCGCTTCGACCTGACGCGAGAAGATGAATTCGAAGCCGTAGTCGTTGCCCACGCAGGTGATGTGCGAGGGGTCGGAGATCGCCAGTGCGCCGAGCGCCGGGCGGTTGTCGCGGTAGCGGCCGGAGAGCTCTTCGGCGAAATGCATGGCGTCGCAGTGCGAGCCGCCGTTGCCGGCCGAGAGGATCTTGCCGCCAGTTTTCAGGCAATGGACGAGGATGTCGCCAGCCTTGTCGACTTCGGCGAGCAGGGCTTCGTCGGCCAGCACTTTCGTCAGCAGGGCATGGCCTTCCTGCAGGTGTTGAAGGAGTCGGCTCATGGTTTTACTCGATGACTTTGGGGACCAGATAGAGGCCTTTCTCGGCTTCCGGTGCCACGGCCTGATAGGCCTCGCGACGATTGGTTTCGGTGACCGTATCCGCGCGCAGGCGCTGGATCAGGTCTTGCGGGTGCGACATCGGGGTGACGCCCGTGGTGTCTACAGCCTGCATGGCTTCAATGAGGCCGAAAATCCCGTTGAGTTTGGCCTGGGTGGCTTCAGCTTCAGTGGGGCTAAGTTCGATATGGGCGAGCCGGGCGATGCGGTCGACCTGTTTCAGCGAAAGGGACATGAGTGTGCAGCCTCGAAAAACAAAGCCCTTTATCGGGCGGGTAGTTCATTGGAGACAATGGGATAGGGTAACATAGAGGGCTATTCCTGTTCCCGGTTTGCGCGGGTCTGATACTAGCTTCAGGCCGGCCATAGAGAGGTGGCTCTACACATGTTCGGACTTCTGCGTTCTTATTTTTCCAATGATCTGGCCATCGACCTTGGCACAGCCAACACCCTGATCTACGTCCGTGGCAAGGGCATCGTGCTGGACGAGCCCTCGGTGGTGGCGATCCGCACCGAAGGTGGTCCGAACGCCAAGAAGACGATCCAGGCCGTCGGCCATTCGGCCAAGCAGATGCTGGGCAAGACCCCGGGCAACATCACCGCGATCCGCCCGATGAAGGATGGCGTGATCGCCGACTTCACCGTCACCGAACAGATGCTCAAGCAGTTCATCAAGAAGGTGCACGACTCGCGGATGTTCTCGCCCTCGCCGCGCATCATCATCTGCGTGCCCTGCGGCTCGACCCAGGTGGAGCGCCGCGCAATCCGCGAATCCGCCCTGGGCGCCGGCGCCAGCCAGGTCTACCTGATCGAGGAACCGATGGCTGCTGCAATCGGGGCCGATCTGCCGGTGGCCGATGCGACCGGTTCGATGGTCGTCGATATCGGTGGGGGGACCACCGAAGTGGGCGTGATCTCGCTGGGCGGCATGGTGTATTCCGGCTCGGTGCGTGTCGGTGGCGACAAGTTCGATGAGTCCATCGTCAATTACATCCGCCGCAACTACGGCATGCTGATCGGCGAAACCACTGCCGAATCGATCAAGAAAACCATCGGCTCGGCCTTCCCGGGTTCCGAAGTGCGCGAGATGGAAGTCAAGGGCCGCAACCTGGCCGAAGGCATTCCGCGCAGCTTCACGATTTCCTCCAACGAAATCCTTGAAGCCCTGACCGATCCGCTCAATTCCATCGTCTCGGCCGTCAAGATCGCGCTGGAACAGACCCCGCCGGAACTCGGTGCGGACATTGCCGAGCGTGGCATGGTGCTGACCGGAGGTGGTGCCCTGTTGCGCGACATCGATCGGCTGCTGATGGAAGAAACCGGCCTGCCGGTGATCGTTGCTGAAGAGCCGCTGACCTGTGTGGTGCGCGGTTCCGGCATGGCGCTGGAAAAGATGGACAAGCTCGGTTCGATCTTCGCGTCCGAGTAATTCCGATGGTGGCAGGGCGAGAGGGGCTGGAAGAAGGTCGCACGGCACTGCGGCGTTTCATGTTCATGCTCGCCAAGCCCGTGTTTTCCGGCTCTTTTTCCCTTTTCCTTCTTTGACCTGACCAGGCATGTCCGCCCACGATCACCAGACGCCTCCGTTCTTCAAGCGCGGCTTGCCGCCAGGTGCACGTCTGACGATCTATCTGGCCCTGTCTTTTGGCTTGCTGGTGGGCGATCTGCGCCTGCATTACCTCGAAACGCTCAGGCAGGCCTTGTCGGTACTGACCTATCCCTTGCAGATCGCTGCGGCGACGCCGGCGGATTTCGTGCACAACGCGTCGGATTACTTCAGTGGCCTGGTCAGTTTGCAGCGCGAGAACGCGCAGCTCAAATCCCAGCAGCTGAACATGGCCAGCAAGGTTTTGTTCAACGAGCAACTGCGTCGTGAGAATGCCGAGCTGCGCGGACTGCTCGACATGGCCGATGCGCTCAAGGTGCGTGCCACGGCGGCGGAGATCATCTTTACCGCGCGGGATCCGTTTTCGCGCAAGGTCATCCTCAACAAAGGCAGCCGGCAGGATATCGAGCCGGGCTCGCCGGTGGTCGATCCGCTCGGGGTGATCGGGCAGGTCACCCGGGTGTTTCCGCTGCACGCGGAAGTCACCCTGCTTTCGGACAAGGAACAGGCGATTCCGGTGATCGTCGAACGCAGTGGCTTGCGCGCGGTGATGTTCGGGACCGGCAACGGCTTGATGGAACTGAAATTCCTGGCGGCGAATGCCGAAGTGAAGCCCAATGACCGGATCCTCACCTCGGGCCTGGACGGAGTTTTTGCGCCGGGTTTGCCGGTGGCTTCTGTGATCAAGGTGACGCGGGACAGTGCCGAATCCTTTGCCCGCATCCTGTGCAAACCGATCGGCAGTGTCGAGCGTAACGGCGCGGTGCTGATCCTCTCCCGACTGGAGCCGCACCTGGAGCGCCCGGTCGATGACGAAAGCAATGATCCGCGGCGGGCTTCGGGCGGGCGGATCCGTCCGAACAAACCGGCGACCGAGGCTTCGGCGCCGCTGGCTGCCGGCTCCGCGCCGGTGCCGGCCCAGAGTGCCGTGCCGCAAGCGGTGGCCAGCCCGGCGCACAAGGGGAACTGATGCAAGCAACCAATAACTCTTCGCGTCTGCTGCTTCCCGTCCGGATGGGGTTTGTGGTGCTGAGCCTGATTGTGGCGCTCGGTCTGAACTTCGTGCCGGTCGGACGCTTCTATGCCGTGCCGGATTTCACGGCCCTGGTGCTGGCCTTCTGGTGCGTGCGTGAACCGCACCGGATCGGCATGGGCACGGCCTTCATCCTCGGGACGCTGGTTGATGTGGTACATGGCGCGGTGATGGGTCAGCATGCGGCGGCCTACGTGCTGCTGGCCTGGGCTTCGATCATCAATTCACGGCGCTTGCTGTGGTTCTCGCCCGGCGCACAGGCCTTGCACATGGTGCCCCTGTTCCTGATGGTGCAGATGGTCATGCTGATTTTGCGGCTGCTGGCAGGACACCACTTCCCGGGCTGGGAATATTTCTTCACCTGCTTTACCACTGCCGCCTTGTGGCTGCCCACCCACTATCTGTTGCTGTTGCCTCAGATGCTGCCGATAGACCGGGATGAGAACCGACCACTTTAGGACGTGGCGCATGGCGAGCAGGGTGTCGGCCGCATCCTGTCCGATCCCCGCCCTCCGACGCCCGATTCCCTGCTCCCCACTCTCCAGCACATGGAACTGAAAGCCCCCGAACAGGAACTCTCGCGTTTCCGCGCCCGTGTGGCGGCGGCGGCGGTGCTCGTCCTCGTCGGCTTCGGTTTGATCGTGGCGCGCTTCGTATACCTGCAGATCGTGCGCTACGACTACTACGCCACGCGGGCCGAGGACAACCGCATCTCGCTGCTGCCGATCGTGCCCAACCGCGGCCTCATCACGGATCGCAACGGGGTTGTGCTGGCTCGCAACTATTCGGCCTACACGCTGGAAATCACGCCGTCCAAGGTGAACAACCTCGACGACACCATCGATGATCTTTCCGAAGTCATCGATATCCAGCCCAAGGATCGCAAACGTTTCAAGAAGCTGCTCGACGAGAGCAAGAATTTCGAATCCTTGCCGATCCGCACCCGCCTGACCGATGAGGAAGTGGCGCGCTTCATTGCCCGGCGCTACCGCTTCCCCGGTGTCGAAATCAAGGCACGCCTGTTCCGCCAGTATCCGATGGGAGAGCTGGCCTCTCACGCGGTGGGCTACATCGGCCGGATCAATCAGAAGGAAATGGCCGCGATCGAGGATGATGAGGATCTGGCCGCCAACTACCGGGGCACCGAGCATATCGGCAAGACCGGTCTGGAGCAGAGTTACGAGAAGGAACTGCACGGTATCACCGGCTTCGAGCAGGTCGAGGTCGATGCTTCCGGCCGCGCCGTCCGTTCGCTGGCGCGTACGCCGCCCGTGCCGGGCAACAACCTGCAGCTGACCATGGACGCCGAGTTGCAGCACATTGCCGAGCAGGCTTTCGGCAACCGGCGTGGCGCATTGGTGGCCATCGAACCGGGGACCGGCGGGATCCTGGCACTGGTGTCGACGCCGCGCTTCGACCCGAACCTCTTCGTTGACGGGATCACGCCGGACAACTGGGACGTGCTCAACACCTCGCTCGACCGCCCGATGATCAACCGGGCCCTCAACGGCGCCTATCCGCCCGGTTCGACCTTCAAGCCCTTCATGGCGCTGGGGGCACTGGAGACCGGCAAGCGCGCGGCGAACACGGCCATACATGACCCCGGCTATTTCGTGTTCGGTGACCACACCTTCAATGACGACAAGAAGGGTGGGCACGGCATGGTGGACATGATCAAATCCATCATCGTCAGCTGCGACACGTACTACTACTCGCTGGCCAACGACATGGGGATCGATGTCATCAGCGAATTCATGGGCAAGCTCGGTTTCGGTGCCCGCACCGGCATCGACATCGAAGGCGAATCGGTCGGCGTGCTGCCCTCTCCCGCCTGGAAGAAGAAACGCTTCAAGAAACCCGAGCAGCAGAAATGGTATGCCGGCGAGACCATCTCGATCGGCATCGGCCAGGGCTACAACGCTTACACACCGCTGCAACTGGCACATGCCACGGCGACGCTGGCGGCTGGCGGGATCATGTACAAGCCGCATATCGTCAAATATGTGGTGGATGCGCAGACGGGCGCGCGGCGGGTCATCGAACCCATCCCGGAAGCCGACTTGGGCTTCAAGCCGGAAAACCTGGACGTGATCCGCAAAGGCATGGTCGGCGTGATGACCAGCGGGACCGGTGCTCGTGCTTTTGCCGGCGCGAAATACGAGGCCGCCGGCAAGACCGGGACTGCCCAGGTCTACTCGCTCAAGGGCGCCAAATACAAGGAAGGCGAAGTCACCGAGCGCTTACGTGACCACGCCTTGTTCATCGCGTACGCACCGGCCCACGATCCGAAGATTGCATTGGCCGTGCTGGTCGAGAATGGCGGTTTTGGTGCAGCGGCGGCAGCGCCGATTGCTCGCCAGGTGCTTGACTATTACCTGCTGGGCATCAAGCCGACCGGTGCGGTGGCCGACGACCCCAATGCGGAGCCCGAATGATCAGCCTGCCCGACATCCGCGCCTTCTTCCTGCGCCTGGTCCGTCCGATCGATCCCTTCCTGCTCGGGATCGCCCTGGCCATCATGGCCTGTGCCTATCTGGTGATGCTCAGCGCTTCACCGGAGCGGATGAGTGCGCATACCCTCAACGTCTTGTCCGCGCTGGTGGTGATGTGGGTTGTGGCCAGCCAGCCGCCGCAGCGGCTCAACACCTTTGCCCTGCCGCTGTATGTGGTGGGCGTTTTGCTGCTGGTGGCGGTTGCCCTGTTTGGCGATGTTTCCAAGGGCGCGCGGCGCTGGTTGAATGTCGGCGTGCGCATCCAGCCTTCGGAACTCATGAAGATCGCCATGCCGCTGATGCTGGCCTGGTATTTCCAGAAGCGCGAAGGCAGCCTCAAGATCCGCGACTTCCTGGTCGCGCTGCTGCTGCTGATCGTGCCGGTGGGATTGATCGCCAAGCAGCCGGATCTGGGGACGGCGATTCTGGTGCTGGGCGCGGGATTCTTCGTGATTTTCTTTGCCGGCCTGTCCTGGAAGCTGATCGTGCCGGTCGGCGTGCTGGGCATTGCGGCAGTGGTCGCCGTGGTGGTCTACCAGAACCAGATCTGTGCGCCAGAAGTGCAGTGGCCGGGCCTGCATGATTATCAGAAACACCGGGTGTGCACCCTGCTCGATCCGTCCACCGATCCGCTGGGCAAAGGTTTCCACACCATCCAGTCGACGATTGCGGTGGGCTCGGGGGGCTTTCTCGGCAAGGGCTGGCGCAATGGCACGCAGACGCACCTTGATTTCCTGCCGGAGCGGCATACCGACTTCATCCTTGCCGTGATCTCCGAGGAGTTCGGGCTGGTCGGCGTGCTCATCATCACCATCCTGTATTGCCTGCTGATCGCACGTGGCCTGATGATCGCCAGCAATGCCGCCAATCTCTTCGCGCGCCTGCTTGCCGGCTCGGTGACGATGATTTTCTTCACCTATGCTTTCGTGAATATGGGCATGATCAGCGGCATCCTGCCGGTCGTGGGGGTGCCATTGCCGATGGTGAGTTACGGTGGGACGGCTCTGGTGACGCTGTGCCTGGGGATCGGGATCCTGATGAGCATCCAGCAATACCGGCGGCGACGTTAAGAGGGGGTGACATGAGCCATGTGCGTGCGGGATTCTGGTGGAGTGTTTGCCTGCTGGGCAGCAGCCTGCTGGCCGCGTGTAGCACCTTGCCCAGTGAGCCGCCGGTCGAGGCGCGCCCGTCCGTGCCGGTGACAAAAGCTCCGGCGCCTGCCGTGGTCACGGCGACGCCATCGGTCCCGGGCAAGGCGGCGCCGGCCAAAAAAGGTGGCGGCTACTATCTGGATGATGGTCCCGGCGAAAACATCCCGCCGGATCTGGCCAGCATTCCGGACGCCACGCCCCGGCTGGAACCCTTGCGGGCAGCGGCGAATCGTCCCTATGCAGCGCTGGGAGCGACCTTC
The DNA here is from genome assembly GCA_018262235.1 of Pseudomonadota bacterium. Lineage (GTDB taxonomy): Bacteria > Pseudomonadota > Gammaproteobacteria > Burkholderiales > Rhodocyclaceae > Uliginosibacterium. The sequence goes on from JAGTRY010000009.1 coordinate 35,238, forward strand.
ACGCCGATGCAGAATCTCCAGCCTTTCAGCCAGACCGGCATCGGCAGTTGGTATGGCAAGAAATTCCATGGTGCCAAGACTTCCAGCGGCGAGCGTTACGACATGTACGGCATGACTGCGGCCCATCCGACCCTGCCGATCCCGAGCTACGCCCGCGTCACCAACCTCGCCAACGGGCGCAGCGTGGTCGTGCGCGTCAATGATCGCGGGCCTTTCCTGCACGGACGGGTCATCGATCTGTCCTACGCCGCAGCCTGGAAACTGGGCTATGTCGACCAGGGCAGCACCCGGCTGCAGGTGGATGCCATCGTGCCTGATGAACTGGACAGTTTCATTGCCACCAACCCGGTCTTGCAGCCCCCGACAGAGCCTGTGTTCGCCGCTGCCCCTGCGCTGGAAGTGCCGGTGCCGACGCCTCCCGGCCCTGCCGAAACACCGGCCGTGGCCGGCGGTAGCGGCATCTACCTGCAACTCGGGGCATTTGCGTCGAGCAGCAACGCCGACAGTTTTCGCGAGTACGTCCAGAGTGAGCTGAAGTGGTTGCAGCAGGGCGTGCGGACCCAGCTCATCGGTGACAAGTACCGCCTGCATGTTGGCCCCTTCCGGGACGCCAACGAAGCCCGTGGGGTGGGTGAGCGGATTGCCGCCGCCATCCGGGTGCAACCCTTTGTCGTACAACGTTGAACCGCGCCATGAACGCCTTGCCCGTCCTCCGGTTTTCAGGCCCTGCGTTTTGGCCACTCTTGAAGTCCGGCGTGCGCACCGCAATATGATCCGGATGGGCTTGGCGGAAATCTTTTCCCTGGCCGTATTGAAACCGCTGGCAACCGGCTGGCCGCAGCGATTGTGGGGCATCTCCAATCTCTGGCTGAAACAGGAACACTGATGTCTGAAGAACGTACAAGCCTGCTCGAATTCCCCTGCGATTTCCCGCTCAAGATCATGGGCGCACGCACCGATGATTTTGCCCAGACCATCGTGACCGTTGTGCTGAGCCACGCTCCGGATTTCGACCCCGCCACCCTGGAGATGCGTCCCTCCAAGGCCGGCAACTATCTCGCCCTCACGTGCACGATCCGCGCGGTCTCGCAAGTCCAGCTCGATAACCTGTACCGCGAACTCTCCTCGCATCCGATGGTGAAGGTGGTGCTGTAATGAAAAGTGCGGCGTGCTGTGTGCCGGGCTCCGAGGCAAACCACCACGAGCCCGCGGAGGCGCTGTCCACTCAGACCTCAGACCTCAGACCTCAGAACTGCGTCGTCCGGGAACTCGGCTTCGTCGAGTACGTGGCGACGTTCGACGCCCAGAAACGCTTCACTGCCGAACGCGGGCCGGATACGCCAGATGAACTCTGGCTGCTGCAGCATGAACCGGTCTATACGCTGGGCCTGGCGGGCAAGCCCGAGCATCTGCTGGTCGAAAGTGACGTGCCGGTGGTGAAGATCGACCGCGGTGGCCAGATCACCTACCACGGGCCTGGCCAGGCCGTGGTCTACCTGCTGATCGATCTGGCGCGTCGCAACCTCAAGGTGCGCGAGCAGGTGCGCCTGATGGAGCAGGCCATGCTTGACGTGCTGGCGGGTTACGGCATCCAGGCCGAGCGGCACGAAGGTGCGCCCGGCGTGTACGTGCAGGATGCCAAGATCGGCGCGCTGGGCCTGAAAATTTCGCGGGGCTGCAGCTACCATGGCCTGTCGCTGAACGTGGATCTGGATCTCGCCCCTTTCCTGCGCATCAACCCGTGTGGTTACGCAGGCTTGCGCAGTACCAGTCTGCGCGGCGAAGGTGTCCAGACCGATGTCGATACCGTACTGAAACGCCTGGCGAGGCGCCTGGATGAATTGCTTGAGCGCGACCATCCGATAGCTGCAGCATCCTGACCAACAGCAGATAATCACGAATTCCCCAGACAAAAATAACCGAGAGCCGATGATGACGACCGACAATCCCAACAAACTCCGTGGCGCCGACAAGACCGCACGCATCCCGATCAAGATCGTGCCGGCCGAAAAGCTGCGCAAGCCCGAGTGGATCCGCATCAAGCTGGGCACTGCCGAAGAGACGGCACGTTTCAACGAGATCAAGGACACCCTGCGCGACCACAAACTGCACACCGTATGTGAGGAAGCCTCCTGTCCGAACATCCACGAATGCTTCGGCAAGGGCACGGCCACGTTCATGATCATGGGCGACATCTGCACGCGCCGCTGCCCCTTCTGCGACGTCGGCCACGGCCGCCCCGAGCCGCTCAATGCGGATGAGCCCAGGGAACTGGCGCAGACCATCGCCGCCATGCGTCTCAAGTACGTCGTCATTACCTCGGTGGATCGCGATGACCTGCGCGACGGTGGTGCCCAGCACTTCGTCGACTGCATCCGCGAAACCCGCAGCGCCAGCCCGCACACCAGCATCGAAGTGCTGGTCCCGGATTTCCGCGGGCGCATGGATGTTGCGCTGGCAATCTTCAACCAGGCCACGCCGGATGTGATGAACCACAACCTCGAAACCGTGCCGCGCCTCTACAAGGCCGCCCGCCCCGGTGCCGACTACGCGTATTCGCTCAAGCTCCTCAAGGAGTTCAAGGCCATGCACCCCGACGTGCCGACCAAGAGCGGCCTGATGGTGGGCCTGGGCGAGACGGATGAAGAAATCCTCGAAGTCATGCGTGACCTGCGTGCCCATGACGTTGAAATGCTCACCATCGGCCAGTACCTGCAGCCCTCCGGTGGCCACTTGCCGGTGTTGCGCTATGTGACGCCCGAGACCTTCAAGATGTTCGAGACCGAAGCGCTGAAGATGGGTTTCAAGAACGCTGCCTGCGGTCCGATGGTACGGTCGAGCTACTGGGCAGATCAGCAGGCGCATGGCGCCGGCGTGGTCTGACAACACGCTGTTGCTGCCATCCAGGATCAGGGGATGAATCCGATGTATGCGAAGAAATTGCTGTGCCGCACGCTTGAGGCCAGCCTGCAGCAGACCGGTGGTGTCCTGCCTGCCGGCGTGGATGCCGATCCGGCCAGGTCCCAGCCCGATAGTGCGCGCATCCAGGCTGCCATCGATGCCTGTCCGGCGGGCCAGGCGGTCAAGCTGGTGAGTGCAGGCAGCAACAACGCTTTTCTGGCTGGCCTGGTGTCGCCTGCGGGAACCCGTGTGACGCAGACGACCGCTCCGGGTTCGGCCACGCCTCTGAGCTGTCCGGACAGCCTCTTTGCGAAGTTTCCGTCGGGCATCTCGCCGATCTGAGCCTAATTTGTACAGGAGCGGAACACAGCGTTCTTCCCGGTGAGATGTCCAGATATCTGTTTGCCGTTCTTTTGGCGCTTTGCGCCTTGTCTACGCCTGCTGAGGCAGCGCGGTTCTGGTGCAACGAGCGCTTTCTCAATCCGGCGGGGAACCCGTTCGATGCGCAGCACCTGAAGGTCGCCCGGCGTGGCTACCTGTATGCGGTCGCTGCCGCGCTGGCCTTGCAGCAGGATAACGCGGAAGGCCGGGCTTACCATTTCGCCACGCCGGCGCGCTTGCGCGAGGTTGATCGGCCGCGCCGCGAGCGTTCCGGCTTCGAGGTCACGACCTTTGAATTGCTTGATGCGCCGGAGGGCAAGGTGCAGGAAGTCGTGATTGCGTTTGCCGGGTCCAATGATGATGTGGACTGGGACATGACCAACTTCGGTGAAGACTTGCGCCAATACACGCAAGCCCGTCGCTACGTACGCAAGATTGCGGCCCTGCCTGCGTATCAGGGCGTTCGACTGGTGGTGACGGGGTTTTCGCTGGGCGGCGCACTGGCGGTGCATGTCACCAAGCACGCCGAAACCCGTCAGCTGGTCAGCGAAACCTGGGCGTTCAATCCCAGCCCCAAGACCTGGGTCGGGGGTCAGCTTGACCGCCGCATCTGGCTGGCGGCTGCGGCCAATGAAGGGTTGCGCATTGCGCGCAAGATCAGCATCGCACTGGTGCCCGGGGTGGCGCGGATTGGTGCACCCGTCAACCAGCGGGCAGAGGGCTTCTATCTGCTGGACGCCAATCCGGTCGTCAGTCACTATCGCTGGGTGCTGACCCGCAATATCCTGCATGTGGCGGATCTGGCCATGCGTATTGAACAGGGCTCCGATGCCGTGACCGAACCGCTGCAGATCCTTCAGGCTTCGCGCTTCCGGCCGTGTCGTTCGGGGATTTGAGCCGTATCCGTGCGAGAGGAAGTTGCCGTGGCTGCCTATTCCGGCGAGGATGGCGGCATACTGGGAAGCGGCGATGGGCAAGCTTTCGTTTCTGGCCTATCGTGCTAAGGTCTGTTGCCATTCGCGCGCTCTGGCACAGCCCCTCAATCAGGGCCGATGAAGAGCCCGACCTTCAACCAGGAGAGAGATCATCATGACCAACGTACGCCAGATTCTGGATGCCAAGAAGAGCCAGAAGATCCATTCCGTCAGCCCGGATACCTCGATTTTTGAGGCGCTGGAGCTGATGGCCAAAAACGATATCAGCGCCGTACTGGTGCTTGAGAACGAGCGCTTGGTCGGCATCTTCACGGAGCGGGATTACGCCCGCAAGGTCATCCTGAAAGGACGCAACTCGCGTGAAACGCGGATCAGCGAATTGATGACCCAGAATCTGCTGACCATTTCGCCGAGCCAGACGGTCGAAGACGTGATGACGATCATGACCGAGAACCGGTTCCGCCATCTGCCCGTGGTCGAACGCGGTCAGCTGATCGGGATCGTGACCATCGGGGATGCAGTGAAGACCGTGATGGATCAGCAACAGCAGACCATCAACCAGCTGTCCGGATATATCGCCGGAGACCTGGCTCCGGGGCTCTGAACGCGCGGATCGCGCAAGCAGACAGGCCGGCATCGCCCGGCCTGTTTTTCTTTGCGGGATGCGTCTGATTCTCAGTTAGTGTTTGATTTTATTGATAAATTCATTTGCGACAGGAAAAAACCGGGTCTGATGCGGCGATAATCCGGGCATTCTGGATTGTGTTCCCTGCTCATGAGTCGCAAGAAAAACGTCGCCCTGCTGTCGGTTGCCTCCAACACCCTGCTGATCGTCCTGAAACTGTTTGCTGGTGTCATGTCCGGCTCGGTCAGCATCATTTCCGAAGCGATCCATTCGATGATGGATCTCGTTGCCGCCGTGATTGCCTTTTTTGCGGTGCGCCTGGCCGATGCGCCGCCGGATGAAGACCATCCTTACGGTCACGAGAAATTCGAAAACGTCTCGGGCGTGATTGAAGGCGCACTGATCGTTGTGGCGGCGGTATGGATCATCATCGAGGCCGCGCAAAAGATCCTGCATCGCGAGCCGCTGGAGGCGGCAGCCTGGGGCGTGGCCGTGATGTTCATCTCGGCTCTGGCCAATACCCTGGTGGCCAACAGGCTCTACAAGGTGGCGCGGGAGGAGCACTCCATGGCGCTGGAGGCCGACGCCTTGCACCTCAAGGCCGACGTGTACACCTCGCTGGGTGTGGGCGCCGGTCTGCTGGCGATCTGGCTGACGGGGTGGACGATCCTTGACCCGCTGGTGGCCATAGCGGTCGCGCTATTCATCCTCAAGGAAGCTTTCGAGCTGATCCGCAAGGCTTTCGCGCCGCTGATCGACACCAGCTTGCCGAAAACCGAGATGGATGCCATCCGCCAGGCCATCGATAAACATGCCGATGCATTCATCGATTATCACGATCTGCGCGCACGCCAATCCGGCAAGATCCGGCATGTCGATCTGCATCTGACCCTGCACCGCCAGTCCACGCTGGAAGAAACCCACGCCCTGTGCGACCGCATCGAGGAAGAGATCGCCCGCGCCCTCCTGCATGCCAAGGTGCTGATCCATCCGGAGTGTTGTGCGCAGGGCTGCACATGCCCGGATTCGCGTTCAGCGGCCTGAGGGCTTCTGCCGGCTGATCAGCAACACGCCGCCGATGACCAGGATGGCGCCGAAGATCTGGATGGCGCCCAGCGACTCTCCCAGGAATACCCAACCGAACAGGATGGTCAGCACCGGGCCGAGGGTGCCGATCATCGAGGTGGGGCCGGCACCGATGCGACGCATCGCCACGCTGACCAGCCAGATCGGCATGACCGTCGAGAGCACTGCCATGGCCAGCCCGAGACCGTGCACTTGCCAGGGCTGGATCAGGCTGGCGGCAGGGCGCATCGCGACAAACTGGGCGAGGCTGCAGACGCAGGCCACGATCGTGGCAAACGAGGCGACCCGGGTCGCGCCGAGCCGGTGGACTTCCTCGCCGCTCAGCAACAGATACAGCGCATACAGCAAGGTGCTGCCGAACACGAGCATGCTGCCCAGTGCCACATTGCTGCCGGCATGCGCGAGATTCAAGTCATGCGACACCGCGAGGGCAATTCCGACGTAGCACAACAGCATCGGCGGATACATCGCCGGGCGGACGGGCTTGCCGAGGAAGGCGGCAGACAGGAGCACCACCAGGGTCGGGTAGATGAACAGGATCAGGCGCTCCAGCGCAGCCGTGATGTAGCGCAGGCCGAGAAAATCCAGATAGCTCGACAGGTAATACCCGATGATCCCCAGCACCAGCAACATGCTGATATCGCGGGCCGAGAGGCGGCGCGGATCGCTGCGCGAAACACTGATGGCCATCACGATGAAGAACGGCAAGGCATAACCCATGCGCAAGGCGAGCAGGGTTTCCGCATCCACGCCGTAGCGATAGGCGAGCTTGACGAAAATCGCCTTGAACGAAAAGCACACCGCGCCCAGCACGGCATAGGCAAATCCGGACGCCTGATTCAGGGAACGCATGTCAGGTTTCCTGGGGGCGCTGGCGATTGGCGTACACCCCGTGCAGCTCGTTCAGCAACAAGGCGGCGATCACCACCGAGCCGCCTTGCAGGGTGGCCACGGTGGGCACTTCCCCCGCGCCCAGCCAGGCCCACAGCGGGCCGAGCACGGCTTCGAGTTCGGCCAGCAGGGAAACCTGGGGAGCAGACAGGCTGCGCGCAGCCACCACCATCAGCATGCAGGGCAGGCCGAGCTGGAAGCAGCCCAATGCGCCAAGAATCTGCATGTCATGCGCGGTGGCTTGCAGCGGCCAGGCAAACGGCAGCATCGCGAGCGCCGAAAAGAGGGCGCCCAGGCAGACTGCCGGTACCAGATCCACGGCATGGCCGGAACGCTTGAAGACGATCACGTTGATGGCGGAAGCCAGAGGCACCACGAAGGCGATGCCCATGCCCAGCACGTCCCGCGTGCTACCGGCTTCGACCCCGCCCGAGAAGATCCAGGCCAGACCGCAGACGGCCAGCACGATGGCCAGCCAGGTCGCGCCGGAAATCGGTTCGCGCAGCACCATCCAGGTCAGCAATGCGGTGAGCAGTGGCGAGGCGCAACTCACCATCAGGGTGTTGCTGGTGGAGGTCAGGGTCAGCGCGATCATGAAGCAGGTGAACATGGCGCCCCACAGCAGGCCCGAGAGCAGCAGGGCACGGCTGGGCCGGCGCAGCGAAGCCAGGGCATCCTGCCCTTGGGTGACGAGCAGGGCGAGGATCACGAAGAGTGCGCAAAAAGCACTGCGCCAGAACGTGACCTCGAAACTGCGTGCGGCATCCAGATGCCGTGTGAGTACGCCTGCGGTGCTCCACAGCAGGGTACAGAAAACCATCAAGGCGATTGCCGCCGGGCGGCTGTATTGGCGCGTAAACATCAGGAAATCCGGGCTGATGATCCTGGCGGCAGACCGGGATCGGTTAATCTCGCTTCAGGCCAGCAAGGCCATCACTTCGGCCTCATCCTCGACCACGGAGAATGCGGCGCGGACCTCGGGGAGAATCGGGCGGGGCAGACCGGCCCGGATGTCGATGAAGACCCAGGCTGTTTCGGCCCGCGCGATGATCTGGCGGTCTGATTCGCGCCAGAACAGGTACTGGCGCTTGCTGCTGCGCTCGCCCATGTCCGACACCCAGGTCAGCAGATTGATCGGGTCATCCAGCAAGGCCGGACGCAGGTATTCGATGAAGTGCGAACGGATCACCCAGGAGCAACGCTGCTCGAAATAGCGCGCCATCGGCCAGCCCAGCGCGGTCGTGTGGGCAATCGCGACATCCTGCATCCAGCGCAGATACTCGATGTTATTGACATGGCGATGGACGTCGATGGCTTCGGCGGGAACGGTGAAACGCTGGGAATAGATGCGGGTCATGGCAGGCACAGCTCGGTTTGGGCGGCAGGGAGCGAACGGACTGGTACCTATTCTGCCATGTTGCGGCGCAACGAGCCTTAATGCCGATCAGGCGGGCAGCAGGGTGCGGAATATTTCCGGCAGCATGCAGGTCTGCAGGCTGCGCTGGGTGAACAGGAAGCGTCCGTCGCACTGGAAGCCCAGCTCCTGCCAATCCACCGCCGTATTCAGCAGCGTGATGGCGCGCTCGATGTTCATGCCCGGATGTTTCGGAAAGAGCGCCAGGATCGATCCGTCATAATTCTTGCAGTCGTGCGTGAAGAAGGGCTGGTCGCGCCGGGTCTTGCCGTTCACATAGAGGCGCGGCGCATCCGAGATGTGGTGGCGGCGTCCCCATTTCCACCAGTTGGATTCGTTGAAATCCGTCACACGGCGAGCCAGCAGGGCGTCCTTGTGCGCAGCCAGATGGGCGTTCTGCACATCGAAGAACATCCGGCGCGTGACACCGGTGTCACGCGTCTTCGAACACACGAATTCCATGTTGCCGCGCGGGTGGGTGAACAGGCTGTCCGCACCGGAAACGGCGCCCACTTTCACATCGAACAGATCGGCAAGCGGGACCGCATAATCGTTGCGCAGGAACATCAGCTGGCCATCGACCAGCGCGAAGCTGCGTCCATCATGCAGGCGCCGGTCGAAACGATCCTTCTCGAAGCGGAAGATCGCGCAGTTCGGCACGAATTTGCCGAAGATGTTGCTGTCGCCGGTTTCGATGAAATCGGTGATCGTGCCTTGCTCGAACAGCCAGGTATTGAGCTTGCGTGCCGCAGTCAGCTTGATGAAATCGCGCGGCACGATGAAGATCAGCTCGCCGCCCGGGTTGAGGTGGCGCACGCATTTCTCGATGAAAAACAGGAACAGGTTGCTGCGCCCGTCAAAGTGATGCATCTCCAGCCGGGCGCGGGTTTCCGGCAGGATGTCCTGGAAGCGCACGTAGGGCGGATTGCCGATGATGGTGTCGAATCTTTCGGATTCGGGGTAGGCAAAGAAGTCCATCCGCAGGGCATTGGCGGGCGCGATGCGGGTGTCCAGCTCGATGGCGACACAACCGGGTAGCGCTTGCGCGAAGGCGCCGTCACCACAGGACGGCTCCAGCACACGGCCGGAATTCCGGCGGAGTGCCAGCATTTGCGTGACGATCTGGGGCGGGGTGAAAACCTGGCCGAAATGTTCGACGGGATGAAAGCGCATCGCCGTATTTTAGCGGGCTTTGCGAGACGGCCGCGGGCAAAGCTCGTTAAAATGCCGTCACCATGTTCATGATGCCCTACGTCTCCCGCATCACCCGAGGTAGTTTCCCCCTCGGCGTCATCCTCATTGTCCTGAGCTGTGCCATCGTGTTTTTCGGTTTTCAGGCGGGCGACGAGAAACGCTACGAGCGGATGGACGAGTACTACGCCAGCAGCGTGCTGCCGGGTGTCGAGTTGCCGGCGTATGAAGCCTATCTGCGCAAGCAGGGCGAGACTGCTGCGCTGACCCAGCTGGAGCGCATGCGGCGTTCCCGGGCGATGTTTGCCGCATTGCACCGGATGCAGGCCGACGACACATTCATGGGGCAGTTGCGGGCGGGCCGCATCATCACCGAAACGCATCCGCAGTTCGAGGACTGGCAGCGCGCACGGCACCAGTTCGACGCGATGGAGCAGCGCCTGTTCACCGAGCGCTTCCATTTCGACACCGCGCATCCCAGCCTGCTTACCGCCATCACCCACCAGTTCATGCACGGCGACACCGGCCACATCGTGGGCAACATGGTGGTGCTGATGCTTGTCGGTCCGGCGGTTGAAGCCCTGATCGGCACCTTGCCTTTCCTGGTGGTCTTCGTGCTTGGCGGGATCGGGGCGGCGGCTTCGCACTGGCTTGTCACGCAGGGTGCGCCGGGCGGTCTGGTCGGCGCCTCGGGGGCGATTGCTGCGGTGATGGGCGCATTTGCGGTGCTGCTCGGTACGCGGCGGATTCCGTTTTTCTATTTTGTGTTCGTGTATTTCGACGTGATCCGCGCACCGGCCTTGCTGGCCTTGCCGATCTGGCTGATCAACGAGGCAGTGCAATTCTTCTGGCTGGGCAATTCTCATGTGGCTTACGGGGCGCACTTCGGTGGCTTGATCGTCGGCGCCCTGCTGGTCCTGCCATTGCGCAAGCGGGCCTTGCTTCGCCTGCCGCCCGAGGGAGAAGAAGCGGAGGCTGCGCCGGTCCGTCCGGGGGCCACCTTGGCCCTGCAGGAAGCCCGTCGGCTGATGACCGCCCAGCGTTTCGATGAAGCCCGTCGTGCCTATGCGCGTGCGGCCAGTCAGGCGCAGGGCGAGGTGAGTGTGCTGCGGGAATGCACCAACGTCGTCAAGCTCGCACCGGCCAGTGCTGAATATCACGCCACGATGACCCAGGTGTTGCGCCTGCGTGGCCAGGATACCGCCACCCAGGCGCTGGTGCTGGAAAGCTTCCGGGATTACCTGAAGCAGGCCAAGCCCTTGCCGCGGATCCTGCCGGATACGGCGCTGATCCTGATCGAGCGTTTCGGCCAGACGCGCTGCCTGCCGGAGCTGGATCGCTGCGCACGCCTCCTGCATGCCAGCGCGCCGACTTATCCGGGGCTGGCCCAGACGCTGGCCCAGGTTGTTCACATCCTGCGTGTGGCGGGCGATCCCCTGCGCGCTGTCGAGCTGGCCAAGCTCAAGGTCGGCTAGCTCGCTGGTGGCGAAGCGGGCGTGGCGGCCTGGCGCATGCGCGCGATGATCTGGCGCAGGCGTTTGGCTTCTTCCACGCGCGGATGATCCGGGAAGCGGTTGATCAACGTGATGAAAAAGCGTTCGGCCAGCGCATCCTGACTGAGGTCTTCGCACAGGATCCGTCCGCCCAGGAAATAGACTTCGGCGAGCAGCGGATGATTGCGGAAGGCCTTGTCGAAGCCGTTGAGGATTTCCATGGCCAGCTTCGGCTCACGTCCGGCACGCGCAGCCTCGGCCAGCTGCAACACCGTGCCGGCGTCTTCCGGGCGGAAATCGGGTTGTCTTTCGCGGCAGCGTTTCCAGGCTTCCAGTGCATTGCGTTTCTGCTCGCGGCGCAGCAGCAGCGGGATCAGGCGCTGCGAGTGGTTGATCAGACGATCATCCTTGCCGGCCAGATGCAGGAGCTTGTTGTAACGTTCCTGGACCGCCGTGTTTTCCGGGTCCAGCCGTTGCGCTTCATAGGCGACTTCCAGCGCCTGATCGACCTGGCCTTCGGCGAGAAACCCGGCAATTCGCGCCGAGTCAGGATCTTCCTTGGCCTTTGCGGCGGCAGACGCGCTGCGCCCGCCCGGCAGGACTTCCACTTCCAGACCGAGGGATTCGTGGAACTGGTACAGCACGTAGCCCAGCATGTTGAAAGCGATCAGGGTGAAGTGCATACCCACCGCGGTGATCAACCAGATCGAGCCCGCCAGGCTGGGACGCATGCGCTGGAAGAAGGAGTGGATGCCTTCCTGCGCGGCGTTGAGGGCGACCTCGTCCTGCGTCCGGAATGCATGCTGCATGGCCCCCTGCAGCGCGCCCCACTGTTCCACCAAAGGCATGATGCTGTACTGGAAGACCTTGGCCATCAGGAACATCTGGGCCGAGGACAGGAAGAACAGGAACACACACAGCAGCGCATACGGCTTGCCCACGCCGCTGATGATGCTCCAGCTGGCGGCTGGGTTCAGCCCGGTAAACAGACTGCGGCTGATGACCATCGCCATCAGGGCTGCCGGCGTGATCACCGTGACGGCAAAGTTCGCGATGACGCCCATGCTGTTGCCGAACAAGGCCGCGATCAGGCCGACGAAAAAGCCCGGGATCAGGAACAGGGCGATGATCTTGAACGGCATGTGTGCAAGGGTCTCATCCTGGATGGGGGAATAATCCGCGGGCGAGAGCCGCCCCAGCGAAGTTTCCGAGAGGACCCGGCTGCCAAAGCGCAACAGGAAGATCCAGGCCAGCAAGGACAGGCCGGTGATCAGCACGGCGATGGCACCCGGACTGCTGCCGAAGGCTCCGGCGGCCGGAATCGCCGCGAAGATCAGCACCCGCCACAGGGCTGAAGGGATCAGCGGGAACACGAAGAAGCGCGGCACGCGTGTCCAGAAAGGCGAAATCAGGGAAGTGGTGCTGGCCATGCTCGGGATCCGCGTTGGGAATGACAGACGGGATTATGCCTGTTGGGCGGGAGGAGGGCTATCTGGCCGAAGGGGGCGTGATCCGCCATGCGGCAGGTGAGGACGCATACGAAGCGCTTGAATCAATCACTATATGGTTATATAGTATGTTTATACAAAATTCTCCCAGGAGTTTGCCATGCTGCGATTCGATGTTCCGCCCGTCTGGTCCAATGCCGTGCGTGTAGACGCGCTGCTCACCTTTGCCATCAGCGCGGCGGCCTTGCTCGGTTTTCCGTATCTGGTGCCGGTGCTGAGCGTGATGAGCCTGGTCCGTGGTTTCCTGGGCCATCATCGCTGCCCTTCGCATCGGCTCTATGCGGGCTTGCTGCAGAAGCTTGGCATGGCCGGCAAGCAGGAAAATGCCGGTGCCAAGATGTTTGCCAACAAGCTGCTGCTGATCGCCAGCACCATCGCTACGGTGCTCTATCTTGCGGGAAGTGGCATGTGGGTGCTGCCGGTGTCGGCCCTGCTGGTGTTCTCTTTCCTCGAAAGCCTGTTCAGCTTCTGCGTGGCTTGCTGGGCTTACACCTTGTGGTATCGGCTGCGCGGGGCGTGAGCCCCATGGTCACCGCTTACCACCCGCCTGTAACCGCATACCCGCGGCAAGTCGCCACTGGCAGGAATGTTGATCCATTCCCGGCGTGTGTTTCTAAGATAGGCAGGCCCGCATGTCCGTGCGGGCCACCCATTTCGCGAGACGCCGCTGGTGCAGCAAAGCCCCGGCGCCTCAGGTCAACCCGGAACGCTTGCCATGCTCACCCTTTCAGACGACGCCCTTGCCCTCATCGCCGAACGTCAGCAATCTATCTACATCGACGCGCCGCAAACCATCGAAGCTTGTTGTCTGGAAATCACGGCCTGCCCCACTGTCCGCTTCGGCAAGCCGCGTGCGCTGGACAAGTACACGCTGCGGCAGATCCAGGGCGCTGAAGTCTATGTGCCGCACCGCTTTCCCAGCGCACACACACTGTCGATCCGTGCCAAGCGCTTTCTCGGGCGCAGGTTCCTGTTCATCCACGGCTGGAAACTGGCCTGAACCTCGGCGGCACAAGCGTGTCTGCTTGAGCGTTTCATGAAAACCGCATCATATGTTTCCGCTTAGGGCGCTTATTGCCGCTGCGGCCCCGGTCCTGGCATGGCGACTGCTTGTAAACGACCAGTGCTGTTTTGTTGCATGTGTTTGCCCCACGAGGCGATTGTCTGTGTTCCCTTCCGGAGGAGGGTCGGACCGTCAGCTCGCGGGACTGGCCGGATCCCTTGCGGGATGCGGCCGGCACAGAACGACAGGCCACCGGCGCCCTCCCCAGCCGTTGTACCAATCAGGTGTGTTCTGCGCCTGAAGGGATGAGCGCCGCCCATCCCATTTCTCCATCTGCAGTTTTACGGGTGTTGCTCATCGAGGCTTTGTGCCGGTGACCATGCCCGTTTTGTGGTCATTCCCTTGCTGAAACGCACCAGTCCTGTGCGGCTCGGGCCGTACGGGCCCGGACTGTCTGTATGGGGGCGCCGCCGGCGTCGATGTAGGCTTTCCGTGGATTACGCAATGGGAGTCGAAGCATGAAATCAAATCGTCATCATCCGGTGATCCGGGTTCTGCACTGGGCAGTTGCCTTCATGGTTGTGGCCGCACTGGCTATGAGTACCTTCGTCATGGCGAAGATTCCGGACCAGGATCCAGAAAAGCTCGCCGCATCGCTGCGTCACATGAGCGTGGGCCTGCTGATCTGTCTCGCCACGCTGGCGCGCCTCGTCTATCGCCGCAAGACCAAACGCCTGCCGGCCCTCTCCTCCGGCATGGCCTGGGCCGACGTGCTGGCCGCCATCGTCCACCGCTCGCTCGACGTGCTGGTGCTGACCATGGTGGTGAGCGGTATCGCCATGGCGCTCATGAGTGGTTTGCCGCTGATTGCGCTACACGGTGGCGCCTTCCCGGTGGCGATCAATCACATGAGCGCGCACACCATCCACGTCGTGGTGGCGAACGTGCTGGCCGGCATCCTGGTGCTGCACATCGGGGGCGCGCTGTTCCACCAGTTCATCCTGCGTGATGGCCTGCTCTCGCGGATGATGTTCGATCCGCGCACCCTTCTCCAGCGCATTCCCGGCCTCGACGGGGTGCTCAAACTGTCTTCCCAATCCGCCAGCCGGAAGGCCTGAGCACGCACGGTCTGCTTGAGTGTTTCAACCCCTTCCCTTGCCAGGGGAGGGGCATCTGGTGGGCATATCGCGCTGGTTTCAGCGCAGCAGCGCCATCGCCAGTGTGTCGAAGTATTCGCCATCGATGCAGTTGCCGCGCCGGCGTACCCCCTCCGCAACGAAGCCAAAACGGTCGTAGAGTGCGCGCGCATTGGGGTTGTCACAGCGTACGGTCAGCTCGATGCGGGTCAGCCCTTTGGCCCATGCCTTATCTAGCGTCGCGGCCATGAGGCGTGCGCCCAGGCCTTGATGGCGGGCCGACGGGATCAAGCCGATACCCAGATGTCCCACGTGGGCCTGCACCGGCATCATGTTTGGCAGTACATCACACCAGCCCACCACTTCTTCATCTTGCAAAGCGACGAACTGGCACAGGTCATTGGTAACAATGTTGCGGTAGAACAGCAGGGATTGCTCGAAAGGCGGAGCCTGCAGGAAAGCCAGATATTTCCGCTCGCGCGCCACGATATCCAGCGCACGGTGCAGGCCGTGAAAGTGTGCTTCGGTGGTGGGGGCGAGGGTGTAGGGCATGGGGTTCGGGACAATTTTCGTAGGTTGGAAAAGCGAAGCGCCTTTTGGCATATAGGCGCTCAATCATGCGCAAGATTGTTGCTACCACGCTCCGCGTGGTAACGCCTGTGCGGACGTTCCTGCATCCCTTTTGCGAAGCCGGAGCAAGTCGACGCAGAGCGTCTCAAAACGGGTTCCCACGCAGGAGCGTGGGAACCATCAATTCATTCCATCCAGCCCAACCTACGCGCTTAAGCGCTGCAAAATAAAGTTTGCAACCTCACTGGGATTGAATTTTCGAGCGTCGATATAACCATCGATTGATAAAACACCATCGACTGGAGCATCGTCAAACCGGATGAACATAACCCGATCATCCTCTTTGGTTTTGATGATGTCGCGGATGGCTCTCCATTCCAAGCCACACCAGTGTTTTTGAGCGTATTCGGAAGAAAGAAATACGACGAGTAGTTCGCTTTGTTTACGATAGATATTCTGAAGAAACGTATCTAGGTTAGGCCGAGCAAGCTGAGCTTGATAGTCATAGTCGTAGAAAATGGAGTCTGGTCCAAGGGTTTGTCGAAGCGCGCTAACTACATCTACTACGAACCCCCTTCGTTCGCCAGGAAACGACATTGCGACCTTGAAATTGATATCGGCAAGACAACGAATGGAACGGTCAACCTTTCCAATCGAGAGATCTTCCGCAAGACGTTCCAGTGCTAACAGCGATAGAGAAAACGGATCTGGTTCAATTTTGTGGACGAACTCTCTCCCTGGACTTGTCATGGAAAGGTGGTAGAGCAGAAAGTTGATCCAAATAGCTAGCGGATTGTCGTTTGTAACTACGGTTGGCTTTGCTGAAGGATGCGCTGAACGTTTGCTTTGAATGATTTCGTCTGTCACTCGGCACTTGATGGTTCTGGCTTCTTGCTCGTCGAATAAGCTGCCCGCACGTTGAGCCATCCTGACGAATAAGTCGTATGCATGGCCTTCAATTATGGCAAAGGCTGAAGTCTCAGCCCCCCGCAGCCCCCATTGAAGCTCGCTTTCTTGAATGTTTGTTCCTAGATGATCTGTGTCTCGTGCGGAGTCAAGTTGTCCGTAGTATTGCCACAACATGATTGCGTGGTTGGGCGAAGAAAATGTGCGATCTACGCTTGCGCCTTGTTGACCCACAAAAAAGGTGCTCAGCTGAATGTCTGTGAATTTTGAAGCTTCACCCTCAAAAGCTTTGAGCAAGCGCTGAATTTCGGCAGATTTAGTCGATAGGGGCATGTTAATTTCAGAGCGGTTACCGCCTCCCCCCCAGAATCGACCCCAACACCCCGCGCACGATTTCGCGTCCGACCGCGCTGCCGATGGTGCGGGTCATGGATTTGGCTGCGGCCTGGGCGAGGCCGTCGTGATGGCCGCCGCGCGGGCCAGTGGTGCCGAAGAGCACGTCGCCGAGCATGCCACCCAGGCCGCCGAGCAACCCACCCCCTTCGCTTTGCGGCGCGGGCTGGGTGTTGCCGGGCAGGCTGCCTGACGATGCAGGTGCAGCGCCCGTCTTCGCGGCAGGGGCGGCCTGCAGTTTCTCGTAGGCGGATTCGCGGTCCAGCGCTTCTTCGTAGGCGCCATACACCAGCGAGTTGTTGATCGCCGCGTTGCGCTCGTCCGCGTTCAAGGGGCCAATGCGTGAGCTGGGGGGCAGCACGAAGGCGCGTTCGACAATGCAGGGCGTGCCCTTGGCGTCCAGGAAGGAGATCAGTGCCTCGCCCACACCCAGTTCGGTGATCGCGGCTTCGGTGCTGAACTTGGCATTCGCGCGCATGGTTTCGGCGGCGACCTTGACGGCCTTCTGGTCGCGCGGGGTGAAGGCGCGCAAGGCGTGCTGCACGCGGTTGCCGAGCTGGCCCAGCACCGTGTCCGGCACATCCAGCGGGTTCTGGGTGACGAAGTAAATGCCGACGCCTTTGGAGCGGATCAGGCGTACAACCTGTTCGATCTTTTCCAGCAGCGCGGGCGGAGCGTCATTGAAGAGCAGGTGGGCTTCGTCGAAGAAGAACACGAGTTTGGGTTTGTCCAGATCGCCGGCCTCAGGCAATTGCTCGAAGAGCTCGGCGAGCATCCACAGCAGGAAGCTGGCGTAGAGCTTGGGCGCGTTGGTGAGCTTGTCGGCGGCGAGGATGTTGATCACGCCGCGACCATTCGCATCGGTCTGGATCAGGTCCATGATGTTGAGCATCGGCTCGCCGAAGAACTTGTCGGCGCCTTGTTCTTCGAGTGTCAGCAGGCCGCGCTGGATCGCGCCAATGCTGGCGGCGGAGACGTTGCCGTATTTCGTGGTCAGCTCGCGGGCGTTCTCGCCGATCCATTGCACCATGGCGCGCAGGTCTTTCAGGTCGAGCAGCAGCAGGCCATTGTCATCCGCAACCTTGAACACGATCTGGAGCACACCGGCCTGGGTTTCGTTGAGCGAGAGCAGGCGCCCGATCAGCAGCGGGCCCATGTCGGAAATCGTGGCGCGCACCGGGTGGCCTTCGGCACCGAAGACGTCCCACAGCGTGAGCATGAATTTCGCCGGCTCCCAATCCTTCACGCCGAGCGCGTCGAGGCGTTCCTGCAGCTTGGGCTTGAGTTCGCCCGCAGCACCGAGGCCGGAGAGGTCGCCCTTCACATCGGCCATGAACACGGGCACGCCGATGTTGGCGAAGGATTCGGCCAGTTTCTGCAGGGTGACGGTCTTGCCGGTGCCGGTAGCGCCGGTGATCAGGCCGTGGCGGTTGGCGAATTGGGGCAGCAGGGCAATTTCGGTGTCGCCAGTGCGGGCGATGACGAGGGGGGCACTCATGTTCTCAGGTCTCCATGCAAGAGGCTTATTTATACCTTCTCCAGCCATCTGGCTGTGTGCCAGGATGCAAAAAAACGGGCGCGAAATTTTGCGCCCGAGTGGGGAGGGTGCTGCAGAAGTGCGCTGACCGGCCGGTTTATTTGTTGGCGCAGCCGGCCGTGCATTGATCGAAGCTGGTGGTGCAGTTGCTGCTGCGTCCGCAGGCGTAGAGACGATTGCCGCAAGCTTGCATGCAGGCGTTCCAGGCTGGGCTGGCCGGGTTCTCGTTGAGCTTGAGTACCGTGCCGGAGTGGCTTTCAGCGCGCGGGGCGGGTTTCGTCGCGACGCAACTGCTCAGTGCCAGCGCGCGTGGCGGGGCTGGCAATCTGGCTGATTCGGCTTCGGCCAGCGCCAGATCGGCTTCAATGGCGTCCAGACCGGTGTCGCCCTTGACCAGCTTGGAGCGAAGCAGGGTATTGGCGGCCCAGCAATCGGCGCGGTGGGCGTTGGCCTCACTGCGGACAAGATCAATGGGCATGCCCAGGCGGGTCCAGGCGCATTCATGGGCGTAGAGGAAGGCGCGCGTTTCCGGCAGGAGTTGCGGCAGCAGGCTGGGGTTGTAGAAGATCACCCGGTTGCCTTCCACCAGGCGGGTTTCCACCAGCACCGGTAGGGCCGGATCCGCCTGGCTGGCGACCGGGCGCTCGCGCGAATCGACACAGCCGGCAAAGCTGAAACTCACCGTTTCGGCCGCAGCACAGACCTGGGCGAACAGGAGGCCGACGCAGATCAGGGGGGCGAACAGTCGATTCATGGTCAATCTCCACAACTAATTGCCGCAATCTAGCAGGCGCAGCCAATCGGCCTGCTGGCCGGCTGATCGGCGGTTGTATAATCCAGACCTTTGTATTTTCTGCGCATTTTCAGGGGAAATCATGGCAGGTCATTCCAAATGGGCCAATATCCAGCACCGCAAAGGGCGTCAGGACGCCAAGCGGGGCAAAGTCTTCACCAAACTGATCAAGGAAATCACCGTCGCCGCGAAACTCGGCGGTGGCGATCTGGGCAGCAACCCGCGCTTGCGCCTGGCAGTGGAAAAGGGCAAGGCCGAGTCCTTGCCGAAGGACAACATCGAGAATGCCATCAAGCGCGGGACCGGTCAGCTTGAAGGCGTGGTGTATGAAGAAGTGCGTTACGAAGGTTACGGCATCGGTGGTGCGGCGGTGATGGTCGATTGCCTGACCGACAACAAGGTGCGTACCGTCGCGGATGTGCGGCATGCCTTCAGCAAGTACGGCGGCAACATGGGCACCGATGGCAGTGTGGCCTTCCAGTTCAAGCACTGTGGCACGCTGCTGTTCGCGCCTGGTACGAATGAAGATGCGTTGATGGAAGCCGGGCTCGAAGCCGGTGCCGAAGACGTGGTGAGCAACGACGACGGTTCGATCGAAGTCATCACCGGGCCGTGGGAATTCTCCGCTGTGAAGGAAGCCCTTGAAAAAGCCGGTTTCAAGGCCGAGTTCGGTGAAGTGACCATGAAGGCCCTGAACGAAACCGAGCTTGCCGGTGACGATGCCGTACGCATGCAGAAGCTGATCGACATGCTGGAAATCCTTGACGATGTGCAGGATGTCTACACCTCTGCCGTAATGGACGAGTAATTCCATTTCCAGATCAAGCCTGCTTTGTCGACTTCGGCTTGCCGTGCTACAGCACTGTCTGCGCCTTGTCTTCGCGGCAAGCTTGATGGATAAATGGAATTCTGAACTCGCGTAGCACTGAGGCGACGTCCGCGTCGCCTTTTTCATGCCCCCGGAAAGCCACTCCATGCTCGAACGCCTTCTCGCTCCGCTCTTCGTCCTGCTGTGGAGCACCGGTTTCATCGGGGCCAAGTATGGTCTGCCGTATGCGGATGCCTTGCACTTCGTGTGCGCGCGTTATGCCTTGGTAATCGTGCTGATGGGCCTGGCGGCATTGCTCTTGCGTGCGCCCTGGCCGCGTGATGCGCGCAAGGTTGTGCATATCGCCGTGGCGGGCGTGCTGATGCAGGCGGTCTATCTGGGCGGGGTATTCATGGCTATCCAGCAGGGCTTGCCGGCCGCTTTGACAAGTTTGATCGTGGGCCTGCAGCCGATCCTGACGGCGTTGGTGGCGGGCTGGATGCTCGGGGAGCGGGTGTCGGGCCGGCAGTGGCAGGGCTTGCTGCTGGGCTTTATCGGGGTGCTGCTGGTGGTGACCCACAGCCGTACGCCGGGACTGGCGAATCCGTGGACGTTGAGCGCGTTGCTGCCGGCTGTGTTGGCTTTGGCTGGCATCACGCTGGGGACGCTGTACCAGAAGCGGTTTTGCCCGAGCTTTGATTTGCGCAGCGGTGCAGTGATCCAGTTTGCCGCCAGCCTTGTCGTCACCTTGCCGCTGGCGCTGACGATGGAACCGCGTTCGATTGTCTGGAGCGGGACGTTTGTGTTCGCCCTGCTGTGGCTGGTACTGATGCTCTCGCTGGGGGCGATCAGTCTGCTCAATGTGTTGATCCGCAAGGGCTCGGCGGTGAAGGTGACCAGCCTGTTCTACCTGACTCCGGCGGTGACGGCGTTGTGCGCATGGCTCTTGTTCGACGAGAGCTTGTCTGCGTTGGCGCTGCTTGGCATGGCCATCGCGGGGGGCGGTGTTTGGCTGGCGCGAGCGCGCTAGAGTCAGCCAGCCACGGGCAGGTTTTGCGGGGCGTGCGCGGGCGCGGCTAGCCAGCGGTTGAGCAGGCGGTAGATGTCGGCATCGAAGCAGCGCGAGGGAGGATCTTCCAGCAATTGGGCGAGGGCTGCTTCGTCCTGGGCGCTGCCGAGCAGACACCATTGATCGAAGACGTGGGTTTCGTTGCGTCCGCTGGCTTCGTGGCTTTCGCGGATCAGGATCTTGCCCGCGAAGGGCCAGGGTTTCATGCGCAAGGCGGCCAGGGCCATGGCCAGCCGGGCATCGTGGGCTTCCGGTGCTTCGCGACCGACACAGACCCCCGCGCACCGCCCCAGATAGACCGCCTGGCACGGGCCACCACCATGCTCCAGACCGAGCCGGCTGGCGCACAGCTTGTGTTGCTTGGCGAGTTCCTGCAGGGCGACGCTGGCTTCGCGCTCACCGCGCAGGCAACCGAATACATCCTGCCAAGTGGCCGGGTCGCTGCCGGCCAGGTCTTCGAGATGGAGCACCGGCGGGGTCAGGCTATGACGCAGCCAGCGCCAGCCGAATGCGCGCGTGCCGGCTTGCTCGCGCAGGTTGCGCAGTAGTTGCAGTTCCTTGAGCTGGGCGCCAAGTTCGCCTGCGCAGGGCCAGGTGTCGACGTCATGCACAGCGGCGGCGAGTTTCTTGTTCTTGGCGCTGGGGCGCGTGGCGGTGAAAAAACCAAGGACCTGCGAGCGCAGGTCACGGGCCCAGCCGATATCCAGCAACTGGCCGGTGGCGCTGCGGAAGACCCAGGCGCCCGGCGAGTCCGGCAGGGCTTCGAGATCGCCACGCGGCAGGCGCGGCACATTGTTGCTGGCGGAGGAGAACGCCTTGCCCCAGGCTTTTTGCAGGCGTGCGTCGTCGGCGCGCTTGAGTGCATCGCCGAGGAAACGCCAGACGATCTGTGCGTCATCCAGCGCGCGGTGACGCGATTCGATGCTGTAGCCGTGCCGTTCGATCAGGGCATCGAGACCGTGGCGGGGGAATTCCGGGTCGAGGGCGCGCGAGAACTTCACCGTGCACAGGACGGGAGATGTCCAGTGCATGCCTGCGCGTTCGAAGGCGGCGCGCAGGAAGTTGTAGTCGAAACGTGCGTTGTGGGCGACGAATACCACGTCGGAAAGCCTCGCCAGGACTTGTTCTGCGAGATCCTGGAAGCGCGGCGCGGAGGCCACCATGGCATCGGTGATGCCGATCAGTTCCTGGATCCGCGCAGGAATCGGCATCTCCGGATTGACCAGCGAACTCCAGCGTTCGATGAGCTGCTCGCCTTCGGTGATGAGGATGGCGATTTCGGTGATGTGATCGCGGCTGGGGTCGGCGCCGGTGGTTTCGAGGTCGACGATGGCAAGGCGGGGAAGCTGCATGGGCAAGATGATCGTAGGGCAATGAAAGCGGGGCGGGCCTGATTCTCCGCGCACCACGCCATGTTACAGATCGCGACGGGGCTCAGGGTTGATGTGCCCAGATCCGTTCGAAATTAAGACCGATCAGCGACTTCTCGCGGGCCATGACGGAGGCAATCTTGAAGGCAGGATCTGTCGCCGTGTTGCGGATCAGCGGCTTGAGCATGGGTACGCCGTGGGCATTGCTCAATATTGCGACAATCGGCGTGTTGGCGGCGGCCCCGCGTTTCTGGACGACGCCGGTTTCGCCATTGGCCAGCCTGATGATGGTCCCCGGCGGGTAGATGCCCAGCTCCTTGACGAGAATGGCGGGGTAGGGATTGCGCCCGTTTTCCGACAACTCAATGTAGGCAAGCTTGGTCGCCTCGCTGGCAATCATGGGTTTGCGATGGGCACGCGGGCTGACCTTTGCCGCGAAGATGTCGGCCGTCTGCAGGATCATCGCCCCTTCGCAAGGGTTGGTGATCTTGCGCGGATATCCGCTGCCGTCGTGCTTTTCGTGATGTTCAAGGACCGCGCTGAGCCAATCCGGGTCTTCAATGCCGTGCTCGGACAGGATCCGCACGCTTTCTGCGGGGTGCTGGTTGATGGCCGTGCGCTGTTCCGGCGACAAGGCTTCGCGCTGGTTGCAAAGATGCAGTTGCAGCGCAAGCATGCCGACATTCATCGTCAAGGCTGCGCAGATCAGGCTCAGACGATCATCGGTTTTCCAGCCTGCGCGGCGCGCCACCATGTTGGCGATGGCCGCACAGTGGACGCTGTGCGCAAGCGGGTACTTGCGGTGATCCATCAGCATGATGGCGGCCAGCACCAGATCGGTGTAGCGCTCGGTGAGCAGGAGGAGGAGGCGGGCGATCTCCCGGACTTCCAGGCGCATCGAGGCATCGACGGCCGAGCTTTGCAGTGCGATCCCCAGATGGGCCTGAAGATCTTCCCAGTCCCGGATCGGGTCATGGCGCACGGCAGATGTGATGCCGGGCAGTGCCGGACTGGCATGGAACATCGCCGCGTCGACATACATGCCGCGCTCCATCAGGGATTCGATCTGGGCCTCCCGCTCGATGACAAAGCCCTTGCGCAGCAAAAGCCGGCCGGTACTGTCAAAGACATCCCATGGCAAAGGATGGTCGCGATGCAACTGGTCGGTTCGGAGCTTCAGCGTTTCTGCCATACAACACCTTCCCCGGCTTGAGCGGTATCCGGTGTTGTATCACTTTATGCGTATTTCGCGAAGTCCGTCCGTCTCTCCGGAAGCCGCATGGATCCAGCAGCTAAGCGCTTACTCCGGCTGATACGGATAAGGTTTCTGGGGAACTTTCGAGGCCAGACGCGCTTGCTGCTCGGCCGGGTCCTGCGGCTTGTCCCACCACAGGGCGCGGCCCTTCTTTTGCTCTTCGCGCTCGATCGGGTGTTGGTCCAGCCAGCGATTGATGAATTGGGTGAAATCCGATACGTAGGCCATGTTGCTTTCTCTCTGTTGATTGTTGTCAGCGGGGCTTGTCGGAACCCCGTTCACGCACGATGCGGACCACATCCGGGATGTGGCGTACCGCGCGCATGATGTGTGCCAGATGGGGGCGGTTCTTGACCTGGATGGTGAAGTGGATGATGGCTTCGGAGCTGTGCTCGCCTTCCATGTTTACATCCTGGATGTTGGCTTCCTGATCGGCAATCGCCGCGGCCACGCGGGCCAGCACACCGCGACGGTGATTGATCAGCACGCGGATGCCGACGTCGAAGAGGCGATCACTGCCGCCTTCCCATTCCACGTCGACCCAGCGATCACGCTCGGCAGAATGGTTGCGGGTCAGGACCGGGCAATCGTTGAGGTGGACTTCCAGCCCCTGGCCCTTGCGCAGGAGGCCGACGATGGGATCGCCCGGGATCGGCCGGCAGCAGCGTGCCATCTGTACGGCCATACCTTCACCGCCCTGGATCAGGATGGGCATCGGGATGCGCGGCTTGGTGGGCTTGGGGTCGCCATTGGCGATGGCCTGTTCGTCCTGCAGGTCGACCAGACGGCGTGCCACCACGGCCGCCAGGCGTTTGCCCAGACCGATGTCGGTGAAGATGTCGGTACGGGCTTTGGCGCTGAATTCCTTGAGGAAGCGGTCCCAGGCCACCGAGCCGATGTCGGTCAGCCCCATGCCGATATGCCGGACGGACTGCGAGAGCAGGCGCTCGCCCAGATGGGTTGCTTCTTCCTGCTGCACGGTCTTCAGGAAGTGACGGATCTCGGCGCGGGCCTTGCCGGTGCGTACGTAGGAGAGCCAGGCCGGATTCGGATGGGCGTGCTGGGCGGTGGTGATTTCGACCTGATCGCCGTTTTTCAGCTCGGTACGCAGCGGGCGCATTTCGCCATTGATGCGGCAGGCCACGCAGCGGTTACCCACGTCGGTGTGCACGGCATAGGCGAAATCGACCGGGGTGGCGCCGCGTGGCAGGTTGCGGATCTGGCCGGCCGGGGTGAACACGAACACATCGCCGGGGAACAGGTCGATCTTGACGTGCTCCAGAAATTCGGCCGAATCGCCGGAGGAGGATTGCAGCTCGAGCAGGGATTGCAGCCAGTTGTGGGTCTTGCGCTGCAGATCGGTGAAGGACTCGGCCGAATCCTCCTTGTACATCCAGTGCGAGGCTACGCCGGATTCGGCGACGGCATGCATCTCGCTGGTGCGGATCTGCACCTCCACCGGCAGGCCTTGCGGCCCGATGACCGTGGTATGCAGCGACTGGTAACCGTTGGCCTTGGGCAGCGCCACGTAATCCTTGAATTTGCCGGGAACCGGCTTGTACAGATCGTGCAGCGCTCCCAGCGCCAGATAGCAACTGGCGATGTCCTTGACCAGGATGCGGAAGCCGTAGATATCCAGTACCTGATCGAAGCTCAGATGCTTTTCGAGCATCTTGCGATAGATGCCGAACAGGTGCTTCTCGCGCCCGTAAACTTCGGCTTCCACGCCCCACACCGGCAGGCGTTCGCGCATGTTGGCCATCAGCCGGGCGACCAGTTCGCGGCGGTCGCCACGCACCGTATGCAGCGCCTTGGCCAGCACCCGGTAGCGCAGCGGATAGGTGTTCTTGAAAGAGAGTTCCTGCAGCTCGCGGTAGAGCGTATTCAGGCCGAGGCGATTGGCGATCGGCGCGAAGATTTCCAGCGTCTCGCGGGCAATGCGGCGGCGTTTGTCCGGACGCACGGCATCCAGGGTACGCATGTTGTGCAGGCGGTCGGCGAGCTTGATCAGGATGACGCGTACATCGCGCGCCATGGCCAAGAACATCTTGCGATAGTTCTCGGCTTGCGCTTCCTGATAGGTCTTGAACTCGATGCGGTCCAGCTTGGACACGCCATCGACCAGCTCGGCCGCAGTCTTGCCGAATTGTGCGGTGATGTCGGCTTTGGAGACATCACTGTCTTCCATCACGTCGTGGAGCAGGCCGGCAATCAGGGCCTGGGCATCGAGATGCCATTGCGCGAGGATTTCGGTGACTGCCAGTGGATGCGAGACATACGGCTCGCCACTGATGCGGAATTGCCCGGTGTGGGCTTGAGAAGCCAGCGCGTAGGCGGCTTCCAGGCGTTCCAGATCTTCCGGCTTGAGATAGCGCGCAGCCTGGGCGCGCAACCGGGCGAATTCGACGGCTTCGACAAATTCACCCGGTGCCGTACCGCTGGCAAGCTGTGCCAGTGCAGCAGGGGCGGGCCGAGCAGAGGGATGGGCTACGGGGTTAGGCTCCATCGGGCTCTCCGGTCACAGCATGCAGCCCCTGATGATCGCTCAGGATTGGCTGCGATTGAGCATTTCCAGACCGACTTTGCCGGCGGCGACTTCGCGCAGGGCGATGACACAGGGTTTGTCACGATCCGCCTCAACCATCGGGGTGTTGCCGGTGGTGAGCTGGCGGGCGCGATAGGTTGCGGCCAGGGTCAACTGGAAACGGTTGGGGATGCGATGCAGACAGTCTTCGACCGTGATACGGGCCATAGCGGGTTTCCTTTTGTTCAAGCAGCAGAGGGGAAAATCTCGGGGTTGCGTTGCCGTACCAGCGGTGTGCGCAGGCGGGCTGCACGGACGATGCTGCACAACTCGTCCAACGCAACTTGCAAGTCATTGTTAATTATAGCGTAGTCGAACTGGTCTACTTGGCGTATTTCGTCATGAGCGGCGGCGAGGCGTCGCGCGATGACTTCTGCGCTATCTGTGCCACGGCCGTGCAGGCGGCTCTCCAGTGCTTCCAGGCTGGGCGGCAGGACGAAAATGCTGACGGTTTGCGGGAAGATTTTGCGCACCTGGGCTGCGCCCTGCCAGTCGATTTCGAGCAATACATCGCGGCCAGCGCGCATCTGTTCCTGGAGCCACAGGCGTGAGGTCGCATAGAAGTTGCCGTGTACTTCCGCGGATTCGAGGAATTCGCCGCGTCCGCGACGGGCATGAAAGTCCTCAAGCGTGGTGAAGTGATAGGCCACGCCATTCACTTCGCCTTCCCGCGGCGCACGGGTCGTGAAGGAGACGGAGAGCTGGACGGCACTGTCCCGCGCAAGCAGGCCACGGACCAAGGTGGTTTTACCTGCTCCCGAGGGGGCAGCAACGATGAAAAGGGATCCTGGCATGTGCATCACTCCAGGTTTTGCACCTGTTCACGCATTTGTTCGATGTAGACCTTGAGGTCCACCGAGATTTCGGTGAGCTGCGGCGAAACAGCCTTGGAACCCAGTGTGTTCGCTTCACGATTGAGTTCCTGCATCAGGAAATCCAGACGTTTGCCGACCGCACCACCCTTGGTCAGGACGCGTTCGACTTCGTCCAGATGGGTGGACAACCGGGTGATTTCCTCGGCGACGTCCGCACGCTGGGCAAACAGGGTAACTTCCTGGCGGATGCGGTCTTCATCCAGGCTGGCCACGGCTTCGCGCAGCCGTGCCGTCAGACGCTCGCGGTATTCAGCGACGGCGGCTGGAACGATAGGGGTAGCAGCGGCGACACGTTCGCGCATCAGGGCCACGCGTTCGCGCAGCGAAGCTGCGAGCTTTTCGCCTTCACGGGCGCGGGAGGCACGCAGTTCTTCCAGCGCGGCCTTGGCGATGGATTGGACCGCGGCAGCCAGCTTGTCATTTTCAAGCCCGTTCTCGGCCAGTACGCCGGGATAACGCAGGATCTCGCCGATGCTGAGCGGGTTGGAACCGGGGAATACTTCCTGAATGCTGTTCTGGGCGGCTTTGAGCTGCTCCAGCATGGCGGTATTGATCGTGAGCCCTGTGGTACTGGCCGCTACCGCCTGTAAGGACATTCGGCATTCGAGCTTGCCGCGTGATACGCTGGCATTGATCTGCTCGCGCACCAAGGGCTCGGCAAAGCGTAACTCTTCGACGATGCGGAAGGCCAGGTCGAGGTAGCGCGAATTCACGCTGCGCAGTTCGATCTGGAGAGAGGCGTTGCCTACGTCGCGCGACAAGGTCGCGTAGCCGGTCATGCTGAATACCATCGGGGTTCTTTCCTGGTACGGGCTGATCCGCCTTTACACTGCGCAGACAAAGCCCGAAAATCGATTAGAACTCGGATCATAACGCCCGGATACATGCCGTCTCAAGTCAATAGTCCTCTGCCTCCCGGCTTTCAGCTGGAGCAATACCGCATCGAACAGCAGCTCAGTCTGGGCGGGTTTTCGATCGTGTATCTGGCGACGGACCAGGAAGGCAAGCCGGTTGCGATCAAGGAATACCTGCCGAATTCGCTGGCCTTGCGCAAGGCTGGCGAGATCGAACCGCAGATCGACGAAGAGCATCAGGCGGCTTTTCGCTACGGCATGAAGTGTTTCTTCGAGGAAGGCCGCTCGCTTGCCAAGCTGATGCATCCGAATGTGGTGCGCGTGCTGAACTTCTTCCGGGCCAACGGCACCGTGTACATGGTCATGCAGTTCGAGCGTGGCCGCACCCTGCAGGATTTCATCCAGCGCAACAAGGGGCACATCAAGGAGCGTTTCATCCGCGGGGTCTTCACCCGCATGCTCAATGGCCTGCGCGAGGTGCATGCGCACAAGCTGCTGCATCTGGACATCAAGCCTTCGAACATCTATCTGCGCAACGATGGCACGCCGGTACTGCTGGATTTCGGTGCCGCACGCCAGACCCTGGCGCAGGACCAACCGATGCTGAAGCCGATGTACACCCCCGGTTTCGCACCGCCCGAGCAGTTCACGGATCGCGACAACATGGGGCCGTGGAGCGATATCTACAGCACGGGCGCGGCGATGTACGCCTGTCTGGCCGGGGTGGCGCCGCAGCGTTCGGACGAGCGCATCAAGAAAGACCTGCTCGAACCGGCCGTCAAGCGCTGGGCCGGGCAGTATTCGCCGCATCTGCTGGAAACCATCGATTGGTGCCTGTTGATCAATCCGCTGGAGCGTCCGCAGAGCGTGTATGCGCTGCAAAAAGAACTGCTTACGCGCACGCGTTTCGTTGCACAGAAAGCCCCGACCACCCTGCTGGGAAAAGTGACCCAGCGCTTGCGAACCTTGATGGGTAAACCATGAAGTTCACGATCTACCAGGAAAGCCGTCCCGGCGCCCGTCCCAACAATCAGGACCGGGTGGCTTACAGCTATACGCGTGAATCCCTGCTGCTGGTTGTGGCCGACGGCATGGGCGGGCATCTGCATGGCGAGATCGCCGCGCAGATTGCCGTCCAGTACATCATCGAATCCTTCCAGCGTGCCGCCAAGCCGGTGATCCAGGATGAGCTGATGTTCCTGTCGCGCAGCCTCGGCAATGCGCATGCTGCGATCCAGGACTATGCGTTTGACAAGAGCCTGCCGGAAGCGCCACGCACCACCATCGTGGCTTGCCTGATCCAGAACAGCGTAGCGTTCTGGGCGCATGCAGGGGATTCCCGTCTGTACCTGATCCGTCGTGGCCGCATCGTGCAGCAGACCAAGGATCACTCGCGCCTGCAGATGATGCTGGATCAAGGCTTGATCGATGAAGAGGCTGCCGCACGCCATCCTGCGCGCAACCGGATTTTCAGTTGCCTGGGCGGGACGCATTCGCCGCAGATCGAGTTTTCGTCGCCGGTCCCGCTGTTTGCCAATGATCTGATCACGATCTGTACCGACGGGGTCTGGGGCAATCTGACGCCCGAAGACTTTACCGACCGGCTGGCCGAAGCGAATGTCCTGGATGCGTCGCCGCGTCTGCTGGATCTGGCCGAGACGCATGGCGGCCTGACCTGCGACAACCTGTCGATGCTGACCATGCGCTGGCACGATGACTATGCCGAAGAGCAGTCCTCGACCATCTCGACCGATACCATGCCCATGGATGGCATCACCACCAAGA
The DNA here is from genome assembly GCA_018262235.1 of Pseudomonadota bacterium. Lineage (GTDB taxonomy): Bacteria > Pseudomonadota > Gammaproteobacteria > Burkholderiales > Rhodocyclaceae > Uliginosibacterium. The sequence continues at coordinate 64,601 of JAGTRY010000009.1, forward strand.
TGGAAGGTTTTGCCCGCAGTCGCCATCCTGAAGCGGGCAGCCTGAGTGACTCCGATATCGAGAAAGCCATCGACGAGATCAATCAGGCAATCCAGAAGTATTCCAAGTTCGATCCTAAATAAGGCATCCGGCTACTGCGCGGGCGGGGCCTGAAACTGCGATGCTCGCCGTACTCAAGTACGGCTGCACTTCTCCTTTCAGTCGCCACCCGCTCGCTACGCCGGCTGCCTCATTTATGGAGGTTTTCAGAGAAAATCATGTCTATAAGCGGTGAAAAAAACTTACTTACCATAGGCAATGGCGTACTGACCCTGACAAACTATCGCGTCATCTTTGACTCGGCATCCAGAGGGGCGTCGAGATATGCTGTAGTACCGCTTGATGCAGTGGACTCTTGTGGTTTAACCACCCACAGCCAACCTATTTTGCTGTTGCTGGCGTGTGTAGCAGCCATCCTGTTTTTCTTGGCGAGCACGGCCATGCTTTTTGGATTTTCTCTACCGCTCGATACCGTCAGGTATGGTTTTTTGGTGACTGCTCTTCTGAGCGGGGCGGCATATTTAATAACTTCTCGTGTTGCTATCACTATTAGTTCTAGCGGTGGTGAGCAAATCGTTCTGCCGTTGAAATCTATAAAACACGAAGAAGCGCGTGCCTTTCTTGACGCAGTTTTAGAAGCAAGACTGGCCTAAAGTCACAGATCAAATTGTTCCTCTATTCTCTATTAATCTTATGACCCGACCCTCCAAGCGCCTCCCCGACCAACTGCGCGACGTGCGCATCACCCGCCACTACACCTGCCATGCCGAAGGCTCGGTGCTGATCGAGTTCGGTAACACCAAGGTGCTGTGCACGGCTTCGGTTGAAGAGAACGTGCCGCCCTTCCTCCGCGGCAAGGGCGAGGGCTGGGTGACGGCGGAATACGGCATGCTGCCGCGCTCGACCCATACCCGCATGGCGCGTGAAGCGGCCAAGGGCAAGCAGAGCGGACGTACGCAAGAGATCCAGCGCCTGATCGGGCGCAGCTTGCGTGCCGTGGTCGATATGAAAGCGCTGGGCGAACGCCAGATCACCATCGACTGCGACGTGTTGCAGGCCGATGGCGGGACGCGTACGGCCTCGATCACCGGCGCCTGTGTGGCGTTGCACGATGCCCTGCAAGGACTGGTTGCTGCCGGCAAGCTGCCGGCATCGCCGCTCAAGGACTGGGTGGCGGCCATCTCGGTCGGAGTATTCGAAGGCGTGCCGGTGCTGGATCTGGACTACCCGGAAGACTCTGCCTGCGATACCGACATGAACGTGGTGATGACGGGCAGTGGCGGCTTTGTTGAAGTGCAGGGCACGGCGGAAGGTGCGCCGTTTGCCCGCAGCGAGCTGGATAGCTTGCTGGCTCTGGCAGGCAGCGGCATCGTGCAGTTGGTGGCCCTGCAGAAGCAGGCGGTTCTGGGGTGACGATGGTGGCGGGCAAAGGAACTTCCCGGATCCGCTAGAATCCCAGTCCCAACCCCGCCAAGAGCATCTAACAATGACAATTTCCGTGCAAGACCTGCTGGCGCGCAATCGTGCCTGGTCCGAAAAAGAGCGCGAACGCGACCCGGCCTTCTTTTCGCGCCTGGTTGCCCAGCAACATCCCGAGTTCATGTGGATCGGTTGTTCCGACAGCCGTGTGCCCGCCAACGAGATCATCGGCCTGGCGCCTGGCGAGGTTTTCGTACATCGCAATGTGGCCAACGTGGTCGTGCATTCCGACCTGAACTGCTTGTCTACGGTGCAGTATGCGGTCGATGTCCTTCAGGTGAAGCACATCCTCATCGTGGGCCATTACGGTTGCGGCGGGGTCAAAGCGGCAATGCAGGATTCGCGCATGGGGCTGGTCGACAACTGGCTGCGCCATGTTCAGGATGTACGGGATCGCTATCGGGGATGGTTGCGCGAAATCGAGGATTTCGACCAACGTGCCGATCGCTTGTGCGAGCTGAACGTGATCGAACAGACGCTCAATGTGTGTGAGACGACGGTGATGCGCGATGCGTGGGCGCGCGGGCAACAGGTGGTCGTGCATGGCTGGATGTACAGCCTGGCCGACGGCATGGTGCGTGAGCTGGGCGCCACCATCGAACGCGACGATGATGCCATCGACGTCTACGAGGCTGCGGTGGCGGGAATCATGCGGCGTGGCTAAGGACCTGCAGCCCGCCGTAGCGGAGGTACGGGCAGGTTATACTCGGCAAAATTTTTGGGGAGTAGGTATGGTCTGCAGAACCGGGTGGGCCTGCTGATCGGCGTCGTGATCGCTGCCGCGGTGGCGCTCTATATCAACTTCGGGCCCAAGCCTTTCCTGACCAAGCCGGATGCCCAGTCGGAGCGTGCGGCGCAGAGTACGCCTGCAACCGCCCCGCAAAGTGAGCCGATCGCCCTGCCCGGCAAGCCGGGTGATCAGCCCCTGGCCAAACCCAAGTTCGATTTCTACAAGATCCTGCCGGGCGGCGAGGCGGCTTCCGCGCCAGTGGTCAACAAGCCTGCCGAGGATGTGCCCGAGAAAATCTACCTGCAAGCGGGGGCCTATCAGAATCCGTCGGATGCAGACAATCTGAAAGCGCGTCTGGCATTGATGGGAATCGAGGCCAACGTGCAGCGGATCGATCTGGCCGAAAAAGGAATTTTCTACCGGGTGCGCCTGGGGACCTTCGCGACGGCCGAGACGGCGGAGTCAATGCGCGCCCGTTTGGCGACTGAAGGGATCGAAGCGGCAATTGTGCGGTCCAAGCCCTGAGGCTTCCGCCCGCACGTATCAACGAACGAGTTTGGAGAAATCTGTATGCAACGTCGTCACCTTCTGAAATTAGTCGCCGCCACGGCGCTCCTGGCGCTTGGCAGCCTGACTGCACAGGCGCAGCAACCTGCGTATCAGGCCGTCAATCCTCCGCAACCGGGCGGGATCAATGGTCAGATCGAAGTCATCGAATTCTTTTCGTATGCCTGTCCGCATTGCGACCACTTTGATCCGATGCTGGCCAAGTGGCGCGGTGAGCAGGCCAAGGATGTGGTGTTCAAGCGCGTCCCGGTGTCCTTCGGCCGTCCGGAATGGGCTGCGCTGGGGCGTTTGTATCTCACCCTGAATACCTTGGGCCTGTCGGACAAACTGGATCGTGCCGTGTTCGATGCTGTTCAGCGTGGCAATGTCCGTCTCGACGATGAAAAGACCCGCAACGAATGGCTGACCAAGCAAGGGGTTGATGTGCGCAAGTTCAACGACACCTGGCGTTCTTTCAGTGTCGATTCGCTGGCCAAGCGCGCTGAACAACAGAGTGCGGCCTACAAGGTCATGGGGGTTCCCTCGCTGGCCATCAATGGCAAGTTCATCCTCGAAGGGGGCGATCCCCAGGCGCTCCAGACTGCCAGCAGTCTGGTCAGCAGGGAACGCAAAGGGGCGGCTCCTGCCACCGCCTCGCCCCAGCCTGCGGCGAAGAAACCTGCCGGGAAGTGAATACGCCACAACGCGTTTTCATTACCGGCGCTTCGAGCGGTATCGGTGCGGCCTTGGCCCGCGCCTATGCCGCACGCGGGGCAACGCTGGGGCTGGTTGCCCGGCGTATCGATGCGCTTGAGGGCTTGCTGGCCGGATTGCCAGGCAAACATGCCATCTATGCTGCCGATGTAGGCGAGCCTGAGCAGTTGGCTGTGGCGGCTCGCCAGTTCATCGAGCATTTCGGTTTGCCAGACGTGGTGATCGCCAATGCCGGGGTTTCGGCGGGCACCCTGACCGAGGAACGTGGCGATCTGGCCGTTTTCGAACGCGTGCTGCGTACCAATCTGCTGGGTATGGTGGCGACGTTTCAGCCTTTCATCATGGCCATGCGACGTGCCCATGCCGGGCAGCTGGTCGGCATCTCATCGGTGGCGTGCGTGCGTGGTCTGCCCGGAGCCGGTGCATACAGTGCATCCAAGGCAGCGGTCAGCCGCTATCTGGAAAGCCTGCGGGTCGAGTTGCGGGGCAGTGGTGTACGCGTCAGCGAAATCCGGCCCGGCTATATCCGGACGCCGATGACCCAGGTGAATCCCTATGCGATGCCCTTCATTCTGGATGCGGATGATGCGGCGCAACGCTTCATCCAGGCGATAGACCGCGCCCCGGCGCGCAGTACCATTCCGTGGCAGATGGGCATCGTCGCCAGTTTGCTGGCATACGTGCCATGCGGGCTGTATGACTTCTTCGCTGCACGGGCCGGACGCAAGCCTCGTGGCTTGAAGCTTTAGGCTGTTTAGGGTGGGGAACATCCCGCGGGGAATCGTGATCCGGTTGGTGCTGACCACGTTGTTCTGGGGCGGTACTTTCATTGCCGGGCGCTTTCTGGCGCAGACCATGCCCCATTTTGTCGCGGCCACCCTGCGGTTCTGCTTTGCCTTGCTCGGACTCCAGGCGTATCTCTGGTTGGGCGGCCGACGCATTGTGTGGCCACAGCGCACGCAGTGGCTGGTGATGCTTGCGCTGGGGGCGACCGGGATCTTCGCTTACAACGCTGGTTTCTTCGCCGGCTTGGGGCGTGTGCCGGCCAGCCGTGCCGCCCTGATGGTGGCAGCCAGTCCGGTGATGACGCTGTGTGCGGTGCAGTGGCTACAGCGTGCCCCCTGGTCATTGCAGCAAGTTACGGGAGTGCTGCTGTCGTTTATCGGGGCAGTACTGGTGGTATCACGGGGTGATCCGGCCAGCCTGCTCGACGGCGCGGTTGGCTTGGGGGAACTGTACATTTTCGCGGCAGTCGTCGCCTGGGTTGCTTACACCCTGATCCTGCGCTATCAGACCCAAGGGATGGACACCTTGTCGCTGACTTTTTGTTCGATCCTTTGCGGCACCGTGCTGCTGGCTATTCCGGCCGGATTCGAATGGCATGCGGCGGGCTGGCCGATGCCCTCCCTGGCCGCGTGGAGCGCGATGGCCTATCTGGGTTTGCTGGGTACTGCTCTTTCCTTTGTCTGGTACAGCCAGGCTGTGGCCATGATCGGCGCTGCGCGTGCCACCCAATTTACCAATCTGGTGCCGGTGTTCGGGGTTCTGCTATCAGCCTTGTTGCTGGGGGAACCGGTTTCATGGGTGAGTACGGGGGGCGGCATGCTGGTGGTGGCTGGCGTGATGCTGGCCAATCGCACAAGTTCAGCCTGCGGTCGCCTCGCTGCCCGTCGCGAAACCCGCTGAGTCCGGCGCCTGGATGGGGATCTGGAGGGTGAAGCAGGTGCCTTGATTCAGACTGCTTTCGACGTGGATTTCTCCGCCCAGAATGCTGGTGACAATGTTATGAACGATGTTCAGGCCCAGTCCGGAACCATCACGGCCCAGCCGGGTTGTGAAAAACGGATCAAAGATTCGGCGCAGATTTTCCGGGCTGATGCCGAGACCGTCATCGCGACAATCCAGCAGGATCTTATTTCCGTCAATTGGGCGGGCCTCCAGCGTGATCTGTCCTTCGGTACGACCTTCGAAGGCATGCAGGATGGCGTTGTTGAGCAGATTCGCGATGACCTGGCCGAAGGGGCCCGGATAGCTATCGAGACGGATGCCCGAGGGAATCTGGTTGATCACTTTGTAGGGGCGCTTGCGTAAAACCGGGTGCATGGTGACGATGATTTCGTTCACCACTTCTGCCAGATCGAACGAACGTCGTTGTGAGCTGGTCTGATCCACCGCGACTTGTTTGAAGCTCGAGATCAGCTCCGCTGCACGTTCCAGGTTGCGCATCAGGATGTCGGCGGCGGTTTCCGATTCCGTGATGTGAGCCTCCAGGGCCGAGCGACGCAAGCCGCTGTTCAATTCACCACGGAACACCTTGTTGGCATCGCGTAGCGTGCTGGCAACCATCAGACTGTTGCCGATCGGGGTGTTCAGTTCATGGGCGATCCCGGCGACAAGAGAGCCTAGCGCTGCCAGTTTCTCGGATTGCACCAGTTCATCCAGGGTACGTTTCAGATGGTCCAGGGTTTTTTCCTGTTCGGCATTGGCGTCGGCAAGTGCTTGTGTACGTTCGGCTACACGGCGTTCAAGTGAGAGATTGAGTTCTTCAAACTGTCGCTGCGCATTCAGCAAGGGCGTTACGTCGACCGTGGCGACAAGCAGGCATTGTTCGTCTCCCATGGTGATCGGCCGGATGTACATCTGGCAATCATGGATGTCGCCGTGCTGCGTACGTAGCCGGATTTCGGTCCCGGAAACTTCGCCCAGGCGGGAGAGCTGCTCAATGACTTGCTCGCGTTCGGCAAGATCTGCATAGATCTGGGTGTCGGTGATGGAACTGCCGATGACCTCATCCTGCTGATAGCCGAAATGCACCAGGAAAGAAGGATTGACATCGATGCAGACGCTGTCGGAGCGGCGGAGCAGTACGATCGGGATGGGGGCGTACTGAAAGATGGAAAAGAATTTCAGTTCGCTGTGCTGCAAAGCCTGCAAAGTTTGCTGACGCAGGGCTTCCGTTGCGGCACGTGCGGCACCCAGCTCCACCAGGGATTGCATGCTGGCGGCTTGTACGATTGGTGTATCGAACAGCATCAGGATGTGACCCAAGGTCCGCTGCGAACCATCAATGATCGGTTCTGCAATCAGTGCTTCGGTGCGTGTGCAACCGAACAGGGCCGGATCTTGAATGATGGATTCATACGCATGATTCTTGATCAGAAGCGGGCCGTTTGCGACAAGCTGGCCACCGATTGTTCCATGCCATGGGTGAGTGCCAGGAATGATTGACCAGTCCGGGGAGGCCAAGATGGCTTCAATCCTGAAATCCTCATTGCCATGAGTGGCCAGATAGGCCGCCTGGGCACCGACGCCATGTGCGACGATGCCTAGCAATTGTTCAAAAAACTTGCCTGACGGCAAATCCGCGCCAATGCGTGCAAGATTGCGCAACGCATCAGCCATGGCACGGCGATCCGTGATGTCGGTGAGCAGCATGACCCATTGCTGGACGTGCATGCCATCGTGGTAGATGGGTTGTAGCGACAGGGAAAACCACGCAAGGTCCTTGTCCGGGCATTGCAGCGGCAATTCCAGGCCGGCAAGCATCTGCCCCGTGCTCAGTGCGCCTTCGATTTCTGGCAGGAGGAATTGGCCTTCGACAGCAGTGTGCTTGTGCAGCACATCAATCAGCTGGGCGCCGAGAATGCTTTCCCCTGCATCCGGGCAACGTTCTTCAAAAGCCTGGTTGAACCATTCGACACGGCCCTCTGCATTGGACAAGATCACCAGATTCAGACTTAGCCGGACAACTGTAGCCAGCCGACGGATCTCGTCATCGGAGCGTTGACGTTCCGTGATGTCCTCGATCATGGTCACGATGCGCTGACCCTTGCCCGCGGCATCACGGACCAGACCGTTATGCCAATGACACGTTATCTGGGCTTGGTTGGCACGGATGCAGTGCAGCTTTGCGTGCCGATCTGCCATGGCGCGATCAAGCTGCTGGTTGAGTGTGTCTTCCATTCCAGGCTGTGCGCGTGACATCAGGATGCCAGCATGCCTTCCCAAAACCTCTTCGCGGCGCCAGCCAAAGATTCTGACGGCGGCATCATTCCAGTCCAGAATGTGCCATCCGAGATCAAATTCGATGACGGCAAGCGGGCTTTGTTCGACCAATGGGCGCAGACGCTGCTCGCGATCACGCAGGGCCGCCTCAACACGCATGCGTTCGCGCAAATCGACTTCGAGGGTGCGGTTTTTCTGCTCCAGGGTACGGAACAGCCCCTGGAGTGCCTGACGGGTGATTTCAAGCTGGGACTCAACCTGGCCGATTTCGTCCATGCGCAGGGGCCGGATCGGTTTGTCCAGATCGCCTCGTGCCAGTGATGCTGCCTCGTCGCTCAAGCGCAGCAAGGGATAACCTACCCGGCGCTGCAGCACGAAAAGGATCAGCAGCACGCTGACGGCTATCTGCAGGCCGAGGATGCCGGTGGCTGTCAGCACCTGGGTCTGCAAGCTGTTTTGCAGAGGGGCTTCGCTCAGTTCCAGATGAATCCGGCCGATGGTTTCACCACGGTGCAGGACTGGCTGGTCGAGGGTGTGGATCCGGCCGACCCTGCGCTCCGGGGCTTCGCGGAAAACGAACTCCCCCCGGTGGGAATCCAGCACTTCTATGCTGACGAGAGCCAGATCATCTTTCATCAGCGCATCAACCAGTGCCGTAGCAGAGTCCTTGTCCAGGGCCCACAGGCTTTCGCGAACGCCAAGCGCAATGACATCGGTGTTGTGCGCCAGGGTGCGAGCAATTTCGGCGTCCAGCTTGTTACTGTAAAAAAAACGGGTCAGCACAAGTCCTGCGCCAATAGCAGGCAGCAGCATGCCCAGCAATACGGCAATGATGACGGCACGTCGGACGGTCAGCTTCAATCTTGTTCCCCGTTTCAGCCTGGATAGGAATGATGACAAAATCTGTAGGTGCAGGCTGTTTAATGCGTGTCCGGCACGATTAACTGTTTGTGCGGGAACGTGAAGAATAGGCGCGTAGCCAGTCCACCAGTTGCGGGGGTTCCATTGGGCGTGCCCAGTAGAAACCTTGGGCATCTTCGCAGCCAAGCTGGAGAAGGAGCTCGGCCTGCTCCTTTTCTTCGACGCCTTCCGCCAGAACGGTGAGTCCGAGCTTGTGGCCCAGTTGGATGACCAGCTCGGGAATCCGGCGAGCCCGCTCGTTGCTGCAAATCTCCGCCACAAAGGCCCTGTCGATCTTCAGGCGATCAACCTGCAGGCGCTGGAGATAAGAGAGTGACGAAAATCCGGTACCGAAGTCGTCAACGGCAATTCTCACGCCCAGTGCTTTGATGCTGTCCAGTGTTTTGACCAGAAGGTCGGCTTCTTCCATGGCCATGGATTCGGTGATTTCGAGTTCGATCAAATGCGGATCAACGCCGCTATCCGCGAGTGCTGCTTGAAGGGACGTGAGGAAGCGTGGATGACGGAGCTGGCCAACCGAGACATTGATCGCCATGGACAGATTCTTGTGCCCGTGACGTGCCAGTTCTGCCTGCTGAAAGCACGACATCCGCATGACCCAGTCACCGATTCCGACAATCATTCCCGAGTGCTCTGCGATCGGGATGAAACGACTGGGTTCGATCAGATGGCCATCGTCCGCCCGCCAGCGCAAGAGTGCTTCAAGGCCGATGACCTGGCCGGTGCCAAGAGAGATCTGTGGCTGATAACACAAGAACAATCTTTGGCGTTCAATGGCGACGCGTAAAGCCTGCATCAGTTTCGAACGCTCGCGAATTTCTGTGGCCATCTCGCGCGTAAAAAAGACGTATTCACCGCGCGCATTTGCTTTGGCGCGGCGCAGGGCGAGGTAGGCATCCTTGAGGGCTTCAGCACCGTTACCGTCGACATCCGCAAGATGGGCAAAGCCCATCGTTGAGGCAACCATCAATTCCTGTTCCTGGATCAGAAAGGCTTCGCGGAACAGGGCCTGCAGATTGGCCGGCAGCAAGAGTTCGATCTGACCCAGTACTGCAAAGGTGTCAGCTGACAAGCGTGCCAGCGTGCATTGTGGCCCAAGTGTACTGCGGATGCGATCGGCGACGGCTTTGAGCAATTCATCGCCGTATTGATGCCCCAGCGCATCATTGGTTTCGGCAAAACCATCCAGATCAATCAGGACCAGACTGTAGCGGCCACGTTCACCACCGAGCAGACGCTCATCCAGCTTGTTGATCAGGCTGCGCCGATTGGGCAGGCCGGTGAGTGAGTCAAAGTACGCATAGTCGTGAAGCTGCGAGAAGAGCAGGGTGTTTTCCAGCCCGACCGAGATATTGGCGCAGAAAACCTCCAGCAGCTGCCTGCTGCTGTCATCCACATTGATTGGCGCATCCAGATAGGCAGCCATGTTGCGCTGGGAGCGGCTGCCGAAAAACAAGGTTGTGCTCTCCGCATCAAAAAAGTGGTGTCCTGCGTTCAGGCAACGATTCAAACTGTGATGGACGTGTTCGTTTCCGATCTCGTCAATGGGCAAGTTGATTAGCGAGGCATAACGCCCCGCTGCTGCAATCACCAGCGTGCTGTCACCGGTGGTGGAGGTGCCGTGTTCTGGCGGACGCTGGACGCAAATCAATCCTTCTGGCATGACGCCGAGCAAGGCAGCCATTTGGGTAATCACGCCTGCTGCAAAATTGCGCAGGCCGGACAAGGCCAGGAGTTCGCCGCTGGCGCGGACGATCAGATCCAGACCGCGCCGATTGGCATTGATGGTGCGGATCTGGCGATAGGAGCGGATTGCCGAAGTCAGCGCGGTGAACAGCTTGTTGCGGGTGAGTTCCGACTTGGTTTTGTAGTCGTTGATGTCGTAATCGCGGATGGCATCCATCTCCGGGGCATAACCCGGCTGACCAGTACGGAGAATGATGCGCGTTTCCCCCATCGCGAATTCTTCACGGATGACCCGTACCAGCTTGAGACCGGAGTCTTCCTCTTCCATGACCACGTCCAGCAGGATGACCGCAATGTCGCGGTCATTTTCCAGCATGGCGCGGGCTTGAGCCGCGGAATCGGCATGCAGGAACGTGATGGTGCGGCCAAGGATTTCGGTGCCGCGAAGCGCGAAAGTCGTCGTGGTGTGAACATCCGGGTCGTCGTCGACAATCAACACTCGCCACGGGACAGGGTGTCCGTGCTCTTTGGTACCAGCACTGTCGGCCGGATCTCCTGCGAATACCAATTCGTCGTCCGCTGTCTTGTCTATCACGCTGGCCTCCCGTGACGCTACGCAGTGCTTGAGAGTAGTGGCCTGTTCGCTTGCGAGAGACGCGGCCAACCGATCAACATCTGCCATTATCGACAGAGTGACTACTGTTCTTGAGTCAGGACTTCTGCCCCTTTCTACCACCGATATACAAGGCAGGGATGGCGATACGAACTGTTTGGACAGTTTGCCCTTGCGGGCAGGATGTCACACCAGTCAGGCTAGAATGCAGGATGCGCAGGCTATGGGGTTGTCGGCGGCGTTGCTGAGGCCGATGGACTGGCTACCGTTTTGGCGGGCTGAGGTTGGGGGAGTACCAGTGCGCCTTTGATGCCGCAGGCTGTCAGGGTGAGGCAAAGCATCGTACTCAGGATCAGGATACGCATGGGGCGGGTCACCGCAAAGCTTAAAACGTTCATGTTAGCAAAGGAGTGCGTGCTCAATGGATGAAGCAACATTTTTGGTAGCTGCCGAGGCTACCATGCAACAGCTTGAAGCGGCGATTGAGATGGCAGCGGAGGCCGCCGATGTAGATGTCGACATCGACCTGCAAGCGGGGGGCGTTTTACAGCTGACCTTCGAAGATGATTCGCAGATCATCATCAATCGACATGCGGTTGCCCGTGAAATATGGGTGGCCGCACGATCAGGAGGTTTCCATTTCCGCCCGGAAGGCAATCAGTGGAGGGGGACGCGTGACGGGCAAGACCTCTGGTCGATGCTGACCACCCTCATTTCCCAGCAAGTAGGGACTACCCTGAAGCTGATCCGCTGATGCCTATGGCTGCTGCGCAGGAGCGCTCTGCGCTTCACTGCCGCCCTCATGCGGCAGGTATTCTTCATAGATGTAATCCGGCCCCTCTTTGTCGAAAGAGGGTTTGACTTCCACTAGACCGGATGGCGGTACCATGAATTGTTCAGGCTTGTTCTTGAGCGCCTGACGCATATAGTCGATCCATATCGGAAGCGCCAAGACGCCCCCTGTCTCGCTGGAACCTAACTTCTTCGGTTGGTCGAAACCGACCCAGGAAACGCCGACCAGAGAAGGTTGGTAGCCACAAAACCAGGCATCAACAAATTCATTTGTCGTACCGGTTTTCCCCGCCAGATCTCCACGCCCCAGCGACATTGCCTTGCCCCCTGTCCCGCGGCGTACAACATCCTTCATCATCATGTCCATGAGATACACGTTGCGCGGATCCAGTACCCGCTCTGATTCGTCGCTGCCCGCCTCGGGAGGGCTGACCTTGGCAAGGACCTTGCCATTGTTGTCTAGCATTTCCTTCACGATATATGGACGGATGCGGTAGCCCCCGTTTGCAAAGATTGCATAGGCCGCGGCCATCTGCCACGGAGTGACAGCTCCTGAACCCAAGGCCAGCGTCAGGTAAGGCGGATTTTTGGCGGGATCGAAGCCAAAACGGCTCGTCACGAAATCCTGTCCGTAAGCGGGCGTAATTTCCTGAAGAAGCCGGATTGCAACCATATTCTTGGACTTGGCGAGTGCAGTGCGAAGGCTCATCGGGCCTTCGTATTTGCCATCGTAGTTACCCGGGTTCCAGGCCTGGCTGCCGGTCGCTTCAGACGAGAAACTGAGTGGCGCATCATTGAAGACGCTGCCCGGGGTGAAACCCTTATCCACTGCGGCTGAAAAGATGAAAGGTTTGAAGCTTGAGCCGGGTTGGCGCCAAGCCTGCGTAACGTGGTTGAACTTGTTCCGGTTGTAGTCGAAACCACCAACAAGCGCGCGAATGGCTCCGTCATGAGGATCAAGCGAAACAAAGGCACTCTCTACTTCCGGGGGTTGAACGACTTGCCAGCCTTTGTTGCCTTTGACGACCCGGATGACGCTTCCTGGTGCAATGCGTTTTTGCTGGGGGGCATTTTCAGCAAGCATCGGTGCCGGGAATCTGAGTGCATCGCCAGTGATGTCAATGGTTTCTCCACCACGCATGTAGGCCCGAATCTTCTGGCGCGAAGCCTCCAGTACGATCGCGGGTCGCATCTCATCCAGATCTGGATAAGGTTCGATCAAGTCTTCTAGCGTTTCTTCGGTTTGTCCTTTGAGTGCATTGAGATCGACATGTGCTTCGACACCGCGATAGCCGTGACGCCGTTCATAGTCGATGAGACCGCGCCGTAAGGCTTCGTAGGCGGCTTGCTGATCAGCTTTGGTGATGGTAGTGATAACGCGTATGCCGCTGGTATATGTTTCTTCCTTGAATTGCTCGAAGGCCAGTTGCCGTGCCATTTCTGCAACAAATTCCGCGTGAAGCTGAGGCGTGGCCGGCTGAACCGCATTCTTGCCAATGGCCAGACGTAAAGGCTCTTTCAATGCAGCATTCAGTGCCTGGTCATCAATACGCTGGAGCTCATGCATGCGGCGAAGAACGTAATGCTGTCTTTCTGTCGCACGCTCAGGGTTGACCACCGGATTGTATTTTGACGGAGCCTTGGGTAATCCCGCCAGCATGGCGGTTTCTGCTAAGCTCAGTTGGTCTAGGGGTTTTCCGAAATAAGTTTGAGCCGCCGAGGCAAAACCATAGGCGCGCTGTCCCAGATAAATCTGGTTGATGTAAACCTCGAGAATCTGCTCTTTCGAAAGGCTATGCTCGATTTTGAGCGACAAAAGAATTTCATAGAGTTTGCGACTAACCGTTTTTTCGCGGCTCAGGTAAAAATTACGTGCGACCTGCATGGTGATCGTGCTGCCGCCTTGCTTGCTGGCGCCAACCAGGTTCAAGACTGTTGCGCGGATCAGGCCTGAGAAATCGACGCCGCTATGCTCAAAAAAACGGTCATCTTCTGCAGAAAGGATTGCGTATTTCAGGTTGTCAGGGACATCACGCATGGCGACAAACGTGCGACGTTCCTCACCAAATTCTCCTATCAAGGCGCCGTCAGCGGTGTATATGCGCAAGGGAATGTGTGGTTTATAGTCGGCAATAGCATCCAGGGAGGGGAGCTTGGGCCAGGCAAAAGAGGCTGCGACAGCAATGGCGGCGGCGGCAAGTAACGGCAGCCCCAAGGCGGCGGATAGACACAGGACAAGCAGACGGTTACGCATGTGACTCCCAGTTTCGAACGCTGATTATATGCTGCTCGTTGCCCAGATAAGGTGACTGACGGTTTCCTCCGGGCAGACACTTCTACCGTTCAGCGCAGTTATGCTTTACTTGGATCGCAACTTACTGTTAGGATTTAAAGTAATTTATTGTAAAAGCGCCCAAGTTTCTGAATTTAAACGATATTTAGAGGGTTGCCTGACAAGATGGACATTCAATCATTGCTGGGAGGGAAATCCAAGGCCTTGATCGGCTTGGATATTTCATCTTCTGCGGTCAAGCTGGTCGAGCTTGCCGAGGCAGGAACCAATCAGTTCCGTCTTGAGCGCTATGCGATCGAGCCTTTGCCTCGAGATGCTGTCACGGATGGCAATATTGCCAGTCTGGAGGCTGTGGCCGATTCGATCCGGCGTGCTTGGCGGCGTCTTGGATCATCGACCAAGCAGGTGGCTTTGGCGCTGCCAGCGGCTGCCGTGATTACCAAGAGGATTACGTTGCCCGCAGGGTTACGTGAAATGGAAATGGAAATCCAGGTTGAGTCGGAGGCTAACCAGTACATTCCGTTTGCAATCGAAGAAGTGAATCTCGACTATCAAATCTTGGGTGCTGCAGGGACAGGCACTGATGAAGTTGAGGTGTTGATTGCTGCTTCACGCAAGGAAAAAGTTGAAGACCGTGTGGCCGCTGCCGAGGCAGCCGGTTTGCGTGCGATGGTGATGGACGTTGAATCGTTTGCGTCGCAAGCGGCATTTGATCTCATCAAACGGCGCTTGCCCGAAGCAGGCAAGGGTAAGGTCGTCGCGCTGGTTGATGTCGGTGCACAGATGATGAAGGTTACAGTCCTGCGTGATGACAGCGTACTCTATTCCCGAGAGCAAGCTTTCGGGGGTAATCAGCTGACGCAAGACATTTCGCGTAATTACGGGATGAGTACCGAAGAGGCGGAGGCTGCAAAGCGCTCAAACAGCCTGCCGGAAAATTACGAACATGATTTGCTTAAACCGTTTTCGGAGAGTGTGGCGCTGGAAATCTCGCGTGCATTGCAGTTTTTCTTTACTTCGACACAGTTCAATCAGGTCGACCACATCATTCTTTCGGGTGGATGCGCCGTCATACCTGGAATTGATCAAGTGGTAGCGGGGCGTACCCAAATCACGACTGAAGTGGCCAATCCTTTTATTGGGATGGCTTTGTCCCAGAGAATCCGTCCGAAAAATTTGGCCGCCGATGCGCCGGCTTTACTGGTTGCATGTGGATTGGCTTTGCGGAGGTTTGACGCATGATTCGCATCAACCTTTTGCCGCACCGTGAGCAGGCACGCAAGGAGCGCAGGCAGCAATTCGTTTCTTTGGCCGTTCTGATGGTGCTGGCTGGTGCTGCACTATGGTTCGTGGGAAGTGTATTGATAGGGCAGAAAATCGATTCGCAGGCGTCTTCTAACGAATTTTTGAAGAGCGAAATCGCCTCTCTGGACAAGGATATTGCCGAGATAGCTCGTCTTAAAGAGCAAACGCAGTCCTTGCTTGCACGCAAGCAAGTCATAGAGTCTTTGCAGGG
>JAGTRY010000076.1 GCA_018262235.1 Pseudomonadota bacterium
AACTCGAACCTGGCGATCCTCGACCTGATGCGCCGCCACGGCGTGCTGGTCGACGCGGTCTCGGCCGGCGAGATCCAGCGCGCGCTGGCGGCCGGCTACACGGTGTCGGGCGATCCGCCGCCGATCGTCTACACGGCCGACGTCTTCGACCGCGACGCGCTCGAGCTCGTCGTCGAGCACGAGATCCCCGTGAACTGCGGCTCGCCCGAGATGATCGACCAGCTCGGCGCGCGCGCGCCGGGTCGTGAGATCACGCTGCGCATCAATCCCGGCTTCGGCCACGGTCACAGCCGCAAGACCAACACGGGCGGCGAGCACAGCAAGCACGGCATCTGGCACACCGATCTGCCGGCGGCACTGGCGGTGATCGCGCAGTACAACTTGCGTCTGGTGGGGCTCCACATGCACATCGGTTCCGGTGTCGATTACGGCCACCTGCAAGAAGTGTGTGGTGCGATGGTGGCACTGGTGAAAACCTCCGGCCTGGATCTGGAGGCCATCTCGGCCGGCGGCGGGCTGTCGATTCCCTATCGCGAGACCGAACCGGTGATCGATACGGCCCACTATTTCGGCCTGTGGGATGCCGCGCGCAAGGAAATCGAGGTGCACTTGGGCCATGCGGTGAGTCTGGAGATCGAGCCGGGCCGCTATCTGGTCGCCGAATCCGGCCTGCTGCTGAGTGAAGTGCGTGCCACCAAGGATGCCGGCAAGCACCACTTCGTGCTGGTCGACGCCGGCTTCACCGAGCTGGTACGGCCCTCCATGTACGGCAGCTTCCACGCCATCAGCATCGTTCCTGGCAATGCAAGTGATGTCGCGCCCCGACCGCTGCGTGACACCGTGGTGGCCGGCCCGCTGTGCGAATCCGGTGACGTGTTCACCCAGGCCGAGGGCGGCGTGGTCGAAACCCGCAGCCTGCCGGCAGCGAAGGTGGGCGACCTGCTGGTGCTGCATGATACCGGAGCGTATGGCGCGAGCATGTCATCGAACTACAACAGCCGTCCGCTGATTGCTGAAGTGTTGCTCGATGGTGAGAGCGCGCGCTTGATCCGCCGGCGCCAGACCATCGAGGAACTGCTGGCACTGGAAATCTAGGCCAGCGGCAGGCTGACCCGGACGCATAAACCACTGCGATCCGGGCGCGGTTCGAGCTGGATGTCGCCCCCGTGGATCTGGGCAATCCGGCGTGCAATTGAGAGCCCCAGACCACTGCCCGTTTCGTTTGTTCCAACGATGCGGTAGAAGCGATCAAAGACGCGGGCGAGTTCTCCGGCGGGAATGCCGGGGCCGCTATCGACGACCTCGATGATGGCCTGGTCGGCGTGGGTCTGCAGCGTGACACAGATCTCACTGCCTGCCGGGCTGTAGCGGATGGCGTTGTCCAGCAAGTTGCGCAGCAGGATGCGGATCAAGCCAGGTTGCACAGAAGATATGACTTTGTCACCATCTTCCAGCGCCACGTCGATGTCTTTGCGGACCGCGGCGCTGGCCGCATCGGCGATGATTTCGCGCAGCAGCGCACGCAACTCAAGTGCTTCGTGGGTCGGCAGGGCGGACGCATCCAGGCGCGCCAGGGTCAGCAACTGCTCGATGAGATGGGCTGCCAGATCGCTGCCGCGTAGCACTTGTTGCAGCGCGTGCCTTTGTTCGGTTTGATCATGGCTTGCCAGGGCCACCTGGGCCTGGGCGCGGATCGCTGCGAGCGGGGTGCGCAATTCGTGTGCTGCATCGGCAGTGAAACGGCGCGTGTCATCAAGCGATTCGGCGATGCGGCCGAGCAGTTGATTGAGTTGCCCGATCAGGGGACGGACTTCGGTGGGCGTGCCGGCGCTGTCTACCGCATCCAGCCGCTGCGGGTGGCGGCGTGAAATCTCCTGGGTGACC
The DNA here is from genome assembly GCA_018262235.1 of Pseudomonadota bacterium. Classification (GTDB taxonomy): domain Bacteria; phylum Pseudomonadota; class Gammaproteobacteria; order Burkholderiales; family Rhodocyclaceae; genus Uliginosibacterium. Next base: position 1,885 of record JAGTRY010000076.1, read on the forward strand.
CGATCCAGCGGGCGCAAGCCCAGATAGACCGCCAGCCACAACAGCAGGGCGAGCACGGGCAGGGCATACAACATCGGCTGGAGCAGATGTTCGACCATTTCCTTAAGCAGATGATCACGCGTGGCGACTTGCTCGCCGACGTGGATCAGGTTTTCGTGCTCGCGATCCCAGGTCGTGAAGACGCGCCACTGGATGCCATCGATGCGGCGATCCGAGAAGCCTTCCTCGCGGGTTCCCAGTGCCATGCTTGGGGCATTGGCAGAATGCAGGCCGAGGGTTTTGCCGGCGTGCCAGATCTGGAAGCTGACGCTGCGGGCGTACTTGTGCCGATCCGGCGCATGCTCGGTGTCGACCTCTTCCAGCTCGGCGCCGGATTGGGCTGCCAGCAGCGCGGCCGCCTGGGCCAGATGGGCATCGAAGAGCCCCCGGACTTCCTTGCGGGCATCCGTGTAGCTCAGCGCCAGTGCGCCCAGCCAGATCACGCTCAGGGCAAGGAGGCAGAGCAGGACGATGCGATGTTTGAGCGAATCAATCCGCATGGTCATCCCTGGGCAGCAGATAGCCCACGCCGCGAATCGTGCGGATGGTCGCCGCGCCTAGCTTGCGACGCAGATGGTGAATGAATACCTCGATGGTGTTGCTCTCCACCTCTTCGCCCCAGGCATACAGATGCTGTTCGAGCTGCGCCTTGGTCAATACGCGTCCGGCATTCAAGGCCAGAGCGTGCAACAGGGCGAATTCACGTGCAGAGAGGCTGACGGCCTGACCGTCGCGTGTGACGCTCAAGCTGGCCGGGTCGATGCTGAGACCCCCGATATGCAAGGCCGCACTGGCGCTGCCGGCGCTGCGCCGGACCAGGGCGCGCAAGCGTGCGGCCAGCTCGCCCATGTCAAAGGGTTTGACGAGGTAATCGTCGGCGCCGCAATCCAGCCCGCGAATCCGGTCTTCCACGCTGTCGCGTGCAGTCAGGATGATCACCGGTACCTGCGCACCGCGTTGCCGCAAGGCTTGCAGCACTTCCAGGCCGGAGCGGCGCGGCAGCCCCAGATCAAGCACTACCGCGGCAAATTCGTCGGTCGCCAGTGCGGTGTCCGCCGCCACCCCGTCCTGTACCCAGTCGACGCTGTAGCCGGCCTGGCGCAGGCTGACGTGGATGGCGTCGCCGAGGAGCGGATGGTCTTCAACCAGAAGGATGCGCATGACGAGGGTGGCCGCGTGGAATCGGCACCTTAGCAGATTGATGCCGCGCTGCGCTCAGTCGTCATCGTCCTGCGTCGCATGGGGGGCAGTGCTGAGCGCCTGCGTCACGCCGGGCGTGGTCCAGGTGTAGCCGATCCAGAATCCCAGAACAGTCAGCAAGAGCAATATGCCGATGGCGCGGCGCGTGCTCGCAATGCTTTCGCTGCTGGCCCCGCGCTTGAAGCCGCTGAACATGGCGCGGACCAGATTCTCGCGGTGCAGATAACTGCTCACAATGACGCCTGCAATATGCACAAAGACGAGAGCGATCAGCGTGTTGGCGACGAATTCGTGTGCGTCACCCATCCATTCCGGGCCGATGTCGTTGTAGGTCATGAAACCCAGACTCGCGGTGCTCAGGCCCAACGCGAGCAGGAGCACAACGGCCAGGGCACCAGCCGGATTGTGGCCGGCATGGTGCTCGGGCTGGCGGCGCAGGAGCGACAAGAGGTAGGACTTTATTTTCGCCGGCCCCGTCACGAAGGATGCGAAGCGGGCGTGCCGGGTGCCGGCCACTCCCCAGATCAGGCGAAAGGCGATCAGCCCGAGCAAGGTCAGCCCGAACATCACGTGAATGGCGCGGTAGTGTTCGCCCTCGGCGGTCAGCCAGGCGCCAGCGAAGGACAAGACCAGGCTCCAGTGGAAAACGCGGGTGGGTAAATCCCACACCTTGATACGGCGGCTCTCTGTATTCATGATGAATATTCCTTATTTGGGGATATGAATCTGGCGCTCGCTGAAACTGCCCTGATCGGCCTGGCTATGGCAGGCCGCGCAGTTGGAGGCGCGCTTGATGCTGGGGCGTTGCCACACGGCGCGGCCCACTTCGTCGTGCTCGCGCTGGTACCAGGCGGTTTCGGTGATGCGCAGGGTGGATTGGCCATCGGTGCCCAGGCGTTCCTGGCGTGCCGCATTGGCAACGAGATAGGCTTCGATGGCTTGGCGGGTCTTAGGGTCCAGCGTGGCGTCGGAGCCGAAGTGCTTGTCCAGACTGCCCATCAGCTTGTGCCATGCGGTTTCGCCGAGCAGGCGCGGTGGAAAGGGCACATGGCAACTGCCGCACTCCTGCTGCAACAGCGGGTCGGCCGGCGCTTTGCGGGAGCCTTCGCCGGCCAATGCGGCAGGCAGGGCGAGGGATAACGAAATAATGACAATGGCGTTGCGCATGATCGGCTCCTATTTTGCGCTGATCAGGTAGGCCACCACATCGGCCTTCTCCGCCGCTGTGCATGCGCGCCCGACCACATCCTTGCAGTTGCGCGTAAACCATTTTTCGACCTTGTCCGGACGCGTGAAGCGCTCGGCATTCGCGGCTACAGCCATCGGCTGGATCGCCTTGCCGGTCACCACATGTTTGCCGGGATTACTGGGGTTGCCGGTATGGCAACTGGCGCAGGTCCATTCCTGACCGTGCTGGGTGTGGAAGAAATCATTGCCACGCGTGGCCGATGCGGCAAATCCCGGGGCCTGGGCACGGGCCGCGCTTTCGTAAGCTGCCTGGATTTGCTGTGGCGTTTCGGCGCGTGCCAGCACCGTGCTGCAGAGCAGGGTGAGCGTCACGGTGTGACGCAAGAGCTGAGAGAGAAAGCGCATGCGAAGCTCCTTGTGGGGAATGCTACGCAGCATGCCGAGGCTAGCTTAAGCAATCCTTAACGGGGAGGTCGGATTCGCTGTGGGTCTGGTTGGACCCACGGGGCAAGTCTGGAGAAGAGGGCGGGGGATGTCGCCGTGTAATCAGAAGGGGCGGCAGGTGCGCAGGGCTTTGTCGCCGCGCTGCCCGCACGGGGTTTGCGCGCCTGGCTGCGGATGCGGCGTACCTTGGTCATCCATGCGCGCCTCGACCGTATCCCAGCGCGCTACGCCCTGCTTGTCGAGGCTCAGGCGCAGCAGCCAGCCGGTTTTCTCGGCCGGTTTGTCGAAGCCGTCGAAGACGAAGTTGCCCAGACTGTAGATGATCGGTCGGCCGCGATACAGCTCGGTTTCCTGGGTGACATGCGGATGGCCGCCGACCACAATGGCGGCACCGGCATCGATCATGCGGTGGGCGAGGGCGCGCTGGCGGGCGTCCGAATGACGTTCGCGTTCCCAACCCCAGTGCATGAAAGGGATCACCAGATCGGCGCCGGCCTGGCGCGCAGCACGGATGTCGGCAATCACCTGACTGTCTTCCGACCAGGCCACGCCGGGCCAGTTCGGGCCGGCTTCGAAACTGCGCGGCTTGTATTCGTTGTAGCCGAGTACGGCAATCTTCAAACCCTTCCGGGTGATCCACAGCGGCGCATGCGCCTCGGCCAGATTCTTGCCGCCCCCGAAGTGCTGGATGCCGGCAGCATCGAGCAGATGCATGGTCTCGACAAAAGCCGTTTGACCGTAATCGCCCGAGTGATTGTTGGCAAGTGAGACGGCATCGAAGCGGCCTTTGAGCGTTTGCAGCACGGCCGGGTTCGAGCGGAAGGTGTAGATCTTGTTGGCGTTGGGTTTGCCCGTGGTGGCGACCGGAGTTTCAAGATTGCCGATGCGGTAGTCGGCACCATCCAGAATCGCGGCAAAAGGAGCGAGCGGATCGCCCCCGGCGGCGATGAAACGGCCCGGGCCATCGTCGAGCATGAGGTCGCCCGCGAAGATCAGGGTGAGAGGTTCGGTGGCGTGGGTCTGCGGCGCAAACAGCATCAAACACAGCAGGCTGCCCAGCGCAAGAATGCTGGAGCGGGCAGTGCCCGCGAACGGGCGCCAGCCCGGGGCTCGGGTGGTTTCAAGCCATCCGGCGCAAGCGGGTGTCGTGCTCATTGTGCAATCTCGCACCAGTACACCAGCTCGCTGTCACGCACGGGTTCATACACGCGCTGTTCGCCGGTAAAGCCGTAGCGGCTCCGGCTGCGGGTGGCCGCCGGATAAGGGTAACGGGCTTGATGCAGCAACACCGGGCCATCCGGGTGGTCGACGTAGGTGTAGAGCTTCACTGTGTCTGCTTCGAACAGCGGACGGAACAGCAGGTAGGAACCGATGGGCGTCGGCGTGATTGCATAGCCGGCCGCTACGCTGTGCTGCGCCTGGCTCACGGTATGCGTCTCGCCGCCATAGGTGTAGTGGCAGCGCAGCGTGGGGGCTGCGGAAACCACCTGTGCGAGCAAGGCGCAGCCAAGCGCCAGGGTGTGGCCGAATCTCACAGGAAACGGTCCAGCAGCTTGCGGGAGTGGCGATCCAGTGCGGCCAGACTACGGATCATGAACTGGATGCCATGTGCATCGGAGATCAGCAGGATGCCGCCGGGCAGACGCCGGATGTCTTCTTCGCCCTTGAGCACGAAGCTGGCACTGCCCCGGTTGGTTTCAACGCTCCAGGTGCTCGGCGTGGCAAAGCTGGAAACCCCTTTCAGGCGGGTGATCTCGGGCATGAATTCGCGCTCGGCCAGCGCGGCTTCGATCAGCGCACGCTGCGCGGCAGGGAGACTGGCCAGTTGATCGATCCAGGCGACTTCGTGGCCATCCTGGCTGACCAGCGCGATGCCTTCTTCGGGGGCCGAGATCGGATGGGCGCGTACGGCGACCACGCCTTCATGCGTGACGCCCTGGGCATCGGTCAGGGAGAGGCGGCCGAAGCTGTCGCGGGCCAGAGAGAGGGCGCTTGCCGTGTTCATGCCTCGGCTCCTTCGGTGAGATTCTGTTCGGCATTGCGCAACTGGGCCTGATACAGCCGCCAGTAGGCGCCTTCGCGGGCCATGAGTTCGTCATGGTCGCCGACTTCGACGATCTCCCCGCGATCCATGACGACCAGCCGGTCTGCCTTGCGCAGGGTGGACAGGCGGTGGGCGATGGCAATCGTGGTACGGCCCTTGACGAGGTTTTCCAGCGCGCTCTGGATTTCTTTTTCGGTCTCGGTATCGACGGCCGATGTGGCTTCATCCATGATCAGGATGCGCGGGTCGATCAGCAACGCACGGGCAATCGAGATGCGCTGGCGTTCACCGCCGGACAAGCCCTGGCCGCGTTCACCGACGATGGAGTCATAGCCCTGCGGCAATCGCAATATGAATTCGTGAGCATGCGCTGCGCGTGCGGCGGCGATGATTTCGGCCCGGCTGGCGTCGGGTTTGCCATAGGCGATGTTCTCGGCAATCGTGCCGAAGAACAGGAAAGGCTCCTGCAGCACCAGGCCGATGTTGCGGCGGAAATCCGAGATGGCGACGCTGCGGATGTCCACTCCGTCGATGAAGATCGCGCCTTCCGAGACGTCGTAGAAGCGGCAGATCAGATTGACCAAGGTGCTCTTGCCCGAGCCCGAATGGCCCACCAGGCCGATCATCTCGCCGGGCTGGATGTCCAGTGAGAGATTGCGGATCACCGAGCGGTTGCCGTAGCGGAAACCGATCTCGCGCATCTGGATGCTGCCTTGCACGCGGGGCAGGGTGACCGGCTTGAGCGGTTCCGGCACGCTGGAGACGTGGTCGAGGATGTCGAAGATGCGCTTGGCACCGGCGGCGGCTTTCTGGGTCACCGAGACGATCCGGCTCATCGAATCGAGCCGCGTGTAGAAACGGCCGATGTAGGCGAGGAAGGCGGTGAGCACGCCGACCGTGATGTCGTTGCGCGAGATCTGCCAGATGCCGAAAGCCCAGACGACGAGCAGACCGAGCTCGGTCAGCAGGGTAACTGTCGGCGAGAACAGCGACCAGGTCTTGTTGATCTTGTCATTGACGGCCAGGTTGTGGGCATTGGCTTCGCGGAAGCGCTGGGTTTCGCGTTTTTCCTGCGCGAAAGCCTTGACCACGCGGATGCCGGGAATGGTGTCGGCGAGGATGTTGGTGACTTCCCCCCAGACCCGGTCGATCTTTTCGAAGCCGGTGCGCAGGCGGTCCCGCACGGTGTGGATCATCCAGGCGATGATCGGCAGCGGCAGCAGGGTGACAATCGCCAGCCAGTGGTTGGTCGAGAACAGGATCACCGTGGTCATGGCGATCATCAGCACGTCGGTGATGAAGTCCAGGGCGTGCAGCGACAGGAACACACTGATCCGGTCCGACTCCGAACCGATGCGGGCCATCAGGTCACCGGTGCGCTTGCCGCCGAAGTATTCCAGCGAGAGCTTCATCAGGTGCTCGTAGGTGCTGGTGCGCAGATCAGCCGAGATGCGCTCGGAGACCAGCGCCAGGATGTAGGTCTTGGCCCAGCCCAGCGACCAGGAGAGGAGTGCGGCGCCGAACAGGCCGGCGAGCAACTGGAGCTCCAGTGCGGTGTTGATGGGCTGACCGTTCTGATAAGGGATCAGCACCTTGTCCATCAGCGGCATGGTCAGGTAGGGCGGCACCAGCGTGGCGGCCGTGGAGCCGGTCATCAGGGCGAAGCCCGAAAACAGCTGCCAGCGGTAGGGCTTGGCAAAGCGCCACAGGCGGAACAGGGTCCAGGTCGAAGGTGCTTCATGCAGCTCGCGTGCGCAGATCGGGCATTCGTCTTCACCGGGTGGCAGCGGGGCCTTGCAGGTGGCACAGACTTCTTCGTCCCGGACTGCAGGCGGCTGGCCGGTGGTGAGCGCTTCGGTCTGGCGCTCGAATTCCTTGATCACGCGCAGCGCGGCCAGATTCTGGGTCAGGGTGAAGCGCCAGTAGGCGAGGCGTTGCGTGGGTTCGACCAGCTCCAGACAGCCGACACCGGCATGGTCGATGTGGCGCAGCGTGCGCTGCGGCGTGAGTGGCCATTCCTGCCAGCCCGCATCAGGCGTGCACGCCAGCAGGCGCTGGGCCGTGATCAGCAGCAGGCCGTGGTTGAACTGCAGGTGCGTGTCCAGGTCCAGCTCCAGCCAGGCCAGAACAGGTTCGGCGCCACCCAGACGGGTGGCTACATCAGCACGCCAGCGTTCGGGCAGGCTATTGTCGGGTGAGGCAGGCAGCATCGGGGCTCGCTAGGTGTGTGTCAGGTTTATGCCAGCTTTCGGGCATCGAATTGGGGCGGAAGTCCGTTAAACTCCGGCCAGCTGCATCGAGTTACCCAGGCCGCACATGATAAACGCTGTGGACGGCTTGCTGGCGGCGCCAGATCACGGAAGCACATTTCCATGATCTGGCTCCGGTAGCGAGTGGCCTTGATGAAGCATAATCTGCCTGCCGGAAAGCGGCTCGTCGGATGAACCTGCCAGCTTGATGCGTGCCGGCACACGCCTGAGACTTGCTAATACATGACCAAAGACATTCGAATCCTTGATGTGCTGCACCTGCGCGGCCCCAACATCTGGACTTACCGCCCGGCCGTTGAAGCCCGGGTTGATATCGGCGAACTGGAGGAGTGCCCCTCCAATACCATTCCCGGATTTTACGAACGCTTGTCGGGCATGTTGCCCGGCCTGATCGAGCACAAATGCAGCTATGGCGAGCGCGGCGGGTTTCTGCGTCGCGTGCAGGAAGGGACCTGGCCGGCACATATCCTCGAACACGTCACGCTTGAACTGCAGACCCAGGCAGGCCAGCGCACCAGCTTCGGCAAGGCGCGCAGCACCTCGCAATACGGGGTCTACAAAGTGGCCGTGCGGTCACGCCAGAAGGAAGTCACCCTGGCCTGCCTGACGGCCGCACGTGATCTGGTGATGGCGGCGATTGAAGACAAGCCTTTCGATGTGTCGGCGACCGTGGCGAGTTTGCACGAGCTGGCCGATTCGTTGTGCCTTGGCCCTTCCACGGCGTGCATCGTGGATGCCGCCACGGATCGTCATATTCCCTCGGTCCGCCTGACCGATGGCAATCTCGTGCAACTGGGTTATGGCGTGCGCCAGCGGCGTGTGTGGACCGCCGAGACCGATCGGACCAGTGCGATTGCCGAGAGCATTGCCAGCGACAAGGATCTGACCAAGAGCCTGCTCGTGCCCTGTGGCGTACCGGTGCCGGAAGGTCATGTCGTGAAAAGCGCCGAAGAAGCCTGGGAGGCCGCGCAGGACATCGGCCTGCCGGTAGTGGTGAAACCCTCGGATGCCAATCACGGGCGCGGTGTTTCCATCGAATTGATGACCCAGGCGGAAATCGAAGCCGCCTTTCCGATTGCCGATGCCGAAGGCAGCGAAGTGATCGTCGAACGCTTCATCCGCGGCTGCGAGCATCGTCTCCTGGTGGTGGGCGGCAAACTCGTGGCCGCCACCCGCGGCGAGCACACGCTGATCACCGGGGACGGCAAGTCCACCGTGGCCGAACTCGTCGAAAGCCAGCTCAACAGCGACCCGCGGCGTGGCGAGGCCGAAGAGTTCCCGCTCGACCGCATCGTTCTCGCCGGAGACCGCAAGATCGAACTCCTGCTCGAACGGCAGGGCCTGACGGCGGATTCGGTTCCGGCGGCAGGGAGTCAGGTCACGATTGAACGTAACGGCAACATGGCCATCGACTGCACTGACGAGGTCCATCCCGAAGTCGCTGCCGCCGCCACGCTGGCCGCGCGCATCGTTGGCCTGGACATTGCCGGTATCGATCTGGTCACCGAAGACGTCTCCCTGCCACTGGAGAAAACCGGCGGCGCCATCGTGGAGGTCAATGCCGGCCCCAGTTTGCTGATGCACCTGAAGCCGGCGCAAGGCAAACCCCGCCCGGTTGGCGAAGCGATCGTCGCCCACCTGTTCCCGGGCGAAGACAATGATGGACGCATTCCGGTGGTCGGGGTGACGGGCTGTGATGACACCACCCGGGTCACCCGCCAGATCGGCTGGTTGCTGCACATGGGCGGATTCCACGCCGGCATGGCGTGCCGCGACGGTCTGTTCCTCGATCAACGCATCGTGGAGCGGCATGACTGTGCCAACTGGCAGGCCGGTCAGCGCCTGCTGATGAATCGCACGGTGGATGCCGCGGTGTTTGAAACGCCGGTGGAAAGCATTCTCGGCGAAGGGCTGCCGTATGACTGGTGCAAGGTCGGCGTGGTGACCAGCATCCGGCCGAGTGCGGACCTTGAGCGCTTCGATGTGCGCGATGCCGAACAGGTTGCCAATGTGCTGCGGACCCAGATCGATGTGGTCATGGAGAGCGGCACGGCGATACTCAATGCCGATGATCCGATGGTTGCCGCGCTGGCCGAACTCAGCGATGGCGAGGTGATCTTCTATGGATTGTCTGGCGACACGGATGTCATCGCCAGGCATCTGGCCCAGGATGGACGGGCCGTGTATGTGCGTGAGGGCGCAGTCGTGCTGGCACGCGGGACGAGCGAACAGGTGCTGGCTGCACGCGTTGCGCATCCGGCCAATGCCTTGGCTGCCGAACTGGCTGCGGTGGCTGCGGCCTGGGCACTGGGGATCTCGCCGGATCTGATCAGCAGTGCCATCGAAAGCTTCGAATCCAGTCTGGGCCGTTGAGCCGGCCCGATTAACCGAACAGGAATCAGAGTCAATGGAAGTTTCCCGTATCCGTGCCTTGCGCGGCCCCAATCTGTGGAGCCGGCATACGGCCATCGAAGCCATTGTTAACTGTGCCCCGGCAGAGCGTTCGCTGGCGGAGCGGCCCGAGTTCGATGCCCGTCTGCGTGAGCTCTTCCCGCAGATCGGGGCGATCCGCTCGACGGATCATGAAGAAGGGCTGTCGATGGCACATGCCCTGGAATATGCCGCGCTGGGTCTGCAGGCCCAGGCCGGGTGCCCGGTGACCTTCAGCCGCACTACGGCAACGACTGAAGCCGGGGTCTATCTGGTGGTGGCGGAATACAGCGAGGAAGCGGTCGGGCGGCTGGCTTTCGATCTCGCCCAGGCCCTCTGCGTGGCCGCTGCGGGAAACGGCAGCTTCGATGTGCAGGATGCGCTGGACCGTTTGCGTGAGCTCGACGAAGAAGAACGTCTGGGGCCCTCTACCGGCTCCATCGTGTATGCGGCCGTGGCCCACGGCATCCCGTTCCGGCGTCTGACTTCCGGCAGCCTCGTGCAGTTCGGCTGGGGCAGCAAGCAACGTCGCATCCAGGCCGCTGAAATCGATTCGACCAGCGCGATTGCCGAATCCATTGCGCAGGATAAGGATCTGACCAAGAAGCTGCTCGAAGCGGCCGGTGCACCGGTGCCCAAAGGGCGCCCGACGACCAGCCTGGAAGATGCCTGGGCTGCCGCCCAGGAGATTGGTTTTCCAGTGGTGGTCAAGCCGCAGGATGGCAACCAGGGCAAGGGCGTGGCGGTGAATATCACCAGCCGCGAACAATTCGAGATCGGCTATCGTGCGGCCCACGAGATCAGCGACGAAGTGCTGGTCGAGAAATACCTGCCGGGTCATGATTTCCGCATGCTGGTGGTGGGCGACAAGCTGGTTGCTGCCGCCCGCCGCGAGCCTCCGCTGGTGATTGGTGACGGGGTTCACACGGTGCGTGCCCTGGTGGAGGAAGTGAACAAGGACCCGCGGCGCGGCACAGGTCACGCCACTTCGCTGACTAAGATCCGCTTTGACGAGATTGCGCTCTCCAAGCTTGCCGATCAGGGCCTGAATGCCGAATCGATTCCCGCCAAGGGCCAGCGCGTGGTCCTGCGCAACAACGCCAATCTTTCTACGGGAGGTTCGGCCACCGATGTGACCGATGACGTACACCCCGACCTGGCCGCGCGCGCCGTGGCGGCCGCACAGATGGTCGGGCTGGATATCTGCGGGGTCGACGTTGTTTGTGACAGCGTGCTGCGGCCGCTGGAAGAACAATCCGGGGGCATTGTCGAAGTGAATGCCGCACCCGGTCTGCGCATGCACTTGTCCCCCTCGTATGGCAAGGGTCGCAATGTCGGCGAAGCGGTGATCTCCACCATGTTTGCCCACGGGGATGACGGCCGCATTCCGGTGGTCGCCGTGACCGGCACCAACGGCAAGACCACCACGGTCCGCCTGATTGCGCACATCCTCAGCAAGAGTGGCTTGCGTACGGGGATGACCAATACCGACGGGGTCTATATCGAGGGCCGGCGTATCGACAGCGGCGATTGCAGTGGCCCGCGCAGTGCGCGCAACGTACTCCTGCATCCGGATGTGGATGCGGCAGTGTTTGAAACCGCTCGCGGCGGTTTGTTGCGCGAAGGCCTGGCCTTTGACCGGTGCAAGGTCGGGGTGGTCACCAACATCGGCATGGGCGATCACCTGGGCCTGAACTACATCACCACGCTGGACGATCTCGCCGTGCTCAAGCGCGTGATCGTGCAGAACGTGGCGGACAACGGTTATGCCGTGCTCAATGCGGCCGATCCCATCGTGGCCGGGATGGCGGCCAACTGTCCGGGGCAGATCATCTTCTTTGCGGCCGACCGCAATCATCCCGTGATGGCAACGCATCGCGCCCAGGGCAAGCGCGTGGTGTACGTTGAAAACGACGCAATCGTGTGCACCGAGGGCAAGAAGTCCGAACGTATTTCTCTGGCGGGTGTGCCGATCACCCGCGATGGCACGATCAGTTTCCAGGTCGAGAACGTGATGGCCTCGGTGGCTGCGACGTGGGCGGTGGGCTTGGGCTGGGATGCGATTCGCGCCGGTCTGGCCAGTTTCGTCAATGATTCGGATAACGCACCGGGGCGCTTCAACCTCTTCGACTACAAAGGGGCGACGATCATTGCTGACTACGGCCACAATCCGGATGCCATGCTTGCGCTGGTGCGTGCGGTCGAGGCCATGCCCGGCAAGCATCGCTCGGTGGTGATCAGTGGCGCGGGCGACCGGCGTGATGAAGACATCCGCCAGCAGACCGAGATTCTCGGCGCAGCGTTTGATTCGGTCATCCTGTATCAGGATGCGTGCCAGCGCGGGCGTGCCGATGGCGAAGTCATCAGCCTTTTGCGGGATGGACTGGTGGCGGCTCGACGCACACGTTCGGTCGAGGAAATCCACGGCGAATTCATTGCCATCGATCACGCCCTGGCAAAACTGCAGTCTGGCGATCTGTGCCTGATCCTGATCGATCAGGTTGAGGAAGCGCTGGCCCATATTGCCAAACGCGTGGACGAGAGCAAGGCATAAACAACCGCTCCGGAAAGACTGGACAGACAGAGAGGGGCGACCTGCGGGTCGCCCTTTTCACGTCTACGGACGCGCCGCCAGGTCCGGGCTGTTTCCGATTCTGCCCGGGTAAGCTTCAGCGGCGCTGCTTGCGACGCGGCTTCGGTGGCTGTCGTGGCGGAAGCCCCAAAGCGGCGCGGGCGAGTTGATCGGCTTCAAGATTGCGATGCTGCGGCAGCCAGCTCACTTCTACGTGTTCAAAGTTTGCGATGCGGGTGCGCAACTGTGCAAACAAGGGGGCGAGGCGGGCAGCTTCCGTGCTGTGGGCATCCCGGACGAGACGCACAACGACATCGCTGTCACAGCGCACATGCAGTTGCCGGGCTCCCAGTGTGAGGGCGAATTCCAGGGTGGCAAGGAGTGCGCGGGCTTCGGCTTCGTTGTTGCAGCCCTGCCCGGGATGGCGCTGCGAGAGGTGGTGGGCACTGCCGTCCGGACTCAGCAGGAGGGCGCCAAGGCCGATGTGGCCGGGGTTCGGGCAGGCGGTGCCGTCACACCAGGCGAGCCAGCAATCTCGGGGAGTCGGAGGGCATTGGGAAAGGTGCTGCATGCACGCAAGGATAACGGTGAAGTAGCCAGCTGGCGCCTCTGTTTTTCCGATGAATGGAACTAAAGTTGCACTTGATTACTCCGTGAACGGTGACGAGATCCAGGTTGAAACATATATCGACCGGAGCCTCCCCTGGAAACACACAAAACATGAACGGGACCTCATCATCCGCATGCGTGTCCCGCTGGAGCACGCCATGCGCGCATTGCAATCTTCTTACGAAGCCTCCCGTCAGTTCTTCGATGCGGAGACCACGGTCCTCGATCTGCCACCACAACCCGGTAAACGCTGGGAAGAACTGGGGCGTTTGCCGCGCGACGAGCGACCTCGGCGCATCGGGCTCCTGATCGATTCGCTGATCGGGGGCGGCGCGGAACGGGTCGTGCTGAATCTTGCCGAAGGTTTCCGCCAGCGCGGTCACGAAGTCCACATCATCCTGGTCCGCAACGAGATCCAGCATGCCCTGCCGGGCGGGATCCAGGTTCATAGCTTGTCGGATTCTGCCTTGCCTGCCACGGGCAAGCTCCTCAGAAAGTTCTTGCTGGCGTGGTGCTTGCGCCGGACTGTGGCAATGATCGAGGCAGATGGTCGTGCATTCGATTTCTTCATTTCCAATGCAGAGGATTCGGATCGTCTATCCCGTTTGGCTTGTCTGCCGCACGTCTATATCCGCTATCGGAATTCCATGGCGGAATATTTGCGCAGCAAGATTGGCAACAAGACCGGGCTGAAACGGCTGTTCCGGATCATCAAGTGGCGTTTGCGTTTTCATGCGACCTATTCCGGGCGGGACATCATCACCGTGTCCGATGCGATGCAGCACGACATCGTTGACGATGTCGGCGTGCAGCCAAGCTCGATCCGGACGATCTACAACCCCTTTGATTTTGCAGCCATCCGGCGGCAGGCGGCTGCGTATGTGCCGGTCATCGAGGGGCCTTACATTGTCTATGCGGCGCGGTTTTCCAACCGCAAGCGGCAGGACCTGCTCTTGCATGCCTTTCGCGACAGCCATGCTTATCAGACGCACAAGCTGGTCTTGCTGGGGGATGCCTATACCGAGGCAGAACAGAAATGGCTTGCCGAAATGCGGGCCCTGATCGTAGCGCTCGGGATGGAGGATCGTGTCCTGCTGCCGGGCTTCCAGACCAATCCCTACCCGTGGATCAAGCACGCTGCACTGTTTGCCATGTCTTCGGATAGTGAAGGTCTGCCGACCGTGCTGATCGAGGCACTGATTCTCGGCACCCCGGTCGTGAGCACCAACTGTCCGACCGGGCCGAGCGAAATCCTTACCGGGGAGCTCGCGCGTTTCCTGTGCGAGCGGAACGATCAAGTAGGACTGGCGGTGCGGATTGACGAGGCGCTGGAGGATTATCCGTTCGTTGGAGAGCAGGTCCTGGCGCGATTCTCGGCCCGTCGTGCAGTGAAGCAATACCTGGCGCATTGCTGCAGGTCCTGAGAAGCGGTTCGTGATCTGACGGTGAGGGCGTGACCGGCGTAACATCCGCCCATGCTGAATTTCCTGTCTTGCCGAGAGATGTCCCAGCCTTTGCGTCTGGTTCTGGATACCAATGTGGTGATGGCGCTGTGGCATTTTGAGGATCCCAAACTGGCC
>JAGTRY010000077.1 GCA_018262235.1 Pseudomonadota bacterium
ATCGGTGCGGGTGCCAAGGTGCTGGGTGGTTTTACCGTTGGTGCGGGAGCCAAGGTCGGCTCCAACGCCGTAGTGATCAAGCCGGTGCCGGCGGGGGCCACGGCCGTGGGAAATCCGGCGCATGTGCTGGAGCCGAAGACCGAACGCGAAGACAAACCGGATTTTTCGGCCTATGGCGTAACCCGCAACATGGATGATCCGGTCTCCAAGGCTTTGCATGCGCTACTCGATCATGTCGCCCAGCAGGACAAGCGCATCGACGCGCTGGCCACTCAGCTCAAGGATGCCGGTCTGTGTGTCGAAGGTGACACCACCGCCAAAACGCCGTTGGACTGTGCGTATCTGAACAAGATCGTGGATTGATAAGCCCCCGGCTTGACCCCTCGGGTCAAGCCGCCTCCGTGGGGGCCAATAAAGTCTTGGGGCGGCCCGGTGATTTTATTGTGATCAGCCTGCAGCGCCGCGCGAGGCTTGGTTCTTCAGCACGGCTTGCTGCTGCGCGCGGTTCCGCAAGGAGTGCATTGAGAATGTGAATGAGGCTGTGGGAGCGCGTCCACGTCGCGAAACGCTGCTTCGCGACGTGGGCGTCGCTCCCACAGGTTTTTTTACGGTTTGTCGGTGGCTTACGGCGTTACAAAAAACCGCTCCGCCATTTCTTCCAGCCCCACAGCCTCCAGCACCTCCGTGAGGCGCTCGGCCGGGCGGCGGCGTGGCAGATCCTTGTAGCTGGCGATGATCAGCTCGTTCTTCATCGAATGCTCCCAGCCGACCAGCTCGGTCACATTGAGCTGGTAGCCGTGCGCTTCCAGTTGCAGGCAGCGCAGCACATTGGTGAGCTGGCTGCCGAATTCGCGGGTGTGGATCGGGTGGCGCCATAGTTCGGTCAGTGCGGATTTGCCCAGCGTCTTGCCTTTGTTCTTGCGCAGCACAGCTGCGACTTCGGCCTGGCAGCACGGCACCAGCACGATGTGGCGGGCCTGCTTGGCCAGCGCGAAGCGGATCGCATCATCGGTTGCCGTGTTGCAAGCGTGCAGCGCGGTCACGATGTCGATCTGTGCTGGGAGCGCCGGTGAAGTGATCGAATCGGCTACCGACAGATTCAGGAACTCCATGCCGCCGAAACCCAGACGCTGCGCCAGTTCGCGCGAACGCGTCACCAGCTCGTCGCGCGTTTCGATGCCCCAGATGCGGCCCTGCGGCGCTTGCTCCTTGAAAAACAGGTCGTAGAGGATGAAGCCCAGATAGCTTTTGCCCGCGCCATGATCCACCAGATTCAGCTGCGGCCCGGCCTGCAGCGCGTCCTTGAGCAGTGGCTCGATGAACTGGAAGAGGTGATAGACCTGCTTGAGCTTGCGCCGGCTGTCCTGATTCATCTTGCCATCGCGGGTCAGGATGTGCAGTTCCTTGAGTAGCTCGATGGACTGGCCAGGGCGGATATCGTAGGTCTTGGTATTCATGGGAAGTTGGATGCTGCAGGCAGGTGCGCATTTTGGCACGACCACTCGGCTTTCGTGTGGAGAGGGATGAAGGTTTTCAGGCTTTGCTGCCGTTATAGCCATTAGCACCTTGTTTTCTGCCGGTTGAAGCCATGAATCATCCATTCCATCTTTTGAGCAAGTGCCTGCTTGCCGGCCTCCTTGCCTGGCACGCAGGGGCTTATGCTGCCTGGCCCGAGCGTCCCATTACGCTGATGGTCGGGTGGGTGATGGGCAGTGGTACCGACCTGATTGCACGACAGTTGGCTGGTGGGCTCGAGAAAGAGCTGGGTGTTCCTGTTTCAGTTCTCAACATTGATGGTGCCGATGGGATTTTTGCCCATTCTGCGGTCGCGTTCGGGGCCTCCGATGGTTACACGATTGGATTGGTGACGCCGGATTTCATCAGTGCCTACTGGTTGAAACAAACTGATTATTCCTATGAAGGGTTTACGCCGATCGCGCGGGTCGAGCAGAGTCCCGCCGTGTTCTGGGTACGGCAGGATAGTCCCTGGCGGAATCTGAAAGAGGCCTTGGCTGCCATCCTCAAGTCTCCACCGGGGACATACCGCATCAGTGGCATGGCACAGGGAGGTGCCTATCACATCGCCATGGCAGGACTGCTCAAGGCGAATGGGATCCGTCCCGATGCCCTGCGCCCGGTTCCCAGCGATGGCGCACAGCCAGGCCTGGATGCCCTGGCAAACGGGGAAGTGGATATCTGCCCGAATTCACTGAGAGAAGGCAGTGCCCTGCTCAAGCAAGGGCGCATCCGGGCACTGGCTGTACTTTCCAATGAGCGGTTAAATGCCTTTCCTGATGTGCCTACTGCACGCGAAGCAAGTGGCAAGGCCGGTTCCGGTGGAACCTGGCGGGCCGTGCTGGCACCGGCAGGCTTGCCGGCAGAAATCAGGACTCGCCTGACAGAGGTTGTCGTGAAAGTGGCCGATTCGGCAGAGTTCCGTTCGTTTCTGGCGTTTCAGGGATTCGGGGCAGGGACGCTGAGCGGCGATGATCTGCGCAAACTCATGTTTGAAGATCACCGCGCCTGGGGCAACATGATGGGCGAACTGGGGCTGCGCAAACGAAAGTAAACCGGGTGTTACATCTGTGGGTAAATCGGTCCCTCACCACCTTGCGGTGGTTGCCAGACGATGTTCTGCGTCGGATCCTTGATATCGCAGGCCTTGCAGTGCAGGCAATTGGCGGCGTTGATGTGCAGATGAAGTCCGTCCGGTTTCTGCAGGATTTCATAGACGCCTGCCGGGCAATAGCGCTGTTCGGGGGCCGCATAAGTAGGCAGGTTGAGATCCACACTGACGTTCTCTGCCTTCATGTGCAGATGGCAGGGCTGGTCTTCCGTATGCTGGGTGTTCGACAAGTAAAGCGAAGAGCTGAGATCAAAACTCAGCACGCCATCCGGTTTCGGGTAGTCGATTCTGGGGGAGTCTGCAGCGGTCTCCAGCTGGCTGTGATCGGCGTGATTGTGCAGGAACCACGGCGCGCGGCCGCGCAGCAGTTTCTGGTCGATGCCGGCAAGCAGGGGGCCGAGCTGTGGCCCCCGGTGCAGCGATGGCTTGAAGTTGCGGGCCCGGTGGAGTTCCTGGTGGAGGCGCGATCGACGCCATGCTTCGGGATAGGACTCCAATACATCCAGACTGCGCCCTTCCTGTAGCGCCTTCACTGCCGCCTCGGCAGCCAGCATGCCGCTGAGCATGGCGCCATGCACACCTTTCAGCCGGGCAGGATCAAGAAAACCTGCCTCGTCGCCAATCAATGCCCCGCCGGGAAATACGAGTTCAGGCAAGGACTGAAGGCCGCCTCCGGTCAGGGTCCGGGCACCATATGCAAGCCGGGAACCACCTTGCAGATATCCGCGCAGGGCAGGGTGGGTTTTGAGGCGCTGGAATTCCTCAAAAGGCGAGAACCATGGATTGCGCCAGGCCAGGCTGACGATTAAACCTATGGCCAGCAGATTCTCACCATAGTGGTAGATGAATCCGCCACCAACTTCTTTCGTGAGTGGCCAGCCACCTGTATGGATGACCAGACCCGGCTGGTGCTGTGCTGCAGGGACCTGCCAAAGCTCTTTGATGCCAAGACTGAATGTTTGCGGATCGGCGTTAGCGCGCAATCCGAATGCGTCTTCCAGACGTTTGCCAAGGTGACCGCGCGCACCTTCGGCAAACAGGGTGTACTGGGCTTGCAGGGCCATTCCAGGCTGGTATCCGGGGCCTTCGCGGCCATCACGTTGCCGGCCCATCTCCCCCGTCAGAATTCCCGTCACGCGGCCTTGTTGGTCGAACAAAGGCTCCGCAGCAGCAAAGCCGGGATAAATTTCCACGCCCAGCGCTTCGGCTTCGCGGCCTAGCCAGCGGCATAGCTCTCCCAGGCTACCGATGAAGAGCCCGCGGTTATCCAGGCAGGCTGGTCGTAGCCAATGCGGTACGGCGTAACTGTGCTGCTTGCCCAGAAACAGGAATTGATCGTCCTGCACCCGCGTCTTCAGGGGGGCATTGCGTGCTTGCCAATCAGGCAATAGCTCATCCAGCGCATATGGGTCGATGACGGCCCCAGACAGGATATGGGCGCCAATTTCTGCACCTTTGTCGATCAGACATACGCTGATTTCGAGACCGGCTGCCAGTGCCTGCTGCTTGGCCCGGATCGCAGCGGCTAGCCCGGCCGGGCCGCCGCCGACAATCAGCAGATCGAAGTGCATGGATTCCTGTGACAAGAGACGTTTCCTGAATGAATGACTGAAGTTCAGGAAGATTATGCCTTGGCACACCCTTTGTCTGGCTGTGTTGCGTCAGCCAGATGCTGTTTCTAATGGACCAGACTGAACGCCAGTGCGCCCATTCCGACGCCTACCAGGGCATCAAGTACGCGCCAGGATTGAGGCTTGGCAAAGAGTGGAGAAAGCGTGCGGGCGCCAAACCCGAGCAGGGCGAACCATGTGGCAGAGGCGCTGATACAACCAAGCCAGAAGATCCAGCGTTCGCTCGTGGCAAGGTGTGCGCCGATGGAACCGATCAGGATCACCGTATCAAGATACGTGTGAGGATTGAGATAGGTGAAAGCCAGAATCAGCAGCACGGCTGAGCGCAGGCTGGTGCGCGAATCGCCCTCCGGTGTTTGCAAAGAACGCTTCGTAATCGCGGCACGCAGAGAATTCATGCTGTACCAGAACAGGAATGCCGCACCTGCCCAGGTTGCAAGTTGTACGGCTTGTGGCCAGCGGTCAAGCAGGGCGCCCATGCCGCAGACGCCCAAGCCGATCAGCAGCGCATCGGAAAGCGCACAGATCAGTACGGTGGGCAGTACATGCTGGCGGGTCAGTCCCATTTTCAGGACGTGGGCGTTCTGGGCGCCAATTGCAAGGATCAGCCCTCCGGTCACCATGAAACCTTGGGCAAAAGTGTGAATGCTCATATTGTTCTCCTTGGCGCAGGTACAGTCTGTTGCGCCGGTGCAGAGAATGTAACGGGCTTCGTGCAATATGCATTAGCATACTGAATATATTTCATGCTTCATTAGGGCTTCTAATGAATATCGATTTCTCTTTGCTTGAATGCCTGGATGCTGTGGTGACAGAAGGCAGCTTTGACAAGGCGGCCCAGGTTCTGTCCATCACTCAGTCAGCCGTCTCGCAGCGTATCCGTGCACTTGAACAGCAAGTCGGGCTGCCACTATTGTTCCGGACTCGTCCGGTACGGCCCACGCCCGCTGCCCAGCCTTTGCTGCGGTTTGCACGGCAAACCCGGCTTCTGGCCATGGAAGTTTGGCCCGAAGTTGCCAGTAGTGTTTCCCAGGGACAGTTGCGTATCGCGGTGAATGCCGACAGCCTGGGCACCTGGGTGCTGCCGGCTTTGCGTGAATGGATGCAGTCTCACGCTGTAACCCTGGAATTTGTCGTTGATGATCAAACCCTGACCCAGGCTCGTTTGCGCAATGGAGAGGTGCTTGGTTCCATCGGCTCGGACCCTGTCGCTGCCAAAGGATTCAGTTCGGTACCTTTGGGCGAGATGGTCTATGTATGTGCGGCCTCACCAGAATTCATGCAGCGTCATTTTCCGCATGGCCTGAATCTGAATGCGGCCCGCTCGGCGCCCGCACTGGTCTTCAATCGCCGTGATGCGCTGCAGGCTGACCACCTGACGCGTTGCCTGGGTTGGCGGGAACCACGCTTTCCGCATCACTTCGTTCCTGCCTTCGAGGCTTATCTGCTCGCGGCGATTCTCGGATATGGTTACGGCATGATGCCGCTGGATCAGTGCCAGGCTGCGCTGGATTCCGGTCAGTTAGTGAACGTGACGCCGGATGTGGTAGTCAGGATCCCGCTCTACTGGCACACCTGGCAGCTGGAGTCGGAGTTGATCAGCAGCCTCGGCAAAGCTTTGGTGGCAGGCGCCAAACAGGCGCTGGACCCCATTCATGCGCCAGAGCCTGGACAAGGAAACTGATGCGAGACTGAGGGGGCCGGACACGCCTTGCTAAGGAATGGCTCCTTTTGTGTCATGGCGGTAGTGCTGGTGCGGTTCCGGACGCGGTTGCCGATGAAGAAAATCACTTTTTAGTTGCCAAACGTCCGATTTCAGTGCAGAGTGCGAATGCGATTTTCAAGTTGTGCTGTTTGTTGTCAGGCGTAAGTGCCCGGTTTTCTCCGGTAATTTCTCCCTTCATCACCCCGCTGTCTTGAGCTTCGCAGAGCTTCAGGCTTTTGCCCTGGCTCTGGGGGCATCCCCATTTTTTAATTTTTAAGGATATACAAGATGGCAACAGGTACCGTGAAGTGGTTCAATGATTCCAAGGGTTTCGGCTTCATCACTCCCGATGGTGGCGGCAAGGATCTTTTTGCTCACTTCTCCGCTATTCAAGGTTCGGGCTTCAAGACGCTGCAAGAAAATCAGCGCGTGAGCTTCGACATCATCACCGGCCCGAAGGGCGAGCAAGCGGCCAACATCCGCGAAGCTGAGTAAGGCAGGAATTGCCGTTGGCGTGGCGAAAAGCCATGCCGCTGGCAGTGCCTTCCCTACCGGAAAAGCCCGGCAGCTGTCGGGCTTTTTCTTTTTGGATTTTGTGATGGAGTGCAGATGGCAAAAGAAGAATTGATTGAAATGAACGGCGCGGTAGATGAAGTGCTACCGGATTCGCGTTTCCGCGTGACCCTGGAAAATGGTCACCAGCTGATTGCCTATACCTCGGGCAAAATGCGCAAGCATCACATCCGCATTCTGGCTGGCGACAAAGTGTCGCTGGAGTTGTCGCCCTACGACCTGTCCAAAGGTCGCATCACCTTCCGTCATATCGAAGGTCGTGGTGCGGGTGGTGGTTCAAGCGGCCCGGCGCCGCAACGTCGTCGCTGAGGCGTGAGCCCGGCTTGCCGGGTAGAATGGCGCCCCTTGTGTTTTGTCACCCGTGCGCTGTTTGATGCCTTCCCCGGATTTGCTTGACCTTGTTCTGACCCGTGATCGCCCGGCGCTGCGTCGGGCTTTGCGCGAGCTGAAAACACGTGCCCACAAACTCACGGATCTGCCGGATGCTCTGCGCGAGCGCGTCGAGAAATCCATTGCGACCCGCGCCACGCGGCGCGAGAAACTTCCTCGCCCAAACTTTCCTGCCGAACTGCCGGTCAACCAGCGCCGCGACGAGATTGCCAAGGCGATCCGCGAGCATCAGGTCGTCATCATCTGTGGTGAGACCGGCTCCGGCAAGACCACTCAGCTCCCCAAAATCTGCCTCGAACTCGGGCGCGGCGAAGCCGGCCTGATTGGCCACACGCAGCCGCGGCGTCTGGCTGCGCGCGCCACCGCCACGCGGATTGCCGAAGAGCTGCAAAGCGAGCTCGGCAGCACCGTCGGTTTCAAGGTGCGTTTTACCGACCATACCAGCGCCGACAGCTACATCAAGCTGATGACCGACGGCATCCTGCTCGCCGAGACGCAGGGTGATCCGTTGCTTTCTGCCTATGACACGCTGATCATCGACGAAGCGCACGAACGCAGCCTCAACATCGACTTCCTGCTGGGTTATATCCGCCAGCTCCTGCCGCGCCGGCCGGACCTGAAGGTGATCGTGACCTCCGCCACGCTGGACGCCGAGCGCTTTGCCAAGCATTTCGCGCAGGGCGACAAGCTCGCACCGGTGCTGGAAGTGTCCGGGCGTCTGTATCCCATCGAAGTGCGCTACCGCCCGATCGAGGACGAAGAGGAAATCTCCTCCAAGCCCTTGCTGCGCGCCGGTGTGCGCACAGCAGCGCCGAAAAACCGCAACCCGAATCGCGATCTCTACGAGGGCATCGTCGAAGCGGTGAGCGAGTTGCAGCGCGAGGGGCCGGGCGACGTGCTGGTCTTCCTGCCGGGCGAGCGCGAGATTCGCGAGGCGGCCGAAGCCTTGCGCAAGGATCATCTGCCCAGCACCGAGATCCTGCCGTTGTTCGCGCGCCAGTCGGCATCCGAGCAGCAGCGCGTGTTTTCGCGCTCGAACGGGCGCCGCGTGGTGCTCTCCACCAACGTCGCCGAAACTTCGCTGACCGTGCCGGGCATCCGCTATGTGGTGGATGCGGGGCTGGCGCGGCTGAACCGTTATTCCCATCGCAACAAGGTCGAACTCCTTCAGATCGAGAAGATCGCCCAGAGTGCCGCCAAGCAGCGCGCCGGTCGCTGCGGCCGGGTGCAGGACGGCATCTGTATCCGCCTGTACAGCGAGGACGACTTCAACCGCCGCCTCGCGCACACCGAGCCTGAAGTGCTGCGTTGCTCGCTGGCCGGTGCGATCCTGCGCATGAAATCGCTGCGCCTGGGTGCGGTGGAAGATTTCCCCTTCATCGACAAACCCAGTGGCAAGATGATTGCCGACGGCTACCAGCTGCTCAACGAGCTGGGCGCGGTTGATGACGACAATGAACTCACGCCCATCGGCCGCGAGCTTTCCAAGCTGCCGCTGGACCCGAAGATCGGCCGCATGATCCTCGCCGCGCGCGATCGTGGCGCCTTGCGCGAGGTGCTGGTGATCGCCGCCGCGCTGTCGGTGCAGGACCCACGCGAGCGTCCGCCCGAGCAGCCCGGCACGGCCGATCAGGCGCATGCGCGCTTTCGCGTCGCGCCCGATGACAAAGCCGAGCCGAAGAGCGAATTCCTCTGGTACTGGAACTTGTGGCAAGCCGCCGAAGAGGTGTGGCGCCATGAAGGTTCCAGTAAACAGAAGGCCTGGTGCAAGACGAATTTCCTCTCCTGGCTGCGCATGCGCGAGTGGCGCGACATCCATTCCCAGCTGCATGAGCTGTGCACCGAGCATGGCTGGATTCACAAGGAACCGAAAGCGGGCGCCGCCGACGCTGCTGAAACAGCCAAGCCCGCAAAAGCCAAGGCCGACGGCAAACCGCCGGCACAGGCCCAGCGCGTCAAGACTTTCGACAAGCTGCAAGGCAAGATCCTGTCTGCCGAGGCCGTCAAGCCGCCTGCCAAACCAAGCGGGCAGGGCGCGTCCTACGAGGCTATCCACAAGTCCTTGCTGGCTGGACTACTCGGCCATATCGGCGTGAAGATCGAGGATGCGAGCGGCCCCTGGGTCGGTGCCTTCAATGGTGCGCGCGGCATCAAGTTCTGGCCGCATCCGGGCGCCTTCATGGCCAAGCGCGTCGGCAAGTGGCTGATGGCTGCCGAGCTGATCGACACCAGCAAGCTTTTCGCGCGCTGCATTGCGAAAATCGAGCCGGAATGGCTGGAAGAAGTTGGAGCGCATCTTTTGCGCAAAAGTGTTTATGAGCCACACTGGGAGAAGGCCAAGGGTGCCGTACGTGCCTGGGAGCGCGGCGTGCTCCACGGCATCACGCTCTACCCGCGGCGTGCTTGCGGTTATGACAAGGAAGATCCCGCGCTGTGCCGTGAACTGCTGATCCGCGATGGTCTGGTCGCTGGTGAGATCGACGAAGCCATCGCCCGCAACATGCCCTTCTTCCAGCATAACCGGCGCCTAGTTGCCGAGATCGAGCGGCTGGAGCAGAAGATGCGCCGGCCCGATCTGCTGGTCGATGACGCGCTGATTGAATCCTTCTACGACGCCCAGATTCCGGCTGGAATTACTGACCTGCGTGCTTTTGAGGCCTGGCGCAAACAGGCCGAGCGAACGAATCCGAAATGCCTGCATCTGGAACGCGAGCAGCTGATGCGCCACGAGGCAGCGGGTGCGACCAGCGACAAGTTCCCGGCCGAGTTCGAAGTGATGGGACAGCATCTCAAGCTGACTTACGTGCATGAACCACGTGCTTCTGATGATGGCGTCACAGTCACAGTGCCAGTGGCGATGCTCAACCAGATTCCGGCGAATCGCTGTGAATGGCTGGTGCCCGGTATGCTGGAGGAGAAGGTCACGGCGCTGCTCAAGACTGTGCCGCAGCGCCATCGCCACCGCCTGCAACCGATTAGTGAGAGTACGCGTGCCTTCCTCGATGCCATCGAGGCCGGTGAGTACAAGCCGGACGAGCCGCTGGTGCGTGCGCTGCAGCGCTTTGTCGAGGAACGTGTGAGCTACAAGCTGGATATGGCCAGCTTCCGTACCGAAAACCTGCATCCGCACTGTTTCATGAATTTCCGCGTGGTCGATCAGCATGGCCGCGTGCTGGACCAGTCGCGTGATCTGGCCGAATTGCGCCTGAAGCTCAAGGACATGGCCGCTGCCGCTTTCCGCGCTGCACAGATTGAAGGCTCGATGGGGGCACAGTTGGCTGCGCTGAATGTGCAGGGCAAGTCTGCGCAAAATGAAGAAAGTAGGGTGCGCACTGCGCACGCTGATGAGCCGGAGCAAACGGTGCGCAATGCGCACCCTACGGCCGACATGCGCGACGAAGACGGCCAGCACACGGCCTTCTCTGGCATCACCACCTGGAGCTTTGGTCCGCTGCCGGAATTGCTTGAGGTGAAGATCGGCAAGCGCAACCTGATCGGTTTTCCGGCCTTGCATGACGATGGCGATTCCGTCAGCTTGCGGCCTTTCGATACTGAAGAAGAAGCTGCGCGCGTGCATCGCAAGGGTCTCGTACGTCTCTTCGCGCTGAATCTCAAGGATCAGGTCAAGGCCGTCGAACGCCTGCCGGGTCTGCGCCCGCTCTCGCTGCAGTTCATGCCCTTCGGCACCGAGGCCGAACTCAAGGCGCAGCTGATTGAAGCCACGCTGATCCGTACCTGCCTGATGGCGCCGCTGCCGGTGAATCCCACCGATTTCAACCAGCGCGTGTTGGAGGCCAAGACTCGCGTCAGCCTCGTCGCGCAGGAGCTGATGCGCCTTGTGCAGACGCTGCTCACGGAGCACGCCTCGCTGCAGAAACGCTTTGCCAATCTCAAGGGCTTTCCGGACTTGCTGGCCGATGTGCAAGGGCAGGTGGGCAAGCTGCTGCCCAAGAACTTCCTGATCGCTTACCCCTTCGAGAAGCTCGCGCTCTTCCCGCGTTATCTCAAAGCCATCGACGTGCGCATCGAGAAAATGCGCAACAACCCCGCGCGTGACACGCAGCTGATGGTCGAGTGGAAATCACTGGCGGGGCCGTGGGAGCGCGAGTGGATTGCCATGCAGCGAGGCGGTCTGATCGACCCGCAACTGGAGGAATTCCGCTGGCTGCTTGAAGAGCTTCGTGTGGGCCTCTATGCGCAAGAGCTCAAGACCTCGATGCCGGTGAGCGTGAAGCGGCTTCAGAAGATCTGGGACTCACGTCCCCGCTGAGATTCGATCGGGCCGGCAAGATTTGCCGCTCCACATGCCGGGAAACATTGATTTCTCGGGAAAACGATTTCTCCTGCGCCGAGAGTTTTTAAATAAACCAATTAAAACAATAGGTTGAGATCTAAGTAGGGTTCCAGGGCAAAGCTGGCATCAGTATTGCGATGCATGGTCGTAGATAGCATCAGGAGCTTACGACCATGGCTGGCCTTCTCAGCATTTCACTCACCGGACTCAATGCCGCCCAGGCAGCATTGAATACGACCAGCCATAACATTTCGAATGCCTCGGTTACGGGCTATACCCGCCAGCAGGTTGTTCAGGGGACGGCAGATCCGAAGTTTACGGGAGTCGGTTTTTTCGGGCAGGGGACGGAGATTTCAACCGTCAAGCGGGTGTACAGCCAGTTCCTGACGGCTCAGGTACTGGCGGCCGATACCTCGCAGGTCCAGTACGAAACCTATTACAACCAGATCAAGCAGGTGGATAACCTGCTCTCTGACACCACCGCAGGCCTGAGCCCTGCACTGGAAGAGTTTTTCCGGGGCGTGCAGCAAGTTGCCGCAGATCCGAGCAGCATTCCTTCGCGCCAGTCCATGCTGTCTTCTTCCGAGGCGCTGGCGACACGCTTCCAGTCCATGCAAAGCCGATTCCAGGAAATCCGCGATGGCGTGGAGACGCAGATTTCCCAGTCGGTCAGCGATATCAATGCCTTGGCCAAAAAGATTGCCGATCTGAATCTGAAGATCGTGAGTGCCCAGTCAGCAGGGCCAAACGTGCCTGCCAACGATCTGCTGGATCAGCGCGATTCGATCGTTGCGGACCTCAACAAACAGATCAAGGCGACGACGACGACCAACAGCGACGGTACGATCAATGTGTTCATCGGCTCGGGACAACCGCTGGTGATGGGACAAGACGTCTATAGTCTATCCACCGCGGCTTCGACGACGGATCCGACACGTTTGTCTGTCGGAGTGGAGCTCGCAGGAGGCGGGGTTGTGACCATCCCGGAAAACCTGCTTTCCGGTGGAACGCTGGGGGGCTTGCTCAGTTACCGCTCGGATTCACTGGACACCGCACAGAATGCGCTGGGGCGGATCGCGGTGGGCCTGGTGACCGAATTCAATGCACAACATGCCTTGGGGCAGGATCTTGATGGCGAGTTGGGCGGCAATTATTTCACTGCGCTGACGCCTGCCATGCAGAATTTGCCGAATCTGACGACGGGTGCTGCGTCGACGGCTTCGGTCAGCGCTTCGATTTCCGATGTTTCCGGATTGACGACCGATGATTACGTCCTGTCCTATGACGGGACCAACTATGCCTTGACCCGGACTTCCGACAGCGTGTCCGTGTACAGCGGGACGACCCTGCCTGCCGGGGTGGATGGCATGACCTTTACGGGCACGATGAGTGCGGGAGATCGCATTCTGGTACAGCCGACACGGTATGCCGCGCGTGACATCCAGGTTGCCATCCAGGATACGCGCCTGATTGCGGCTGCATCGCCCGTCACGGTCAGCAAATCGACGACCAACAGTGGCACAGGTACGATTTCCCAGCCGACCGTGAACAGCCTGACGGGGATCCTGTCCAGCGCGTCCGCACACCTCGCCAGCGATATCACCCTGACCTTCAATTCGACGACGAACCAGTTCACGGTCACGGGCGCTCTGCCTGCGACGATTGCCTATGATCCGTCCAGCAATGCGGCGGGCTCCAGCGTAACGCTCACCAACCCTGACCTGACCTTTTCCATCTCTGGTCGCCCGGCCAATGGTGACACCTTCACGATCAGTACCAACGTAGGGGGCACCAAGGACGGTACGAACGCCAATGCGCTGTATGCATTGCAATCTGCCAAGGATCTGATTGGCGGCACGGCAACTTTCGGGTATGCCTATTCGCAGATGGTCAGCGATGTGGGAACCAAAACAAGTTCGGCCAAGATCAATTCTGAGGCACAGCAAGGCTTGCTCGATCAGGCAACTGCCGCGCAGCAAAGCGTTTCAGGCGTGAATCTTGATGAAGAGGCCGCCAATCTGCTGCGTTATCAGCAGATCTATCAGGCGGCATCCAAATGTATCGGGGTGGCGAATACCTTGTTCCAAGACATTCTCAATATCATGGGGTGACGCGATGAGAATCAGCACTTCCATCATCTATGACACCAATGTGTCGACCATCGGGCGACAACAGGTCGATCTGGTCCACACGCAACAGCAGCTGTCGACGGGGAGTCGGGTGGTTAATCCGAGCGATGACCCCGTTGCTTCGGCGCGTGCGCTGGAAGTTTCGCAATCCGTTGCGCATCTGGCCGTGCAGACGGAGAACCAGGGGACGGCAATGGATACCCTGAAAAGTCTGGATAGCCAGCTCGGTTCCATGAGCGATGTGCTGGACTACATCCGGGAACGGGTGGTCCAGGCTGGCGACGGCACGCTCTCCCAGACAGACAGGGACTCTCTTGCGACAGACATCCGGACCCAGTTTGATAGCTTACTCAACCTGGCCAACACCAAGGATTCCAGCGGTGACTATCTTTTTTCGGGATACAAGGGCGATGCACAGGCTTTTTCGGGCAATCTCTCAGGCGTGACTTATCAGGGGGATCAAGGGGTTCGCACACTGCTGGTATCGAATACACGGCAAGTGCCCGTCAGCGTGAATGGCAACGAGCTCTTGATGAACATCAGCTCAATCAACGGCACCTTCACCAGCAGTGCCAATTCAGCTGCGGCAGTCATCAGTGACGGCACCGTGTCCGGTCCGGTGGCCTATTCGGGGAGCCACTACGGCATCAAATTCACCAGTGCCACGACCTACGATGTGTTTGACACCGAGGCGGATCCATCGATGGTCGGTACCCCTCTCGGCTCCGGGACTTACGTTTCAGGCCAGACCATCAGCTTGCCGGACCCGAGCGACGCGACGACCACGGAAATCCAGGTCTCCATCGCCGGATCTCCGGCTGCAGGCGATACCTTTGCGATCACACCAGGCTCTTCGAGTGATGTATTCAGCACGATCAAGCAACTGGTGATCGGTCTTGAAAGCACGACAGGTACAGGTTATTCGCAAATGATTTCGGACACCCTGGGTCGTCTGGACAATGCGATGGAAAACATCACGCGCTTGCGCGCGCAGGGCGGCTCCCGCCAGGTCGAAGTGGAGGCTTTGCAGAACATCGGTGGGGATACGAAAATCCAGTATGCCGACCGTCTGGACCGTCTGGTCGGTCTTGATTATGCCTCGGCGATCTCGGATTTCCAGCAACAGCAGACCTATCTGGAAGCCGCGCGCAACACCTTTGCCAAGATATCCGGCCTGTCCCTGTTCAACTTCATCTCCTGAGCGTTGATTGCCACCATGTGCCCGCTTACCAAACGCTGTCTCGCAGGCTTGCTGCTGATTCTGGCGGGGTGTAGCACTTATTCCGGAGACATCCCGCGCAAGACTTCACTGATCCCGAAAGGCTCACTGCATCTGCTGCCTTCGTATTCGATTACCTACGCGGGGCTGGTACAGGTCGGTGTTCTGGTGGCGGCCGTGTATTACGTGACGGATCCCGCTGCGCCGGTCTGGGAAATCGTTGAAACCCGCTTGCCTGATGACCGCGTGCAATACGCGCTCAACAAGAACTATTTCAGCTTGGGAGGCGATGGCGAGGCGCGCGGCGTGGTTTCACGCAGGGCGGAAGCTTTGGCACAGGAAAAAGGGCTGACAGGTTTCCGCATCCAGCGTTACGAGGAAAGCATCGATTCACGCATCCTGCTGCCCAGGCGCCAGGTCTTTGCGGAAGTTCAGCTGCTGGCTACGCGATAGGCTTGCAGCAGCTCATTGCGGCAAAAAGCCCTTGGCAACAAAGCGGGCGCTGGCGTAGCGTCCCTGTGTGTCCATGACGGTCACGACATGCTCGCCATTCTCATATATCTCGATGCGTTCTTCGGTGCCCGCGGGAGAACTATGCAACAGCTTGCCATCGAGCAACCAGTACAGGTTGCCGCTGGCACCTGCTGCACGCAGATCCAGCCGTGCTGTGGGCTGGCCAGGTGCCGGGCGGATCTGGGCACCTGTTGCCACGCCTTGCAAGGTGATACGGCCACCAGAATCTGCTTCATCGTGTCGACAAGCCGGTAACCAGGCGGGTGACTGCGCCTTCAGGTCTGCCGGACTGATCCAGGGCTCCAGATAGCTCGGCCAGCGGGCAATCTCCCGTTTGACGGCGGTATGGGTGCAGGCCGGTGTTGTACGCAATCCGGAGACAGGCTCCACCCAGATGGTTTCGCGCAGGCTGCGCTCACTGGCGCGATCCGGCAGGGTGGGGGGGATGGTGTTGTTCAGGATCCAGGCGCTGCGTTTATGTGGACACAAAGCGGCCGGCGTACTCTCGGCGCCGGTTCCGAGTGGCCAGCAGATCTGGGACGTGCTGACACTGGCGGGTTTGTTGCGGGCGGGCTGATTGCCGGCGGGGAGAGCTGCCACGATATCCTTGAGGAGAGGCGCGGCAATGTTGGCACCGAAGAATCCCGGGTTCGGGGTACCGTCCGGACGGCCGATCCACACGCCCACGGTATAGTTGCCGGAGACTCCGATGGCCCATGCATCGCGGAAGCCGAAGCTGGTTCCGGTTTTCCAGGCGATCCGCCGGCCACCTTCCTCGACAAATGGCCGGTCCGGATGTCCGCCACTTTCCAGGATGTCGCGCACGATGAATGCAGCCCCTTCGCTCATCATGCGGTTTTCCACCCGTGGAGCTGCAGGATCCAGCCGGGGAACACCGCCCATTCCTTTGGCTGCCAGTGCCCGAAAAGCTCCGACAAGTTCTTCCAGTGTCGTGCCGGCGCCGCCCAGGATGATTGACAGGTTCGGTTCGCCCCCCGCAGGAAGGCGCAGGCGTAAACCACCACTTCGCAACTGGCTGGCAAAACGTCGCGGACCGATCCGGTCGAGCAAGTCAACGGCAGGCACGTTGAGGGAACGCTGCAATGCTTCGGAAACACTCACCGGGCCCGAAAAATTGGCCTGGAAGTTACCCGGTTC
>JAGTRY010000161.1 GCA_018262235.1 Pseudomonadota bacterium
TCACCGGCCCGTGCGGCTTCGATTGCGGCGTTCAGGGCCAGGAGATTGGTCTGCTCGGCGATTTCCTTGATGGTGGTGACGATGGCGCTGATGCGCGTCGAATTGGCCACCAGTTCGTCGATGACCACGGAGGATTGCTGTACGGCGTCGGAGATGCGTTCGATCTCCTTCTCGGTCTGGCTGGCCAGTTTCTCGCCATCGGCAGACACCTTGCCGGACTGCGCTGCCATCTGTTCGGCATCCGTGGCGAAACGCGCGATTTCGTTGATGCCTACCGTCATCTGCTCGATGGTTGCGGCCATCCCGGCCGAAGCTTCGCTCTGTTTGCCGGATTCCGTGGAGACCGTGGTGGCCGATTGATTCAGCGCAGCGGCGGCCTGGTTGGCTTCGGTGGCAGCGGTTTGGACCTGGCGGACCACGCTTTCGAGTGACTCGGTCATGCTGTTGAAACGGTCTGCCACGGTCTTGAGTTCATCTTGGGCGCTGAAGTGGATGCGGTGAGAGAGATCCCCCGAGGCGATCTGCCGCGTGCCTTCCGCCAGTTCCCGGGCGGATTGGCGCAGAGAAAGGAACATGCTGATCGCTGCATAGGCGACGACCAGCACGGTCGCCAGCGCGAGCAGGTTCATGCCCCAGAAACGCAGGGAGAGCGAACGGGCACGCCAGCCGACGACGCTGCGCAGTTCGTCGACCACCGTGTCGTCTGCGACCAGATAGAAATCGGCCAGAGCCTTGTTGCCGGCATCGGCCCACGCTGCCGGGGGCATGTCACGGCTGCCGGAGAGGATGCTTTTCTTGGTCAGTTCGATGAACTTGTCGGTGCTCTCGGCAATTCTTTTGCTGGCACTTGCCATGGTGCTTGCACTGCTGATGCGTCCGGCGCGTTCCAGCGCATCGTCGAGCTCGGCACGCTTGCCCTGCAAGGTGTCGATCATTGTCGTCATTCGCCGCCATTCCTTGGCAAAGCCGGGGACGCCCAGCACCACAATCCCGGTGGCATTGAGCTGCCCGATCTGGTCGGCCATTTCCGGCAGGCT
This sequence comes from Pseudomonadota bacterium, assembly GCA_018262235.1. Classification (GTDB taxonomy): domain Bacteria; phylum Pseudomonadota; class Gammaproteobacteria; order Burkholderiales; family Rhodocyclaceae; genus Uliginosibacterium. Next base: position 1,038 of record JAGTRY010000161.1, read on the forward strand.
GCGGACAACCGCCTCGGCGAGGTACGCACCCCGCACATCGGGATCGCGTGACAAGCCCGAAGCGTCGGCATTCTCGCGCAGGAATCCGAGCATGCTGGCGATCAGGGCCTGATGTTCGGTGGTCATGCTGGCACGTTCGAAGCTGGCGGCTTTCTTCTTGTATGCCAGCCACTGGTTGCTCACTTCTGCCCAGGGTTTGGCCAGCCCCAGTTCAGGGCTGTCTTCAACTTGTGCGGCGACATCCTGCATGGCCTGGTCAACCGCCTTCTCGGCGATCTGGGCCCCGCCCTTGAGCGCATCGACGCCTGTTGCGCCCTGTGCCATTCCGATGAAGGTTTGCACCCGTTGCAATGCAACGATGCTGATGGAATGCACTTCGAGGCCGCTCTGTTCGCGTACCGAGCTGGCCAGGTTGGCGCGCATCTGTACGGCCAGCGTGACCATGAAATACAGCACGGAGATGGACGCAATCGCGGCAATCAGGCCGAAGCGTGCGGGGTAGCGCAGACGCTTGAGCACCAGCACGGCAGGGGCGAGGAGGATGGAGAGGATTTTCATGGTTGGCTCCTGGCCGGGCTCAGATGCGGAAGCGCCGGACGTCCTGACCCAGCTGCTGGGCCAGGGTGGCGAGGTGATGTGCGGTGGTGCCGGTCTGGGCGACCACGGCATTGTTGGTTTCCGCCATCCTGGCGATGTTCTCGACGCTGTGGGCGATCTCGGTGCTGGCACTGGCCTGCTCACGCAAGGCGGCGGAGATTTCACTGACCGAGCGTACGACGCGGCTGGACTCTTCGCGGATGCGCTCCATGGCTTCGCCGGAGCGATTGGTCAGGGTCACACCGCCTTTGACACGTTGCACGCCGTCCTGCATGGCCGCCACTGCACGCGTTGTACCCGCCTGGATGGCACTGACCATGCCGGCGATCTCGACGGTGGCTTTGGTGGTGCGCTCGGCGAGCTTGCGCACCTCGTCAGCCACCACCGCGAAGCCCCGGCCTTCATCGCCGGCACGTGCCGCTTCGATGGAAGCATTCAGGGCCAGCAGGTTGGTCTGGTCGGCAATTTCCTTGATCGACTTGACGATGGAATGAATCTGGTTGGAGTTGCGCCCGAGTGCTTCAATGACGGCAGCGGATTCATCCACCGCCGTGGCGATCTGTTCCATTTCCGCAACGGTGCGCGCGACAACCTCGCTGCCTTCCTGCGAGAGTTCGCCGGAGCGGTTCGATGCGGTATCGGCCGCGCTGGCGCTGCGCGAGATCTCATCAATGCCGACGGTCATTTCCTCAACCGCTGCGGCCATGCTGGAGGCGGCTTCGCTCTGCCGTTCCGACCCCTGGGTGACTTGCGCGGCCGAGCCGGACAAGGCTTCGGCGCGCACGATCAACTCGCTCGCGGTGTCCTGCACCTGCCGGATCACCTCGCCGAACGTGGCGGCCATGTGATTGAACTGTTCCGCCACGGTGAGCATTTCGTCGCGGGCTGAATAGTTGATGCGGTAGGTCAGATTGCCTTCTCCGATGTGCCGGGCACCCTCGCCCAGTTCACTGATCGAATCGAGGATGGTCAGGAACATGCCTGCTGCGAAGTAGGCCAGGATCAGCAACATGCCACCGGCAAACAGGCTGGAGGACCAGAACTTGTCGTCAAGCTGCGCGACGCGTACATCCAGCAAAGCACCGAGTGCCTGGGTGATTACTGGGGCCTGGGCGTACAGGGTATCTGTGGCCTTGATAGAGGCTTCGGCGAATTCGGCGCTGGGCATGGAGAAGCTGCCCTTGATGATTTCACGGTCGGTGATTTCGAGCTGGGCCGGATACATCTCGCCGAGGGCGGCATCGACTTTTTGCAGGCTATCCTGCAATTTCACATTGGCACCTCCCGCACGCCGGAGTGCTTCATGCAGATCATCACGGCTGCGCCCGACATTGCTCGTCAGCGCGCTCATGCGGGTCCATTCGGCGCCCATGTCGTGCGTGCCGATAATGTAGATGGCGTTGTTGTCGAGTGCGCTCAGCCGGTCAGCCGCCTGTGGAATCTTGCGGATCAGGATGTCCGCCAGGTAACTGCTGTCCTGCCCCTTGTCGCTGACCAGGCCGGAGGCTTCGCCCAGATCGCCGACGAAATCGAGCATCTGCCGGCTGAATTTGGGTAGCTCGGTGGCGAGCTGTTCGGGTGTCAACTGAGCTTCGGCGGCATGCAGTTTCTGCCAGGAGGCCTTCAGGGATTTCCATTTGTCCGCAAGATCAAAGGCATCGTCACGGGCGAGCATGGCATCAACCGCCTGGAAGGCGGTGGCGACCTCGTTGCCGCGAGCCTGCCAGGCTGGTTTGATCTCGGCATTGCTGGCCGAACCGTAGCCTAGCAGGGTGTAGTTCTGAACTTTCTGCAGGGCACCCAGCACCGGCACATAAAGGCCCAGCACCGTACGTTCGTCGTGTGCGGCATTGAGTTCACTGCGCATCGAAATGTTCAGTGAGATCACGTAGAAACTGACCGAGACCATTGCCAGGAGGCCGATCATGCCGAATTTCCACGGGTAACTGAGGCGGTTCAGCCGGCGGATACCCGGATTGAATACGGCGCCGATCTTGTCCTGACGCCAGGCTTGCTGGAATTCACTATGGTGTCCGCGCAATTCCGCGAGCAAGGCTCCGGGCTGTAGACGGCGACGGGCGTCGGCAGAGAGCGCGAAGCGGGCAGGCAGCATGGCGCATGCACGGTCCGCAACAGAGCGCAGGAGATTCAGGAGTTTGGCCATGGTCTGCCTTATTAAAGATTCAAGCGTCACTGCCGGGAGGCGGCACCAGCATGATGGCGCCCGCCTGTTCGGCAGGTTGGGGTTTGCTGAGAACGAAGCCCTGTGCTTCGTCGCAGCCATATTCGCGCAGGCGCGCCAGGGTGGGCAGATCTTCCACGCCTTCGGCAACAACCTGCAACCCCAGGCTGTGGGCCAGCCCGATGGTGGAGCGAACAATGATGGTGTCCTGATCGTCGTGCAGCATTTCATGCACAAAGGAGCGGTCGATCTTCAGGGAATGCAGCGGCAGGCGTTTGAGGTAGGCCAGCGAGGAATAGCCGGTACCGAAATCGTCGATGGACAGGCGCATGCCCAGCGCCGCGATGCTGTTGACCACCTGCATGGCACGTTCCGGATCCGTCATCAGCGCGGTCTCGGTGATCTCCAGCTCCAGCGCATCGGGCGGCACATCGTACTGACGCAACAAGCCGGCCAGGGCATCCGGCAAGGTCACGTCAAGCAGGTTGCGCGTGGACAGATTGACCGATACCGACACCATCAGGCCGCTCCGATGCCAGGCAGCAATCTGCATCACGGCCTGGCGGGCAACCCACAAGGTGAGCGGGCGGATCAATTCGCTCGTTTCGGCGAACTGGACGAAATCTCCCGGCGGAATGAAGCCCAGGCGCGGATGCTGCCAGCGTACCAAAGCCTCGCAACTGCACCACTGACCGGATTGCAGGGCCAGCCGTGGCTGGAAAT
>JAGTRY010000078.1 GCA_018262235.1 Pseudomonadota bacterium
CCTTTCCGTCCTTTTTGCCTACTGCCCGTAACCGTGATGGGCAAGTTTCTCGATGTTGTGGACGAGGCAATAGAGCTTCCACTGTGTGTCGACTTTCTGTTGTCCGCGTAGCGTGAAGCGGTTCAGCCGTTTGTTGTGCCGCAGGTTGCCGAAGACCGGTTCGACCGTGGCAAAGCGCTGGCCGTAGCGTTGTCGTCCTTCTTCACCCGTACCACAGGCCCTCGCAACATCATTGCGATAACGCCCATCAAAGCAGGAGAGATCAAGCAGGTGATGTACCGGATAGGCCAGTGGGCCGCGCAGCTACTGGCGCTCCAGATTCACCGCGAGAAAGCGTGGACTGGTGTCGATGGGTTTGTAGCGTGCCATGAAGATTCCTTGATCCAGTCACGATCTTTGAGTCTTGATATTCCAGACGGTTCACGTCACGATTTACCTATCTGGTACATTTTTCTACTCCCTCGTTAGGTTGCTCGTGCGCTTTATTGGTCCTCTCCTGGTCGTCAAAGACATCCAGAATTCAACTCACTTCTATCGCGACATTCTTGCCCAAAAGGTCAAATATGACTTCGGCGAAAACGTGGCATTTGAAGGCAACTTTTCTATACACCTTGAATCCCACTATTTGAAGCTTCTTGGCCCCATCCCTTCCACAATCTCTTTCGGGTCGCACAACTTTGAGCTGTATTTCGAATCCGAAGATATCGAAGCATCGTGCAATCAACTTCTACAACATGGCGTGATTTTCATACACCACATTGTCGAGCAGCCTTGGAAACAGCGAGTCGTTCGATTTTACGACCCAGACAATCACATCGTTGAAATCGGTGAATCCATGGAGTCAGTTATACAACGGCTTGCAAAGGACGGACAATCAGTAGAGCAAATACATCAGGCCACTTCAATGCCAATCGATTTCATTCGTTCAGTCGTCATCTAGCCTTTCGTAGCTAGGTTGTTCTCCATCCGCATTGCCCGACATACGCTCAGCCTGGCAACAATATTCCAATCGAGTTTTCTTGCTAGGATGCTTCGAAAACTGAACAGGCCGCCCGAGAATTCCCAGGCATTGTCTGCGCTTCGATAACAATGACGCGTTCGGCTATTTCGACAATCTGCGCTTGTACAGCGTCTTCCAGTCCATTTTCAGTACCAGTGGCGGACCGCCGGCGCTGCTGCGTGTTCGCGATAACGCCAACCGGAGCATCAGCCCGAAGGATGCCTTCAGGATTCCCGATCACGCGAAGAAGATCATCCATTTCGACCAACTATGCCGCATGGTGCATGTCGTCAATTGCGTCACGCGCTCGACGCGCTTCGAAGGCCTGCCCTACCTCAATGTCAATGCCTGACATCTGACCAGCATCCAGAGCGGAACGCACGGCGCGGCTTTCAAGACCTTGCTGGAACATGCTGGTTTGTCCCCGCCGCGCGTGATTCTGGAAGTGCAGGAATTCAGCGTGGAGGATTTCGATCTGCTGCATGACGTTGTGCTGGCTTATCAGCGCCGTGGCTTCGGCGTGGCACTGGACGATTCCGACTCGCGGGCTTCGAACTTGGGCTAACGCTGGCGTTTGAGTCCAAATCTGGTCAAGCTGGGTTGGAGCCTGCTCGCCTCCCCCTCGCCCAGCTCGGCGTGAACAAATTGAAGGATCTGCAGGCGCGTCACCTGCGCCGGGTACAGGCCTGAGCCGGATCAGGCGGCCAGCTTGCCCGGCTCGCGCCGGGCACCACCGCGGAACACCACCACCTCGCCTTGCGGCAAAGGCAGCCAGGCTTCATCGGTCAGCGGTTTGGTGGCAATGATGACCATCCGGTCCTGCGGATTGTTGATCCGCGAAAAGTCGATCCCCAGCGGGCAATCCAGCAGCAAGGCGCGGCCAAAGGGATGGGCGCGCACCACGTAATGCAAGTCGGTGCTGCGATGTGCGAACAGATGCACCCCATCCGAGAGCACGAAATTGAATGTGCCACATGCCGCGATGCGTTGACTGATCTGAGCGAGACACTGATGCAGGGTGACTGCGTCCGGTTCATGCTCGCCAAACTGCCGCACCAGCGCATCCAGCAAGAGGCAGAAGGCCCGCTCACTGTCGGTCTGCCCGACCGGGTGAAAGAATTCGGTAACCGGCAGACCGGCCGTATCCAGATTGCCGTTGTGCGCAAAAGACCATTCCCGGCCCCACAGCCGGCGCACGAAAGGGTGGCAATTGCTGGGGCTGACTTCCCCCTGGGTGGCTTTGCGGATGTGGGCGATCACGTTGCGCGAGTGACGAACATGTTCCTGCGCCCATTGCGCCAGCGGCGAGCTGGCCGAGGGCTGCGCATCGATCAGGAGCTTGCAGTGTTGCTCTTCATACAAGGCGAGACCCCAGCCGTCCGCATGCTCATCGGTCTCGCCGCCGCGTCGCAGAAATCCCGCCAGTGAAAAACTCAACTGGGCAGGCTGAAGGGAGTTCATACCTAACAACTGACACATGTAAGTAACAACGGGGCAAACGTGGAAACGTTGACGTGCATTGTCCGCGTGACACCTTGTTTCACTCATCCATCTTTCTCATATCGAAATTCAGGGCCGCCATTTCGGGTCGCTCGGCCAGGCGAACCTTTTACCTGTCGATTTGCTTACTTGGATTTGGAATAAGTAACGCAGGTTTTATTCGTTCTTTTCGTATAACGATCCTCTTAAACTGCGCGTATTGCATATTTGCGTCAGATCATGAGCCCTCCACGCCACAAGCCATTCAGAGTCCTGCCCGGATTCAACCTGACGCTGGGCTATACCCTGCTTTATCTTTCGCTGCTGGTGTTGATTCCGCTCTCAGCGGTATTCATCAAGACCGCTACCGGAGGCTGGGACCACTTCTGGCTCACGGTTACCTCACCACGCGTGCTGGCTTCGTTCCGTCTGTCCTTCGGCATGTCACTGCTCGCGGCCGCCATCAACAGCGTGTTCGGCCTGCTGCTGACCTGGTCACTGGTGCGCTACCGCTTTCCCGGCCGCAAGATCGTCGATGCCCTGATTGATCTGCCATTTGCCCTGCCCACTGCAGTGGCCGGTATCGCGCTGACCGCGATTTACGCGCCCAAAGGCTGGATCGGCAGTCTGGCGACCGCCTACGGCATCCGCATCGCCTTCACGCCCTGGGGCGTGCTCCTGGCCCTGATCTTCATCGGTCTGCCCTTCGTCGTACGCACGGTCCAGCCGGTACTCGAAGATCTTGAGGTGGAGCTCGAAGAAGCCGCCGCCAGCCTCGGCGCGCCGCGCTGGGAGACCTTCCGCCGGGTCACCTTTCCGGCCCTGTTGCCCGCCCTGCTGACCGGCTTTGCGCTGGCCTTCGCGCGGGCGGTCGGCGAATACGGTTCGGTGATCTTCATCGCCGGCAACATTCCCATGGTTTCGGAGATCACCCCGCTGATGATCATCACCAAGCTTGAACAATACGACTACACCGGCGCGACGGGGATTGCCGCTGTCATGCTGCTGCTGTCTTTCATCCTGCTGTTCATCATCAACGGCTTGCAAGTCTGGTCCACACGCCGCATCGGGAGGACCGTGTAATGGCTGCCGCGACTGCAAGCCTGAATGCGGCGCATCTGGCCTCACTCGCCGCACCGCGCCACTACGAGGACAACCCGGCCACGCGGGACACTCCGTGGATCAAGTGGATGATCCTGACGCTGTCCCTGCTGTTCTTTGCGGGCTTCCTGCTGTTGCCATTGGCGACCGTGTTCGTTGAGGCGTTCAAGAAGGGCTGGGATGTCTATCTCGCTGCAATCAGTGAAGATGATGCCTTGTCCGCAATCCGCCTGACGCTGATCGCGGCCCTCATCGCCGTGCCCATGAATCTGGTTTTCGGCATCTCGGCCGCCTGGGCCATCGCGAAGTTCGAGTTCCGCGGCAAGCAGTTATTGATCACCTTGATCGACCTGCCCTTCTCGGTGTCGCCAGTGGTCGCCGGTTTGATCTACGTCCTGCTCTTCGGTGCGCAAAGCTGGGTCGGCCCCTGGCTGATCGAACACGATCTGAAGATCATGTTTGCCGTGCCCGGCATCGTGCTGGCCACGATTTTCGTGACTTTCCCGTTCATCGCCCGCGAACTGATTCCACTGATGCAGGCCCAGGGCAAGGACGAGGAAGAAGCCGCCATCGTGCTTGGCGCCAGTGGCTTGCAAACCTTCTGGCATGTGACCCTGCCGAACATCAAGTGGGGCCTGCTGTACGGCGTGATCCTGTGTAACGCCCGTGCGATGGGCGAGTTCGGCGCAGTCAGCGTGGTTTCCGGACATATCCGCGGCGTGACCAACACCATGCCGCTGCAGATCGAGATTCTCTACAACGAGTACCAGTTCGCCGCGGCATTTGCGGTGGCCTCGTTGCTGGCGCTGCTGGCGCTGGTCACCCTGGTACTGAAAACCTATATCGAGTGGCAGGCAGCACGCAGCGCCCGCGACAGCCAACAGGGGTAATTGCCATGAGCATTCAAGTCCAGAACATCCGCAAGCAGTTCGGCAGCTTCACTGCGCTGAACGACGTTTCACTCGACTTCCCGACCGGTGAGCTGGTCGCGCTGCTCGGCCCATCAGGCTGCGGCAAGACCACTTTGCTGCGCATCATCGCCGGGTTGGAGCAGGCAGATAGCGGCAACGTCATTCTCGAAGGCAACGATGCGTCCTCAACCTCGGTACGCGACCGCCAGGTCGGCTTCGTGTTCCAGCACTACGCGCTGTTCCGCCACATGACGGTGTTCGACAACATCGCCTTCGGCCTGCGCGTGAAACCGCGTGCCGAACGCCCGTCAGAAAACGTCATCCGCAAGAAGGTGACCGATCTGCTCAAGCTCGTCCAGCTGGACTGGTTGGCAGATCGCTTCCCCTCACAGCTTTCCGGCGGCCAGCGGCAACGCATCGCACTGGCCCGGGCACTGGCTGTTGAACCCCGTGTGCTGCTGCTCGACGAACCGTTCGGCGCACTGGATACGAAAGTCCGCAAGGAGCTGCGCCGCTGGCTGCGGCGCCTGCATGATGAACTGCATATCACCAGCATCTTCGTGACCCACGATCAGGAAGAAGCGCTGGAAGTGGCCGACCGAGTCGTCCTGATGAATCACGGCGAAGTCGAACAGCTGGGCTCGCCTGAAGAAGTCTGGGGCGCACCGAAGACGCCCTTCGTGTATAGCTTCCTCGGCGCCGTCAACCTCTTCCATGGCCGCTCGGCCCCGGGTGAAGTACAAGTCGGCGAGCAATCCCTGGAACATGCCGGAGACGCGCTGCCGGCGGGCACCGAAGTGATCGCCTTTGCCCGGCCGCATGAACTGGATATCGACACGGATCTGTCGCAACCCAACGGCATCCGTGCCCGCATCACCCGGATCCGCGCATTCGGCCTGACCGCCCACATCGAACTGGAACGCAACGGGCCCAACGATAGCGTGCAACACAACGAGGTCGAGCTGACGCTGGACCGTCTGGTCGCCCTGCAATTGCGTGCCGGCCTTGAAGTACGTCTGGTGCCCTCAAACCTGAAGGTCTTCCAGAACCCCAGCCCAAGCACGCTCAGCGCTGACCATTACATTGCCTCGGGAATCTGATCATGAACTTCCAGCAACTGCGCATCGTGCGCGAAACCGTGCGTCAGAACTACAACCTGACCGAAGTGGCCAACGCCTTGTTTACCTCGCAACCCGGCGTATCCAAACACATCAAGGATCTGGAAGACGAGCTGGGGGTGGAGCTTTTCATCCGCCGCGGCAAGCGCCTGCTGGGACTGACCGAACCGGGCAAGGAGCTGGTGGTGATCGTCGAACGCATGCTGCTGGATGCGCGCAACATCAAGAAGCTGGCCGACCAGTTCACCCAGCGCGATCAGGGACAGCTGACCCTGGTCACCACCCACACCCAGGCACGCTACGCCCTGCCCAAAGTGGTGACGACCTTCAAACACGAATATCCCAAGGTGCATCTGGCCTTGCATCAGGGCAGCCCGGTCGAGATCGTCCAGCAACTGCTCTCCGGGGAAGCGGATATCGGCATTGCTACCGAATCGCTCGACAGCGAACCCGAGCTGGTGACCTTCCCTTATTACGACTGGCATCACGCGGTATTGGTCCCGGCCAGCCACCCCCTTCTGGAGCTCGAAAAGCTGACCCTCGCCGCACTGGCCGAACATCCGCTGATCACCTATCACTCCGGTTTCACGGGTCGCGGCAAGATTGATCGCGCGTTTGCCGACGCGAATCTGGCACCGGACATCGTCATGTCCGCACTCGATGCCGACGTGATCAAATCCTACGTGGAGCTGGGACTGGGCGTGGGGATCATTGCCCCGGGCGCCTTCAACCCCGCCAAGGATCAGGATCTGCGCCTGATTGACGCCTCGCATCTGTTTGCCCGCAACACCACCCTGATTGCCGTGCGACGTGGGCATTACCTGCGTGGCTACGCCTTCCGTTTCATCGAGCTGTGCTCGCCGGAGCTGACCGAGACGAACGTGCGTGCGGCAGTTTCGCCACACCGCGAAAGCAGTTTCTGAGTTTGACCTGACGCGCGCTGCGCAGGCAGGATAGCTCGGTGTAGGATGACGCTTGTTACCGGAGACATCCTGCCTGCACATGAGAATCGACACCTACACCCGCAAACTGGCATGCCTGCGTCGGGTCGCGAGCCATGTCGATGCGCATCTGGAACAGCCTCTGGGGCTGGATGAGCTGGCGGATATCGCGCATCTGTCCCGTTTCCATTTCGAACGCGTTTTCAAGGCCTACTCCGGCGAAACCCCTGTCGCCCGGGTACGCCGCCTGCGTCTCGAAGTAGCACGTCGCCGTATCGAATCCGATCAGGTCAGGTCCTTGCTGGATCTGGCATTCGATAGTGGGTACAACTCGCCTGAAGCATTCTCGCGGGCCTTTCGTTCCCAATATGGTGTGCCTCCCTCGATGGTGCGCCCGAGCACTCCTCCGGCCTGTCCGATCCGGATCGAACGCCTGCAAGGCCTGGCCATCCAGTACGTTCCTTTTCGCGGCAAGCTGGGCCAAGGCATTGCGCCTTTCGACGAACTGCGCGCCCATGCGCTCCTCGCCGGCATCCCGCGCGAGCGCCGCAAGGGCTGGTGTGTGCAGTTCTCGGGAGACCTCAGTACAAGTGACAGCGAAGTCGAACTGCAGGCGGCGCTACTGTCCGACAGGCTTGGTGAACACATCCGGGGACTGGAACATGGCTACCTGCCTGATGGGGACTATGCCGTGCTGCGTATCGTCGGAGGATTCGGCATTCCGCCGGATGCGGACCTCACCGAACGTATCGAAGCCGAGACGGGTTGGCAGATGCGGAAAGACGCACCCCGCCTGCGCTGCTTCCACAATGCGACCTACCTGCCCGCAGATTTCGAACGCCAATTCGACCTGTACGTACCGGTTTCACGCTAAAAATACAAACGGTCGCGCCTAGAAAACGCAATCCGAATCAAGCCCCGCTTTTCCCAGGTGGGGCATAATCGCGCGCTGGCAGTGTCATATGCTGCGTTTCATGCATAGCCGGGCACGCCAGAATCAGGGTCTGTTAACAATCCCGCGCCCATCGCGGGATTGTTAACGGACTCCACCGCCACAACTTCAAAACAGGAGACAGCATGAATATCTTTAGCCTGCGTTTGTCCGTTCTCGCCGTCATGGGTGCGACGCTCTTCGGCTGCGCCAGTACGAGCACCGAACCAAACACTCCGGTCGCGCCCCAGAAAACCGTGACCGCCCCTGCTCCAGCCCCCATCGTCGTCCTCAAGGGCGTGACGCTGAGCGGGATTGTCGGCACGGGGAATGCCAATATCCGCGTTGCCGTTTTCGATGCACAAGGCAATCGCAACAGCGTGGTGAGCGATGACAAAGGCAACTTCACGCTGAGCGTCGATGGGCTGGTCGCCCCCTTGATGCTCGTCGCCGAAGTCGCGGGCCATCAATACGTAAGCCTGGTCGCAGACCCCGTTGGCCCCACCAAAGCCAACATCAACGCGCTGACCGACTGGATTGCGTCCGGAATCGCCCTCAAGGCCAAATTCGCCGGCCCCGAAGAAATGGCCAGCAAGGGCAAGGCCCCGGCGGTGAGCGCCAACGATCTCAAGGCCAAGACCGCTGCCTTGAATGAACTGATCGGCGGAGCGCTGAAAGAAGTCCACGCCGTCGACGCCAACTATTTCGACCCGGTCAGCAGCCAGAGCGCCGGCGTGCAGGACATCCTCAAGCTGATCCGTCACAACCGTGGCTACGCCTCTTCGCAAGGCAAGCGTGGCGGCACCTCGATTTTTGATTCCAATTTCCGCGAAATCAGCAAGTTCTCACCGCTGAACCTGGCCAAAGCTCAAGCGGAGCAAAAGGAAATAGCCGCCAAGGGCGTGACCCGTGTCTTTGTCGCCGGTGATTCGACCGCCAGCAACTATGACGTGGATGTCGCACCGCGCATGGGCTGGGGACAGGTCTTCGACCGCCAGTTCAAGGCTGGCGCGAAGGTCAAAGTCGTTAATGTGGCGCAGTCGGGCCGCAGCTCGCGCAGCTTCATCAACGAAGGCTGGTTCGACATGATTGCTGCCGACATCCGCAAGGGTGACTACCTGCTCGTGCAGTTCGGCCACAACGACGAGAAATGTGGCGAAGAACCGGCCCGTCCGGCGCCTGCACGCGACGTGATCGACATCGCCAATCTGTGTACCTATCCTGGCAATGACGCAGCCATTCCGGCCGACATGTCTTTCCGCAAGAACCTGGAAAAGTACATCGCACTGGCCAGAAAAGTCGGCGCGACACCGGTTCTGCTGACACCGCAAACCCGCCGCAGCTTCAAGAACGGCACGATTGGCGCCACCACCCACACCTGGGGCAAAGGCAAGTTCCCCGGCGACTACTCGCAGACCATCCGCGACACTGCCAAGGCCAACAAGGTTGCGCTGGTTGACATGGATGTGAAGACGATGGCTTTCTTCAACAAGATCGGTGAGGAAGGTTCGCTGGATTACTACCTCGCCGTCGATCCGGCCAAGTACCCCTTCTACGACGCCAAGACGACTGGCAACCGCAACAAACCGGATAACACCCACATGCAGGAAAAGGGTGCTGAAGCCATGGGACATCTGATCGCCCAGGGCCTCAAGGAAGACAAGCTGCCACTGGCCAAATTGCTGAAATAAACACGCCACACGGCACACAGCCCTCCAGCCCGGTTACGCGAGTGACCGGGCTTTTTTGCGCCCTATAATGCGCTCCTCCCATCAGCCGCCCCCTTCATGAAACCGCCCACTGCACCAGCCAGCACGCTCCGCCGTATCCCCCGCGGCATCTGGGCACTCGGTCTGGTCAGCCTGTGCATGGATGTCTCGTCCGAATTGATCCACAGCCTGCTGCCGGTCTTCATGGTCACGACGCTGGGAGCCAGTGCCTTGACCCTTGGCCTGGTCGAAGGCGCGGCAGAATCGGTGGCATTGATCGTCAAGGTTTTCTCCGGGGTTTTCTCGGACTACTGGGGCAAACGCAAGCCGCTGGCACTCCTCGGCTATGGCATGGCGGCACTGACCAAACCCTTGTTTGCACTGGCGCCCGGCATGGGGATGGTACTCACCGCGCGCCTGCTCGACCGCGTCGGCAAGGGGATCCGCGGCGCGCCACGCGATGCGCTGGTTGCCGACATTGCGCCACCGGACCTACGTGGAGCCGCCTTTGGCCTGCGCCAGTCACTCGACACCGTCGGCGCCTTTCTCGGCCCGCTCCTCGCCATGGGATTGATGCTTGCCTGGCATGACGATTTTCGTGCCGTCTTCTGGATTGCCGTAATCCCGGCCTTTCTGGCCGTGTTGCTCCTGTACTTCGGCGTAGAGGAACCTGAAGGCTGCGTGCATCCGGCGCGTGGCAACCCGATCTCGCGTGCCAATCTGGCACGCCTGCCTATGGCCTACTGGTGGGTCGTAGCAGCCGGCGCAATCCTGACCCTGGCACGTTTTTCAGAAGCTTTCCTGGTGCTGTGCGTGCGTGATACCGGCTTGCCATTAAGCCTTACGCCGCTGGTCATGATCGTCATGAACCTCGTCTATTCGGCATGTGCCTATCCCTTTGGCAAACTCGCCGACAGCCAGTCCTCCAACCGTTTATTGATGATCGGTGTTGCCCTGCTGATCGGAGCCGACGCGCTGCTCGCCCAGCCTGGCAGCACCGCTATCTGGGCCGGCATTGTGCTGTGGGGCCTCCACATGGCAATGACCCAGGGGCTGCTCGCCGCATTGATCGCCCATACCGCACCAGCAGACTTGCGTGGCACAGCCTTTGGCTGCTTCAACCTGCTCAGCGGGTTGACCATGTTGATCGCCAGCACGCTGGCCGGCGTGCTCTGGGAAAACTGGGGAGCCCCTGCCACCTTCATTGCTGGTGGCATATTCAGTGCAGTGGCATTACTTCTGCTCGGGCTGCGCCGCTAATGCTTTTACGAGGTTCTGACCAAACGCCTCGACCTGCCTCCAATCGGTAAATTCGAACACACCGTGCGGATCGGTAGGCCCTTTGGTCATCCACATGATCAAACGAATCATCTGACGATCGATATAGCTGCAGCGCGGATAATCAATCCGCCCGGCAAACACCGCCAGCCATTGGGGGCGCCAGCCTATCTGGCGCAGGAAACTGCGCAGGTATGGATTGGTATCGGGCTGATTCTTGGCGGGTTTGCGTGCCACCACATTGACCGAGAAAAACGCATTCGGCCTGCCCATCAACAACGCTTGATGCCGCCGCATGAATTCCGCCACGCCAGGCCGATGCCGTCCGTAACGGATGCTCGCGCCGATCACCACCAGATCCGCCGCACGCAGGGCATCTTCACCGCAAACGCCAATCTCCAGCAAGGACACCCCGCAGCCTGCCGCTTCGATGATCGAGTGCAGGCGGCGACAAATCGTGAGGGTATGCCCATCAATGCTCGAGTGAAGAATCAGGACATCCGGCATATGCGAATCGGCATAAAACGCGGCATGACAATCTCCGTGCAGAGATGAAAATCTGCCATAGGTAAAGCAAACACAGCACCCAACAAAAAGCCTGAAGACTCGCGTCTTCAGGCTTTTTTACTTCAAGAGCAAGACTCTCACAAAAGGCATGGCGCGCGTGGTGCTCTGGTATGTCGAGGGCCGCCCGCGCTGAGCCTGATGTGAAACCGGCTTAGCGAATGACGCGAGCGCCCTTGCCCTTCATAGCGGCTTCGACTTCTTCAACGCGAACCATGGAGGTATCGCCCGGCGTCGACATGGCCAGCGCACCGTGGGCTGCGCCGTATTCGACGGCAGCTTGCGGGCCCTTGCCTTCCAGGAAGCCATAGGCCAGACCGGAAGCGAAACCGTCACCACCGCCGACGCGGTCATAGATTTCCAGGTTTTCACGCTTCATGGATTCATAGATCTTGCCGTCATACCAGACCAGAGCGGACCAGTCATTGATCGAAGCAGTCTTGGCGTTACGCAGCGTGGTCGCAGCAACCTTGAAGTTCGGGAAGGCCTTGACAGCCGTCTGGATCATCTTGGCAAAACCTTCGGTTTCGATCTTGGTCAGGTGCTCATCGGCGCCTTCAACTTCAAAACCCAGACAGGCGGTGAAGTCTTCTTCGTTACCGATCATCACGTCGCAATACTTGGCGATTTCGCGATTGACCTTTTGTGCGCCTTCCTTGCCACCCTGGCTCTTCCACAGGGAAGCGCGGTAGTTCAGGTCATAAGCCACCACGGTGCCGTACTTCTTGGCAACTTCAACGGCTTCCAGCACAGCTTCAGCGGTGTTCGAAGCCAGCGCAGCGAAGATGCCACCGGTCTGGAACCAACGCACGCCTTCTTCGCCAAACAGCTTTTCCCAGTTCACTTCACCCGGGCGGATTTGCGAAGCTGCGGAGTGACCACGGTCAGAGCAGCCCAGAGCCGGACGGATGCCGAAGCCTTTTTCCGTGAAGTTCAGACCGACGCGGGTGTTGCGGCCCAGACCGTCGAAATCACGCCAGATGACGTGGGACATGTCGACGCCACCTTGCATGATGAAGTCTTCAACCAGCCAGCCCAGATCGTTCTTCGGCAGCGCGGTGACGACAGCAGCACGCTTGCCCCAGCACTTGCGCATGGCGCGAGCGACGTTGTATTCGCCGCCGCCTTCCCAGACCTGGAAGGAACGGGAGTTGCGCACGCGGCCAAAGCCCGGGTCGAAACGCAGCATGACTTCACCGAAGGACACGCAGTCCCACTTGGTTTCGGCGACGGATTTGATGATCAGTTCAGACATTTTCTAATCCTGTTGATTAAGTGAAATGTGAAACAACGCTAGTTTTTACGCCGCGGGCCGCGCAGCTTTCGCTGAGCGGCCCGGCAGGATTCAAAACAAATTACTTCGCAGCCAGTTCGGCCTTGATGGTCTTGACCAGTTGGACGGTCTTGCGGACGTTTTCTTCAATGCCCTTGTAGTCCTTGGCCTTGAGCAGTTCCTTGGTGATCAGGTTGCTGCCGATACCACAGGCCACGATGCCGGCGCCATACCACTTGCGCAGGGATTCTTCGGTCGGCTCAACACCGCCGGTGGGCATGATGCGCGTCCAGGGCATCGGGCCCATGACGCTCTTGACGAACTCGGGGCCGCCAACGGAGGAACCCGGGAACACCTTGACGATTTCGCAGCCAAGCTCTTGTGCGTCACCGATTTCGGTAGCAGAGCCACAGCCGGGGCTGTAGGGGATGCCACGACGGTTACAGACCTTGGCCACTTCGGCGTTGAGCAGCGGGCCGACGATGAACTTGGCGCCATTGGCGATATAGATGCCGGCGGTCGGGGCTTCAACGATGGAACCCACGCCCATGATCACGGACGGGTCAGCCTTGGTGAAGTACTTGGTGACTTCGAAGAACACGTGCGAAGCGAAATCGCCACGGTTGGTGAACTCGATGCACTTGGCGCCACCGTTGGCACAAGCCTGGATCACGTTCTTGCAAACTTCGACGTCCGGATCGTAAAACACCGGGATCACAGCCTGGTCCATCATCGCGGCCAGAACGGCCATACGGTCTTTTGCAGCCATTGCAAATCTCCTGATTAATTTTGAAGTGCGCCACAGAGGGAAGCAGCGCGAGGTCGAGCAAGCCACTGATTTTCCCGCAATAGCGGCCAACTATCAAGGCAAAGCCCCTGATCCGCCGGTAAACTTCTTGGAAAAATGAATGACAGAAAGCCTCGTGATAATGTCACGCACCGCTGTCGCGACGTTTGACACAATGCAAAGCCGGTACGCCCTGAGCCGAAAAACCAGACAGATCGCCGCACGCCAGACCTTCCGCAGCCATTCAGACCGGCAGCCAATTCCGCATGATAAACTTGACTAAAATCATCAGCTATTAAGCTAGGCAGGCCATGAACACTCCCGAACAAGCCCTTCTCACCGCCCTGGGCGAACTGATCGACCCGAACACCGGCAAGAATTTCGCCAGCGCCAAAGCCGTGAAATCCGCCCGACTCAATGGTGGAACGGCCGAAATCACCGTCGAGCTGGGTTACCCAGCGGCCAGCCAGCACGCCACGCTTGCCACGCAATTTGAAACAGCCGCCAAAGCGCTGCCCGGCATCACCTCAGCCACGGTCAGTGTCAGCTCAAAAGTCGTCGCTCACGCCGTACAGGGCAACGTCAAGTTGCTGCCCGGCGTGAAGAACATCATCGCGGTCTCCTCCGGCAAGGGCGGCGTAGGCAAAAGCACCACCGCCGTGAATCTGGCTCTGGCGCTAGCCCAGGAAGGCGCACGGGTCGGCATTCTGGACGCCGACATCTACGGCCCGAGCCAGCCACAGATGCTAGGGATTGCCGACCAGCAACCGGATTCGGATGACGGCAAGACCATGTTGCCCTTGCAAGCCCACGGTCTGCAGGCCAACTCCATCGGTTTTCTGATCGATCCTGAACAACCCATGGTCTGGCGCGGCCCGATGGTCACCCAAGCCCTGCGCCAGCTGCTTTTCGATACCCGCTGGGACAACCTCGATTATCTGGTTATCGACATGCCACCCGGCACTGGTGACATTCAATTGACCCTGGCGCAGACCGTTCCCGTCACCGGCGCGGTGATCGTCACCACCCCGCAGGACATCGCGCTGCTGGACGCCCGCAAGGGACTGAAGATGTTCGAAAAAGTCGGCATCCCGATCCTTGGCATCGTCGAGAACATGAGTATCCACATCTGTTCCAACTGCGGTCATGCCGAGCACATCTTCGGCGCGGGCGGTGGCGAAGCCATGTGCGCCGATTACGGCGTCCCCTTCCTGGGCGAACTGCCACTGGACATCCGTATCCGTAGCCAGACCGATGCCGGCACGCCCACCGTGGCTGCCGAACCGGACAGCACGATTGCCGCAGCCTACCGCAGCATCGCTCGCAAGGTCGCCGTGAGCATTGCCGAGAAACAGCGGGACATGCGCCTGAAATTCCCGACCATCGTCGTCAACAAGGACTGAAAATGCCACCCATCCTGGCTCGTCTGATCCTGTTGACCGCGCTATGTCTCCCCTTGGCGGGACATGCCGGTGATCCCGCAGAAGGAAACAAGGTGTTCGAGGACAAATGCGCCGACTGCCATTCCATGGAGGCCGGCAAAAACAAACGCGGCCCCTCGCTGGCGGGTGTCATCGGCCGCAAATCCGGCACGGTCGCGAACTATCACTATTCGGAAGCCATGGCTACGGCCGGCATCGTATGGTCGCCGGCACGGCTCGCCCAGTATCTGGCCTCGCCCAAAACCGACGTGCCGGGCACCAAGATGCGCCTGCTGTCCCACCCGTCCCCTGCCGAAATGAGCGCGCTGATCAGCTGGCTGCAGCAGGCACATTGAACAGGATCCTGCCCCTGAAGGCGTGCTAGCCTGCGGGCTTATTTTCTTTTCATTCACATAGCAGCATGAAGTCTTCTGCCCTGCTCCTGATCCGCCACACCGTTCTGGCTCTTTTCCTGTTATTCGGTTTGGGCGGTTGTGTCGGCGCCATAGTCGGCACCGTGGTCGATGTCGGCATCGAAGTCGTCAAAATCCCTTTCAAGGTTGGCAAAGCCGTTTACGACGTCACCAAGAGTGACGACGACAAGAAAACGGACCAGACCGACACCAAAAAGTAGGCGCGTGCAGGCTGTAACTGCCATGGCGCACTAAAAGCACCGCACAACGCGATAGAATCGCCGCTTTTCATGGCTAACCGGGCACTCACGTGAGCATCAAATCAGACAAATGGATCCGCCGCATGGCGGAACAGCACGGCATGATCGAGCCCTACGAGCCCACGCTTGTACGCGAGGCCAACGGTCACAAGATCGTTTCCTATGGTGCATCGAGCTATGGCTACGACATCCGCTGTGCCGACGAATTCAAGGTGTTCACCAATATCAACTCGACCATCGTCGACCCGAAAAACTTCGATCTAAACTCTTTCGTTGAAGTCTCGGGCAAGGGGTATTGCGTGATTCCGCCGAACTCCTTCGCACTGGCCCGTACCGTCGAGTACTTCCGCATTCCGCGCTCGGTCCTGACCGTATGCCTGGGCAAGAGCACCTATGCACGCTGCGGCATCATCGTGAACGTCACCCCGTTCGAACCAGAATGGGAAGGCTATGTGACGCTTGAATTTTCGAACACCACGCCGCTGCCGGCCAAGATTTACGCCGGAGAAGGGTGTGCCCAGGTATTGTTCTTCGAGTCTGACGAGATCTGTGAAACCTCGTACAAGGATCGGGGCGGCAAGTATCAAGGGCAAAGTGGCGTCACCCTGCCAAAGATCTGAGCCGCGCTTCACTGCAATATGTGCCACACGCGCAAAAGGCCGCACAGGTAAAGCAAGCTTACCGGCGGCCTTTACCTTTTGCCCTTTCATTGTCACAGCACTGCGCTATGATTCCGCTCTCGGCCGTTACAGGAAATTCCTTTTCCTTCGCGGCCCTTTCTTTTTTCCTTTGCGCCACTGC
>JAGTRY010000079.1 GCA_018262235.1 Pseudomonadota bacterium
AGCGAAGGTGCGGTGCTGGTCACGCGTGAAGAGGCCGTGCTGGCGCATCCGCTGAAAGTGGCGACGACGAGTTCGGTCGGCGCGGGGGATGCCATGGTTGCCGGCCTGATCGCCGCTGAAGAACAGGCGCTTTCGCTCGCTGAAAGCGCGCGACTGGCCACCGCTTTCGCTGCAGGCAAGCTCACGCGCCTCGGCCCCCATCTGCCAGCGCCCGCTGAAGTACAGGCCCTGGCCCGACAAGTCGAACTCAGTTCCTTGAGTTGAACGACGCAATCACTGCAGCACATCCGCAAAAGGAGACTGGCATGGCAAACATCGTCGCGATCACCTCGTGTCCAACGGGGATCGCCCATACCTTCATGGCCGCTGAAGGCCTCGAACAAGGCGCCGGCAAGCTTGGCTACAGCATCAAGGTCGAGACGCAAGGCTCGGTCGGCGCGCAGAACACGCTGACCGATGCAGAGATCGCCGCGGCCGATCTGGTGGTGATCGCCGCCGACACCTCGGTCGATCTCGCCCGCTTCGATGGCAAGCGTGTCTATGAGACCAGCACCAAGGACGCCATCAACGATGGCGCGGCAGTGATTGCCACGGCCCTGGAGCAGGCCCGGACCCGTGGCGCTGCACCGGCGCCGGTTCCGGTGGCAGCGGCGGCTCCGGATGCCAAGCCGGTTGATCAGCTACTCGAAGCCAAGGCAGCGCAGAGCGCCTCCCGCACCGGGGCTTACAAGCATTTGATGACGGGCGTCTCGTACATGATTCCGTTTGTGGTGGCCGGCGGCCTGCTCATCGCCTTGGGTTTCGCCCTGGGCGGCATTTATGTGTATGACGATGCGCACAAGGGCACGCTTGCCGCCAACCTGTTCTGGATCGGCAAGGCCAGCTTCCAGCTGATGGTGCCGATCCTTGCCGGCTACCTCGCGTTCTCCATCGCGGATCGCCCTGGCATCGCACCGGGCATGATTGCCGGCGTCATCGCCGACAGCGTCGGGGCGGGCTTCCTGGGCGGCATCGTCGGGGGTTTTCTCGCTGGCTACATCGTGCGCTGGCTCAATCGGACAATCCAGTTGCCACGGACTTTCGATGGTCTCAAACCGGTTCTGATCCTGCCGCTGCTCGGTGCTGCGATCACTGGCCTGCTGATGTATTCCGTGGTGGCAAGCCCGGTTGCGGCGGCGCTGGTCAGCATCTCCAGCTTCCTTAAAGGCATGCAGGGCAGCAGTGCGCTGCTGCTGGGCATCCTGCTGGGTGCCATGATGGCCTTCGATATGGGTGGGCCGGTCAACAAGGCCGCCTATACGTTTGGCACCGGCCTGCTGGCGAGCCAGATCTATGCGCCGATGGCGGCCGTCATGGCAGGCGGGATGACGCCGCCGCTGGGCATCGCGCTGGCGACCATGCTTTTCCGCAACCGTTTTTCCGTCGATGAACGCGAAGCCGGCAAAGCTGCAGCCGCGCTGGGCATCTCGTTCATTACCGAGGGCGCCATCCCGTTTGCCGCCAAGGATCCGTTCCGCGTGATCCCCGCGCTCATGCTGGGTTCGGCGGTTGCCGGCGGAATTTCGATGTACGTGGGCGCCCAGCTGCAAGTGCCTCACGGCGGCATCTTCGTGTTGTTCATGCCGAATGTCGTTACCAACCTCCTGGGCTATGCGCTGGCGATTGTGATCGGCACGCTGGTGACGGCAGGCGGGCTCTTCGTGCTCAAGAAACCGCTGGAAACCGCGAAATGAGTGTCTGCCCCGGTTGTTGACGACCGGGCAGGCTTGAAATGCTTCGGCCCACGTGCCGGGTTTTTACCCGGCACGTGGGCCGAATCGTTTTGCATAACGGTGCTCAGCGGCGGATGGTGATCGACGCGAACCGCTGGTGATGCATGAACTCACGCAGGATCAGCAAACGGGCGGCGAAGGTCTTGCTGGCCGGCAGCGTTTCTCCGGATGCCGGACGCCCGAGCGCGAGGGCCGTCAGCCGCTCGAAGGTCTGCTCCACCGCATTCCGGCTCAAAACCAGCTCGTCCTGATCCGGCAGACCGGCGAGTACGGCAATGGCATGAATGCCGGCATCCCAGGTGACCAAACGGGCGTTTGCTGGTGCGATGTTCCGGGCGCGGGCAATCTCGTCTTCCACGATCTGGATGGCGTTTTCGAGTTCCACCGGCGTGGGCAGGTCTTGCCTGAAATATTCTGCCGAGGTTTTCCCGGCGCCGATGGCGAGCGAGAGCGTCGTGTCGGGAACCGTGCCAGTACCACTGAGGATCCGGGTCTCCTCATGCCCGATCTCCAGCAGTGAGATAGAGCTGCCCGGTACAAGGCCGGCTCTGGCTGCGGCATAGCGGGTCTCAAGCAAGTTTGTGGGGGCGTTCAGTCTGTTGGCCCAGGCGAGGAAATCTGCCTGCATGGCCGGACTCAGTTCATGGTCTGCCGGGTAGCGGTTCACGACATGCGTCACACCGAGTGCGTCCAGTTGTTCGGAGGCGCGTTGGGCCCAGAATACCGGCAGTTTGCTGTCGTATTCGCCGTGTGAGATGAAGGCACGCAAATTGGCCAGGCGTTCCCGGCTGGCCAGATGAGCGTCCAGTTCGGGCAGGATGCGGCCGGACAGGATGGCGAAGGCGCCGACCTGTTCAGGTTCGCTGAGTGCCACACTGGCGCTGAGGATGCCGCCCTGGCTGAAGCCGGTGACCAGCGTGTGGCGTGGTTTCAGCTTGTAGGCTGTCTGCAACTGCGTGATGAAACGGAGCAGGGCCTGGCGGCTGTCTTCTGCCTCGCCAGCCTCGATGACCGGACCGCGCGCAGTGAATGCAACGCGGAACCAGCCATATTGTCCTGGTGCGAATTGCAGCGGGCCACGGGCCAGCACGACCAGAACATCGGGGCCGAACGAAGCCGCCAATCCAGCGAGGTTGGTTTCGTTGCCGCCCACCCCGTGCAGCAGAACAACGAGAGCCTTGGGCTGGGCAGGCGCTGCTTCGCGCAGGCGGAAGGACAGGGTGAAGGCCGGATCCTGTTGCAGGGGGCCGATGGAATCTGGTTGTGTGTGCATGATCAAGCCTTGTGCAGCCAGGTCGGCGCAATGTCGGTGCCTTGCCCTGCGCCGTAAGCAAAGTAGATGTTCAGGCCACCCAATGGTTCCAGGTAACGGGCATTTCTCAGGCCGCCCGCATCAATGCTGGCAAAGCCGATGCTTTCTGCCAGCGCCTGGACACGCTGTTTGGCCTCGGCATGGTCGCTGGCAACCAGTACGGGAACGGTCTGTCCCTGGCCGAAATCGGCGCCTGCGGCAAGCACTTGTGCAAACACTGTATTGAAGGCCTTGACCACGATGACTTCAGGATGCGCCTTGGCGATTTCCTCTGCGGCCGACGTGCTGTGGCCGATGGTCAAGCCCATGTAGTCGGCCGTCAAGGGGTTGGTGATGTCGATGACAATCTTGCCGTCGAGCTTGCCCAGAGAATCCAGGGCACCGATGGCGTCGCCGAAACCGGTCGCGAGCACGATGATGTCTGCATGGGCGGCGGCGCTACTGGCCGGGCGTGCCGTGGCGCCAGGATTGGCGTCGGCCAGCGCCTGTGCCTTGGCCTGGTCGCGGGCAGTGACCACGACCTGATGGCCTGCGCGGGTGAGTTGCTTGACGAAACCTGAGCCCATGTTGCCGGCGCCGATGATGGTGATGTTCATGATCTGTTCTCTCCGATGAATGAGGTGTCTGCTTGTCTGTGCTGCGGATGTGCAGCGCATGGAAGCGACTCTACTCGCGGGTAAAACAGAGATAAACGTCGATTTCTAGCATCAACTATTGCAACAATCGGGATTGTTCGCGGGCTGTATGTCCATTGCTGCCATGCAGAAAGGGCGACGGGCGCGCGGGGGTACGCCTGGGAGATGGCTACAGGCGTGCTTGCACAAACCTGTAGCGCTTAGACGGCGCTGATCAAGTGGCTTGCCGGCAGGCGCATTTCGATGCGCAAGCCGCCATGCTCGCGGTTGGCTGCGCGTACGGAACCGCCATGGGTTTCAATGGTCTGGCGGGTAATGGCCAGACCCAGACCGTAGCCGTCGTTGCCATTGTTTTCGCGGAAGCGTACGAAGGGCTCGAAGATCGCATCCAGTGCCGCTTCGGGCAGACCAGGGCCGTCGTCTTCGACATCGATGCGCAGATAGCCATTGTCAGCATGAAGGCCTATGTGCACGGTAGTGCCTTCGAAAGTGTGCCGTAGGGCGTTGCGTACCACGTTCTCGATGGCACGATGAAGCAATTCGGCACGACCACGTACCAAGGCTTCGCAATCTGCGCTGAATTCGACCTGACAATGGTTGGCGGTGGATTCGAAGCGGGCATCTTCGACGATCTGCTCGACCAAATCGAGCATGTCGACTTCTTCATCAAACTCCCCGTAGGCGCGGGCCTCCAGCCGTGCCAAAGTCAGCAACTCTTCAACCAGGCGATCAATTCGGCCGGATTCACGCTCGATGCGCTGCATGCTGGCCTCGGTCCTCTCGGGTTGTTGCCGGGCCAGGTCGATGGCCAGTTGCATGCGTGCCAGCGGAGAGCGGACTTCATGTGATACGTCGTGCAGCAAACGTCGCTGGTTGTCCATCAAGGCTTTGAGCTGGCGTGCCGTATGTTCGAAGTCCTGACCCAATTCGGCCAGCTCATCGCGGCGCTGACCGATTTCATGACTGGGATGGACATCGAAATTCCCCTTGGCGACATCGCTGAATGCACGCCTCAGTGCCATGATCGGGCGTGACAGGTAACGGGCCAGGAATGCTGCAAAGATCAGGCTGCCGATGCTACCGACCAGTGTGGGAATCCATGGAAAACCGATGGGGCGCGCAGGCGGGAGCCGTCCTTCGAACTCCGGACGGGGGGGGCGCATTTCTGGCCGTCGGTCCGGGTTGCCCGGTCCGAAGGGCGGGCTCGCATCATCCGGCGCACGAGGGCGTGGCCCGCTGGCTTCAACGTTCGGGACGCGGAACTCGCGGTTCGGGTGGCTGATCCACAACAGGATGCCGACTACGTGGGTGGTGACCAGCTGGGCAACCAGGATGACGGCAAATATTTTCCAGAACAGGCGACCCATGTTGCGTGTGTCTCAAGCCTTGATGAACTGGTAGCCCTGACGAAAGATCGTCTGGATGCTGGAACGACCGTCAGCCAGCAACCCAAGTTTTTCACGGATTTTGGAGAGATGCACCTCAATGCTGCGGTCGAATTTTTGCAGTGGCCGGCCGAGTCCCTGTTCCGACAGTTCGTCCTTGCTGACTGTGCGCCCTGCATTGCGGGCCAGGACTTCGAGCAGATTGAATTCTGTGCTGGTGAGTTCCAGCGGCACCCCCTGCCACTCGGCGCGGCGCTGTTCCGGCCACATCAAAAGGGCGCCCGCGCTGATGAGGGGGCTGCTAACGTCCTCCAGCCCGCTCGAGCGGCGCAGGATGGCACGGATCCGGGCCGAGATTTCGCGGGCGGTACAGGGCTTCGGTACATAGTCGTCCGCACCTTGTTCGAGGCCGACGATGCGGTCGATATCGTCGCCACGGGCGGTGAGCATCAATACCGGCATGCGGCTGCGCTTGCGGATCTGGTTGAGTACTTCAATCCCGCTCATCTGCGGCATCATCACATCCAGCACGGCAATCGCGAACTCACCACTCAGTGCGCGGATCAGTCCTTGTTCCCCATCGCAAGCGGTTTCCACCTCGAAACCTTCGCGGTTCAGATAGTCGGCCATCATTTCAACCAGCTCGCTATCGTCATCTACCAGTAATACTTTTGGGCTCATGTCTGAATTTCCGCGTTGTGAGGAGGATTCATCCGTGAATCCCCTGCAATAGCTCATAAACAAGCGTGCATGCATGATAGTCAAGCCTGCGGAACAATATGATAGCTTGCTGAACAGATTTAACGATTTTTACCCACGTAACAAGCTCGTTTGACCGGCTTTTACGCCTGCTTGAAGGCACTTTACAGCGGTTGACCCAAGAATGGCATCAGTCCTTGCTGATCATGAAGCGAGGTCCAGAACCCCGCTCTTTTTGGAGATTTCATCATGTCCTCAACCTCATCTTTCCGCGCCATTTTGCTCGCTCTGGCACTACTGCCGGTTTTTCCTCTTTCTGCTGCAGCGCAGATGCCTGGCGGATCCGAGGGGGCTTCATCGATGCCTGTGCCTGGCAAGGAAATGCGACAGATTGGTCGTGACGGGATGCCCCCGCCTCCGTGCGCAGGTATGCCCGGCGCCATGCCCGAGGGCCCAGGGGCAGCACCATTTTCGCCCGGATTGCGGGGTATTGAATTGACCGAAGCGCAAGAGGACCGGATTTTCCAGGTCCGGCATGCCCAGGCGCCTGCCTTGCGTGAAGCCATGAAGAAAGCCCGCCATGCCGAGGAAGAACTCCGAGCACTGACACTTGCCCCTGTTTTCGATGCGGCCCGTGCCAAAACACTGGCTGAGACTGCCGGCAAAGCACATGGCGAGATCGCCTTGCTGCATGCAACCGAAGCCAGCCAGATCCTGGCCGTACTGACACCTGCTCAACGCAACCAGCATGATGAATCAGCGCATCGCCCGGATAAAGATCGGCCTGAGCATTCTCCTGCACGACAACAGCCGCCCCGTTAATCCTCTCGATGGGGAATCTGGTTGATTGTTTTGTCCCGCCGCGTTGCAAGACCCGGCGGGTTTTTCTGCCGGCAAGGATTGCCGTTTGATTTGGCTATTGATGCGAATCTGGCGCGCTACCTGAGATGACAGTGGGCGGCAAATTTTTGCCTGTTCCGGAAGGCCGGAAATATTTGCCGCCGGTTGCGGGAAAACGCCGTAAAAGTTTTAAAAAACTCCTCAAGCCCATGATTTCTTGATGATTTTTTAAACGGTTTAACGTTGGCGTGCTCTAAATCGTGCCTGCTTGGGCCGATATCTTGCGTAGGGATTGCCGCTCAATTCCGTCACTTGTCATGAGTGCAGGACGAGGTGGAGCAGTAGTCGCCATGTAAGCATTGCGGCTGGCGACAGGATATTTACCCACGCAAGAACAGGAGCCGATCATGAGCAGTATCAGCAGTCTTACCAGCAGCTTGGCTACGAGCTTGGCCAGCAGCCTGTTTTCGAAACTGGATACCAAGAATCAGGGCTATATCGACAAAACCGACCTGCAAAGTGCTTTGAGCAGCTTGTCGTCGAGCAGCAGCACAACCAGCGTTGATGATGTATTCGCCAGTCTGGACAGCAATCAGGATGGCAAAGTCACTGAAAGCGAACTGGCCACCAGTTTGCAAACGTTGGCGGACCAGATCGAGAGCCAGCTCAACAGCATGCGCATGGACAGTGCCATGAGTGCCGCAGGCAGCATGCCGCCGCCGCCGCCGCCATCTGATAGTGACAGCCAGAACGACTCCGGCTTTACCAAAGCAGAACTCACCAGCCAGCTCTCCGAAATCGGCTCTTCCGACAGCAAACGGTCCAGCCTGATCAGCAACATCGTGGCGAATTTTGATGAAGCGGATACCGATGGTGATGGCAAGGTCACCATGAAAGAAGCGATGGCCTATGATCAGGCCAGCAGCAGTTCATCGACGACATCCTCGACAGCCGTGACGGCGAGCAGTACTTCCAGTGATTCAAGCAGTACCAGCAGCTCGACCAGTGAAGATGACCTGGCCTTGATGCTCAGGCTGGTGCAATTGGCCCAGTCTTACGGTGCTTTCAATACGGACAGCAACAGCACCAAGATCAGCCTGCTTTCGGTTGTGGCATCCTGACCTGGCGGCGCTCCGGTGCGCTCCTCCGGCAGTCTTGCCAGGGATTTCCGGCAAGACTGTACGGGCCAGCGTTCTCCGCAAGCAAGCCCTTAGGGTTTTAGCAGGCATACCCGGAAACGCCTGACAAGCTGACAGGTGTGTCATTACGCCGAGCGCACGGCCGTCACGATATTCAGCCGTGCTGCCCGCCAGGCGGGTAGTACGCCACCGAGGAAACCCATGGTCAGTGCGAAGAGCAAACTCGCGAGGGCAATCTGCGGGCTTAGTTTGAAGGCGAAGGCCAGTTCGGCGAAGGTCTGCCAGTTCATGGTTGAAATCGACACAGCCTGCATGCCCGAGGCCGCGGCCAGTCCTGCAATACCGCCAAGCAGCGAGAGCAACAGCGATTCGGCCAGAAAGGCGATCAGGATGTTCGTGCGGCGAAAGCCGATGGCGCGCAGCGTGCCGATCTCGGCGGTGCGGCTGGCGACGGCTGCATACATGGTGATCATCGCGCCGATGATCGCGCCGATGGAAAAGATGACAGACAGGGTGAGCCCCAGAACGCTGATGAAGCCGGCGAGAAATTTCGACTGGTCGGCGTAGAACTGGGTTTCTGGTTTCAGCTCCACGGTCAGGCGGCGATCATCCGCCACCCTGTTTTTCAGCGTATCGAAATTGCCCGGGGCATCGAGCTGGAAAATCAGCGAGGAATACACCGGGCGGCGGAAAGCCTGCTTGAGCTGTTCTGCATCGCCCCATACCTCGCTGCTGAAAGCCGTCTTGCCCGCATCGAAGATACCCACCACAAGCCAGTCACGGCGCGCAAAGGCGAGTGTCTGGCCGATTTCCACACCTTTGAATTCCTTGGCGAGATTTGTGCCGACAATGATTTCGCTGCTGCCGGGCTTGAACAGTCTGCCTGTCTGCAACTGCACCTGCGGACGCAGTGCCAGGCCCATATCACCAGTGCCACGAATCGTCACGTTGGTCGCCACCCCGGTATCCTTCTTGACCAGCGAATACAGCACCAGGCATTCGCGAGAGAACATCGGTTTGCCCGTGTCATCCAGTGCGATGTGAGGCAGGGTTTCCAGAACGCTCATCTGGGCGTTGTCGATGGAGCTCTGGACCTCGGTCTCGGAGGCTGCACGGATCACCATCACATTGTCGGGCCGGCCCGTTGCCACCATCGTTGCCTTCAGGCCTGCATCCAGCATCAGCACGGCCGTGAACACGAATACCACCAGCGCCATGCCGCCGGCCGTCAGCGCCGTGGTCAGCTTGCGTGTGAGCAGATTGCGCCAGATGTAGTTGAAGGGGATCTTGTTCATCAGCCGGCCTGCCTCAAACCTTCGATGATCTTCACGCGCATCGCCTGGCGCGCCGGGATCAGTGCTGCGACCAGACCGATCAGCAATGCGGCGGCCCATTGCAGCTGGATCGTTTCCGGTGCCACGCCGAAGACCGGGAAGATGTTGTCCAGTTTGCCGCCCACAACCCGGGCTGCCGGGCCGGTCAGCAGGATGCCGATGCCGCCGGCGCTCAATGCCACGGCTATCGATTCTGCATAGACCAACGCGCCAACCACCCAGGGTCGGAAGCCCAGCGCCTTCAAGGTGGCGTATTCACTGGAGCGTTCCCGTGCCGCCATCGCCATGGTGTTGGCCATCACGGCCATGATGATGAAGATGATCACGCAGGAGACGATCTGGATCGCCTTGACGATGGTACCGGTCATGGCCACAAAGCTGAGCTGGAAGGCTTTCTCGGTTTCGGTCAGGGTCTCGGCCAGGGAATTGCGGAAATTCGCATCCACGCGCTGCGATACTGTGGCCGCTTCACGTCCGTCGGCAATCCCGATCAGGAAAATTCCGACCTGATTCTCGCTGCCGGGGAAGAGCTGTTTGATTTTCTCGTTGAGGTAATCCCAGCGCAGGAAGAACTGGTTTTCATCAGTGCTGGCGCGTGCCCCGTCATAGATGCCGCGCAGCACGAATTCGTAGTCCCCCGCGAAGATCGTGCCCTTGAGCGGAATCACGTCACCAATCTGCCAGCCGAAGCGTCTGGCCAGTTTGCGCCCGACAATCGCCCCGCGCCGGTCACGCATGAACGCCTGCAGCTCGTCGGGCTTCACGCGGAATTCGGGAACCAGCCGGAAGAAGCTCTCTGGCTCCACGGCAAATTGCGGGAAGAAATTACTGGGTTCTTTGTAGATGCCGCCAAACCAGTTTTCCCAGGACAGATCGGTTACCCCCTCGATGGCACGGATCCGGTCTGCATAGGCCAGCGGCATGGAGAAGGTCAGCGAGATCGAATTGCGCGTGACCAGACGTTTGTCGGATGCAGCATTCACCCCAGCGTACCAGGCGGACACGATGGTGCCGAGCAAACCAAAGGCCAGGATTGCCACCACGATGCCCGTGAGTGTGAGCACGCTGCGCAGCTTGTGACGCAGCGGGTTGCGGACGGCGAATCGGAGGATGAGTTCGAACATCAGGTCTCGAGTATGGCGCGTCGGGTGAAAGCGGAGAGCATCGGTGCTTTGCCTGAGCAGGCAGGATCTGCACAGAACGAGCTTCCATGGGCTTTACAGGGTGGTGTGCCAGAAATTAAGGATATTTTGATTTGTTTGCGGATTTTTGATTAATGTAAGAAAAATAACTACTTGAAAGTTCTAGGTGTTGAATGTATGTGCCCTTTTGTGCATTATCCAGTCCCGTCGCATTGCATTCCTTGTGCGACGAAACGGGAATCAAGCCCGGACCTTGCTGCTTTGACGGCTGGGCACAACAAAATCTAGGAGACAATACAATGAGTTTCACACTGAAGGCAGTGGCTGCGTGCGTCGCACTGGCTACCGGCAGCATCGCTTTTGCTGCCAACACGGGTGGTTTCGCTACGGCTACAGGGGGAGACGCCACAGGCGCGAAGTCCTTCACGGCAGCCACCTATACGGAAATCAATACCATCATTGCCAATGCACGTTACGACGCTGCCGGCAAGAAGGTGTCTACCGGCGCCTATCCCCTGATCATCACCTACACGGGTAACGAAGACGCGCTCATCGCCAAGATTGTCAAGGATTCCACGATCGACGCCAACCACAATTGTCCGGCGCCGCACTGGAGTGATGCCTACCGTTACGTCGAGATCAAGAACTATACCGCCGGCATCACGCTGCAGGGCGCCAATGGTTCTTCGGCCAACTTCGGTATCGTGATCAACGGTGGTTCGAGCAATGTTGTCGTCAAGAACATGAAGATCGGCGCCCTTGGCGGTGCCAGCAATGATGCCGACATGTTCCGCATCGACAGTGCTTCAAATGTGCTGATCGACCACAACGAGATGTTCGCGGTGAACAATGAGTGCAACGGTTCGCCCGATGGTGATCTGACCTTCGAGTCCGCGATTGATATCAAGAAGGCTTCACACAACATCACCGTCTCGTACAACTACATCCACGACAGCAAGAAGGTCGGCCTGGATGGTTCTTCGAGCTCCGACATCGACGGGGGCCGCGAGATCACCTATCACCACAACTACTACAAGAACGTGAACGCCCGTCTGCCGTTGCAACGCGGTGGCTGGATTCACGTGTACAACAATCTGTATGACGGCATCACCAGCTCGGGCATCAATGTGCGCCAGGGGGGCTATGCGCTGATCGAGAAGAACTACTTCCAGAACGCGGTCAATCCGGTGGTCTGCTTCTATGACAGTGGCAGCAACTGTGGCTTCTGGGATCTACGCAACAACAACATCACCAGCACAGCCAATTTTGCGACCTACAACGTCACCTGGACGACGCCAGCCAGTGGTGACAAGAGTGCCTCGGCCTGGACCACTACGGGCGTCTTCCCGAAGACCCTGACCTACACCTATGAGCCGGTTTCCGCCCAGTGCGTGAAGGACAAACTTGCCAGCTACGCTGGTGTGGGCAAGAACGGTGCTGTGCTGACGGCTTCGGCTTGCGGTTCGAGCTCTTCGTCCAGCAGCTCCAGCTCGTCTTCCAGCAGCTCATCGAGCTCTTCGTCGAGTTCGAGCAGCTCTTCGTCCAGCTCAAGCAGCTCCAGTTCCTCTTCGTCGAGCAGCTCTTCGGGTGGTGCTGCACCGGTGCTGAGTGGTACGGGTGACTATCCGGCTGGTTGGAGCAAGTGCGCTGCCTTGGGTGAGACCTGTCTGGCCAAGGCGACCGGCTGGGTGGCTTTCGGCCGCAAGGGTAGCTGGGTCACCAAGTATGTCGGTTCGGGCAAGACCATCGCTTGTACCGTTGCCGCTTTTGGTAGCGATCCGAAGGGCAATCCGAACAAGTGCTCCACCAAGTAAGCATGCCTGAGAGGCTCGCCATGTAAATGACGGGTCTTGCTGAACAAAACCCCCGGATTTCGGGGGTTTTTCTTTTTCAGGCAGGCTTACTGCCGGTTTTCCACCAGCGCGGAGAGTTCGCCCTTTTCCAGATGCCGCACTGCCCGTGCAGCATTTGCGGCGTGTGCGTCGTGGGTGACCATGATGATGGTCTTGCCCAGATCCTGATTGAGGCGATGGAGCAGGCTAAGGACTTCTTCACCGGATTTGCGGTCGAGGTCGCCTGTGGGTTCGTCGGCCACGATCAGGGTCGGGTCGGAAACAATTGCCCGGGCAATTGCCACGCGCTGCAGTTGGCCACCGGAGAGCTCGGACGGGTAGTGCTTGACGCGATCTGACAGGCCGACCAGCGCCAGGGCCGTGAGGGCGCGTTCGCGGCGCTCGCGGCGGGAGAGCCGGGTCAGTTGCAGTGGCAGCTCAACGTTTTCCAGTGCGGTGAGCACGGGCATCAGGTTGTAGAACTGGAAGATGAAGCCGATGTTGCGTGCGCGCCAGTCGGCGAGGCCTGCGTCATCGAGCAGGGTGATATCCACACCGTCCACGATGATGCTGCCGGCATCGGGCAGGTCGAGCCCCGCAATCAGGTTGAGCAGGGTCGATTTGCCTGAGCCCGACGGGCCCATCAATGCCAGGAATTCACCGCGAGCGATATCAAAGTTGATGTCGGCGAGTACCGGTACTTCTTCCTGGCCTCGCACGTAATGCTTGCTGACGTGTTCGATGCAGATGACGGGGGCGGGCGTCCCGCTGGCGTCACGACTGCTCACGGTTTCTTCTCCACCACTTTGGCCCCATCCTGCAGGTTGGCGGGGGGCTTGAGAATGACGATGTCACCGGTCTGCAAACCGCTTTTCACTTCGATCAGGTCGCCAAGTTTGTTGCCGGTGGCGACCGTCTGAGCGTGGGCGATGCCGTCGCGGAAGACAAAGACCTGGCCATTGACCAGGGCGGCTGGATTCACGGCCAGACGCGGGCTGAGTTCCTCCGCCTTGAGGGCGCGTTCCAGGAAGGCGACTTTGGCGCTCATGTCGGGCAGCACACGCGGATCTTTCTCGTCGAAGCGCACCTTGAATTTCACGGTGGCGCGCGAACGATCCACGGTCGGTACGATGCGCGACACGCTACCGGCCAGGCGCAGGCCGGGCAGGGCGTCGAGCTGGATTTCGACCGGCTGATCGACGTGGGCCTTGGCCAGACTGGTTTCCGAAACGTCCGCTTCGATTTCCAGCGTGCTCAGGTCAGCCAGGGTGACGACGGCCGCCTTGGAATTCGCACTGGCCGAGAGCGGGCTGACCACGTCACCGACGTCAGCTTGCTTGGTCAGCACTACGCCGGCAAAGGGCGCGCGGATCACGGTGTTGTCCAGTGCCACCCTGACTTCCCTGACCGCCGCCTGGCTGGCGCGGACTGCCGCCTGTTGTGCGGCGATGGTGGCGCGGGCCTGCTGGGCACGATTGCGTGCGGCATCCACGGCGGATTGGGCGACGAAGCCTTGCGCCTTGAGGTCTTGCTGGCGCTGGAAGTTGAAGTCGGCATCGACCTGCTCGGCTTCGGCCTGTCTGACGCGTGCGCGGGCGGATTCCACGTCGGCCTCACGTTGGGCAAGCTGGGCACGGATGTCGGCATTGTCCATGCGCGCGATGATCTCGCCCGCCTTGACGGCACTGCCTTCGCGTACGCCCAGCCATTCCAGCCGTCCCGTGGTCTTGGAGCCGACCGCAGCTTTGGTGTCTGCCACCACATAACCCGTGGCATTGAGGGCGGTGATGCCTTGTGCGGGCCAGGCCTGTGTGACCCGGGCTGTTTCCACTTCGAGCGGCTGACGGCTTTTGAGTAGTAGGCCGATAGCGATGAAGGTGACGACAAGGACGCCGATGATCCAGAGTCTGCGGGGGCGGCCGCGCTTGCGCGCAGGCGCGCTGCGGTCGATCTTGAGGGATTCGAGGGCGTCCGGATTCATGATGGGGTATGCCTCTGTGATGATGAGGGAATTGTACGGGATGAATGCCCGGGTGGTTGGGCAGGCTGGCCGCCGGTACTGGTACCAGGACTTCTGCCTGGGAACGAAGGCTGTTCCGGCGGCGTGCTCGGGGCCGTCTGCTCTGGATTTCCCGCTCCCCGCTTCTGCCACGTAGAATTCAGCCTCGCTTTCCGGAATCGCCTTCATGTCGCTTGACCCCCGTGCTGCAGCCTTGCTCGACATGCTTCACCGTATCGATGCACCTCGTCTGCACGAGTTGCCGGTGGACGTCGCGCGGCGCAGTTACTACAAGCTGATGTACGCCTACCGCGATGAACCGGAGGCGGTGGCATCGGTGACGGAGATCGAGATTCCGCGTCGTGAACATGCCGGCGGACCGCTTGCCGCGCGTCTCTATCGGCCGGCGGGGGCCTTGCCCGGGGTGCGCCTGCCCGTCATGCTGTGGCTGCATGGTGGCGGCTGGATGCTGGGGGATCTGGCAGGCTACGATCCCTGGTGCCGCGCACTGGCGAATGTTTGTGGTGTTGCCGTGCTGGCGCTGGATTATCGCCTGGCGCCGGAATACCAGTTCCCGGCGGGCGTTGATGATGCCTGGTTTGCGCTGCGCTGGCTGGCACACGAGGCGTCGACGTTGCATCTGGAAGCAGCGCAGATCAGTGTTGGCGGTGATTCGGCTGGCGGTACGCTGGCGGCGGTGCTGTGCCTGATGGCACGTGATGCGGGCGGGCCGGCGCTGGTGCATCAATTGCTGATCTACCCGGCGACCGATCTGACGACTGAATTCGAGAGTGCGCGGCGCTATGGTGCCGGGCATTTCCTCGAGCGCGAAACCATGCTGTGGTTTCAGCATCACTACTTTGCGCAAGCGCTGGAAAAGCATGACTGGCGTGCTTCGCCGATGCTTGCCGCAAACCATGCGGGCTTACCGCCAGCATTGGTGATCACAGCCGAATGCGATCCGCTGGCGGACGAGGGCGCAGCGTATGCAGCAAAGCTCCGGGCTGCCGGTGTGCCGGCGCGTCATCGACAGTTCGAGGGGATGGTGCATGGTTTCATCACCCTGTTCAAATTGTTCGCCGAAACGCGTACAGCACTCAATGAAATAGCGGCCAGCTTGCGTGCCGCAATGGAAACGGAATTGCCATGAACGAAAAACTTTCTCCCGAGAATTCCCCGCTGGGCCGGGCTACCGATTACTGCAGCGAGTACGCGCCGCAACTGCTGTTTCCGATTCCGCGCCAGCAAAAACGCGACGAGCTGGGCCTGCATGCGGATGCCTTGCCCTTTGTGGGAGAGGATCTATGGAATGCCTATGAATTGTCCTGGCTGAATCCGCGTGGCAAACCGATGGTCGCCATCGGGGAATTCCGTGTGCCGGCATATTCGCCACGCCTGATCGAATCGAAGTCGCTGAAGCTCTACCTGAATTCCTTCAACCAGACGCGGATGGAGAGTGCCGAAGCGGTTTCGGCAACGATAGCCCGCGACCTGTCGGCGGCTGCCGGGGCCGGCGTGCAGGTTTCGGTCACGCCGCTGGAGCGTCAGCCGAGGCGCAACCTCGGCTATGTGCAGGGAGAATGCCTGGATGCGCTGGATATCGAGGTGACGCAGTATTCACCGCAACCGGGGCTTCTGCGGGCAGATCCACAGCGCCAGGTGGATGATGAAGTGCTGTACTCACACCTGCTCAAATCCAACTGTCTGGTCACCGGGCAGCCGGACTGGGGAACGGTGGTGATCCGCTACAGCGGGCCGGTGCTCGATCGCGAAGCGCTGCTGCGCTACATCATCTCGTTCCGCCAGCACAACGAATTCCACGAGCAAT
>JAGTRY010000080.1 GCA_018262235.1 Pseudomonadota bacterium
TCCCCCCTTTGCAAAAGGGGGGCCGGGGGGGATTAGCAACGCCACGGAGGGCGAACAATGAACGCCCTGATCGAACAGTTCGACCTGATCGCCACCAGCACCGGCGGCATCGCCAAGCTGCGCGAGCTGATTCTCAGCCTCGCTGTACGCGGCCAGCTTGTGCCACAGAATCCGGGCGATGAGCCGGCCAGCGAGCTGCTGAAGAAAATACGTACCGAGAAGAACCGGCTGATTGCCGAGGGCAAGATCAAGCGGGACAAGCCGCTGGCGGAGATTGGCGAGGACGAAAAGCCTCATGAATTGCCGGTGGGCTGGGAGTGGGCACGATTCGGCGAAGTGATTCTGGCAAGCGATGCTGGATGGAGCCCTAGCTGCGACTCAATCCCTCGGGAAGGTGATCGATGGGGAGTCCTGAAAGTTAGCGCCGTGACGTGGGGCGAATTTCGACCTGACGAGAACAAAGCTTTGCCTGACCATCTCGATCCGCGTCCCGAGTGTGAAGTACAAGCTGGAGATTTCTTGCTGTCCCGAGCAAATACCGAGGAACTTGTCGCACGAAGCGTCGTTGCATGGAATCCCCCTGCGCGACTGATGTTGAGCGACAAACTGATTCGCTTGCACCTTTCAGGACTTATCGACAAGAAGCTGTTTTGCTTCATCAACAACTCCGCCGACTCACGTCCACACTACATCGCCAACGCATCCGGAACGAGTAGTTCAATGAAGAACGTGTCGCGTGAAGTTATCCTGACACTTCCCGTGCCAGTACCTCCCGCAAGCGAACAATCCCGCATCGTCGCCAAGGTCGAGGAACTCATGGCCCTGTGCGACCGGCTCGAAGCCGAGCAAGGCCATGCTGCGCGGGTACAGGGGCATTGGGTCGAGGCCGCGCTTGACCAGCTCGCCGAATCCGCCGACGCCGACGAATTCCGCCGCCACTGGCAGCACCTCGCCGAGCACTTCGATACCCTTTTCACCACCCCAGCATCCATCGAGCGCCTGAACGCCACCCTGCTCCAGCTCGCCGTGCGCGGCAAACTCGCCGCCCAAAACCCAAGCGACGAACCCGCCAGCGAACTCCTCAAACAGATCCGCGCTGAAAAAGACCGCCTCATCGCCGAGGGCAAGATCAAACGCGACAAACCCCTGCCGCCGGTCACCGACGCCGAAAAGTCCTACGCACTGCCGGAGGGGTGGGAGTGGGTGCGGCTTGAGACAATCGCAGATATCGGCACGGGTACCACTCCATCCCGCGCAGTACCCGAATACTGGAATCCCGGCGAAATCCCATGGGTCGCGAGCGGCGAAACAGGTAATCCATTCATTTCAGCAACAACAGAATCGGTATCCACTTTCGCGTTAAACGACACCAGCCTTCGGCTTTATCCGGTACATACCTTGGTCATTGCGCTTTATGGTCAGGGCAAGACCAGAGGGCAAATCTCTGAGCTGCTCATCGAGGCGACGACGAATCAGGCTTGTGCTGCAATCGTTCCTATCCTTGGAGACCCCGAGCACAAGGAGTACATCAAGCAGTACTTTAGGAAAATGTACGAGGAAATTCGCGAAGAGGCAGCCGGCGGAGCTCAGCCGAATTTAAATGTCGGGAAGATCAAATCCGTATTGATTCCACTACCACCGCTCGCCGAGCAATCCCGCATCGTCGCCCAAGTCGAAAAGCTGTTGGCCCTGACCGCCGAACTCAAAACCCGCCTCAGCGCTGCGCAAACCAAGCAGGCGCATCTGGCAGAAACCCTGATCGCCGAGGTCTGCTGAGATGCTGGATGCAATCGGGCTGGTAAAGACGGCGGCAGACTTGCTGCCCCGCGCCTGGACACGCTGGCAGGCGTGCCGCGACCCTGTTCGCGCCCAGGCCGCCCGCGTGCTTCGCGCCTTCGAAGCGCACGATATCGCCCGCACCCAGATCGCGCGCCTGCTCCCGCCCGAGTTCCCACTGCCGATGACGGCCTTCGCCAATCCGCAAAGCCTGCGCGACAAGCTCACTCCCACCTTCCTCGATTGGGTGGCCGGCCTCTTCCTGCTCGAACCTGCCTGGCTGGACTGCGAACAGGCTGCCCGCATTACTTCTGACCAGGTATGTCAAAAGCGTTTTTCGGAAGCAGGCTGCGGGTCCACAAAGGGCTCAGCAGCATAAGCACAAGCAGCCGGATGACGTGGTGGGTACTGACGTAGGAAGGGTCCAGGTTGAGCGCGAAAGCCATGATCGTCATCGCCTCCACGCCGCCCGGCGCATAGGCCAGCCAGATCTCGGAAAACGGCAGATCCAGCAGCACGTGGCACAGCCAGGCAAAAACAGCAGAGATGGAGATCGCAGCAAAGATGCTGCCTAAGGCCGGCTTTATGGTGGCCACAAGCAGATCCACACGCGTCCCGGCGAAACGGCTGCCGATCACCGCACCCGTTGCCACAAACGCCATCTGCATCAGCACCGGATCCAGCCGCCCGGCGACCCAGCCCCCGGCATGCAGCAAACCACTGGCAAGCATGGCACCGACCAGCTTTGAGCCCGGCACGCGCAAACGCGTGAGCACGATGCTCCCGATGAGCCCGGAGAACAGCATGACGACCGCGTCGTTCATGCTGGCCACTGCGGCAACGCGTGGTGCCGCAGCGTGTGGGCTGACCAGCATGGCCAGTGGCACCAGCGAAACCAGCACCAATTGCCGCAAAGTCTGCGACAAGGCCACCGCCGGCAGATTGGCGGAAGTACCGCTGGCCACGGCCAGCACCGCCGAAAGTGCCCCCGGCACCGAACTCAGCCGTGCCGTGGCACGGTCCCAGCCATAGACGCGCTGCAAATAGCTGGCACCGACGAACATGCTTGCCGCCACCGATACCAGCAGGATCACCACGCTCATCGGCCACAACTGGATGTCGTGCAGCGTGTCGGGCGTCAGTGCACTGCCCATCGATGTCCCCAGCACAACGAACGTCGCATCGCGCAAACGCCCCGGTATGTGCGTGCGCACACCACGCAAAGCCGCCAGGGCCACGGCCAGCATCGCGCCACACAGCCAGCCGGCCGGCATTCCAAGGGCATCGAGTAAGCTGCCACTGGCCGCACCGAGTGCCAGCGTGATGGCGATGGACGGCCAGCCGCTCTTCCCTTCCGGAGCCTGAGGTACTGTCATCAGAGATTCGCCACCGCCGGCCAACGTGCCGCCCAGGGGCTGGCGGCTTCGTACTGCTCGGCAATGTCGAGCAAGAGTTCATCGGCACCGAAGTCCCCCACCAGCTGGAAGCCGATCGGCATGCCATCACGCGTCTGCTCGGCCGGCAGTGCAATGCCCGGATGACCGCAGGCATTGACCCAATTGGTGAATACGGCATGCCCCCGCGGGCCGACTTCCTTGCCGTCGATCACGGGCGGAAAGGCTTCGGCCTTCGGCCATGGATTGGCGGCGGCGGTCGGCGTCATGATCAGATCGATCTCGCCGAAAGCCTTGCCGACTTCGCTGCGGAAGGCGAACAGCATTTCAATGATGCCCAGGAAGGCACCACCCGAGATCTCATTGCCGGCACGCGCCTGATCGGCAAACGCCGGCGACACCAGGTCATAGAAACGCGCATCGCGCTGCGCCAGCAAGGACAAACCGATATTGCCCACCTTGGCCCATTCAGCGATCAGGCGGTCAATCGAGAACGGCAGCGGGCCCTTGATGACTTCATGCCCGAGTGCTCGCAAGACATCCGCCGCCTGGCGGCAGCTGGCGGTGATTTCAGGGTCAACCGGCGCGCTGCCGAACTGCTCGACAAACAGAATCCTGCGTCGCCCTGGATCCGAACCCAATGCCAGGATCGGCGTAAAACCACGTGAGCGCTGATCACGGCGATCCGGTCGGGCAATGCTTGCCATCATCAGGCGCACATCGTCGGTCGTGCGGCCGATCGGGCCAACTATCTCGCAGTCGTAGAGCACTTGCGGCAAACCATCGGCACGCGGAATGCGCGACAGGGTGGGCTTGAGCCCGACCAGACCGGCATAACCTGCGGGCCGGCGGATCGATCCGCCACCGTCGGTGCCCAGTGACAAGGGCACGAGACCAGCGGCCACTGCCGCCACCGAACCGCCGCTGGAGCCCCCTGGCGTACGTTCAGGATCCCAGGGATTGCCGGTGACGCCGAACACCGGGTTGCCGGTGTAGCCGCGCAGGGTGAATTCCGGCACATTGGTCTTGCCGATCAGCACCGCGCCGGCTTCGCGCAGCAAGGTAATGGGCAGTTCGTCATGCGTGGCGATGTTGTCTTCCATGAAGCGCGTGCCCCACACCGCGGGCTGGCCCTTAACGAGAATGTTGTCTTTGATGGCCACCGGAATACCGTCCAGTGGGCTCCGCGCCTGGCCTTTGCGCAAACGCGAATCGGCGTCGTCGGCGGCTCGCGTGGCGCCCATCACGTCGAGTGCGATGAAAGCATTGAGGGTCGGGTTGATGCGTTCGATACGCTCAAGATAATGGTCGAGCAGGCTGCGTGCACTAAGTTGACCTTCACGCAGATGGCGGCCAAGTTCGCGAACGCTCAGGCGATAGAAATCGGGTGTCATGGTGTATTCCTGAAATGATTTATTGAATCTCGAAAGCTGGTACAGCGTTTCAATCCTTAACCAGCAGGCGCTGCAAACCCGCGCCAAGCAAGGTGATGGCGGTGATCAAGATGAAAATGGCAAGCCCCGGGATATTTACCAGCCAGGGCTCGAAGAAGACGAAATCCTTGGCTTCGGCGATCATCAGGCCCCAAGATGCATCGGGCGGGCGGATGCCCAGACCGAGGAAGCTGAAAGCGGCTTCAAGCAGGATGGCGTGGCCCATTTCCAGCGTAGCGACGACCACCAGCGGCCCCACTAGATTGGGCAGGATCTCAGAGATCATGATGCGTAGATCGGAGTAGCCGGAAGCCTTGGCAGCCAGCACGAACTCCGCTTCACGCAGACGCAGGGTCAGCGAGCGCGCGACGACCAGAAAGTGGTCCCACAGAAAGCAGGCCAGCACCAGCATCATCAGCGGCAGCGAGTTGCCGAGCAGGCCAACGATGGCCAGGGTGGCGAGCATGATGGGCAGGCTCAGGCGCACGGTCAGGATGAACATGACGATGAGATCAACCTTGCCGGCGAAGTAGCCCGCCGCGACACCCATGCCGATGCCGATGAAGGCCGACAGCACGATGGTGCCGAAACCTACCAGCAGCGAGAAGCGTGCGCCGTAAAGGAGACGGCTCAGGTAATCGCGGCCGAGGTGATCGGTGCCCAGTGGATGTGCCCAGCTGCCGCCTTCCATGAACATCGGGCGCAGCAGGCGATCAGTGAGCGACTGATCGTAGGGCGAATGCGGCGCCAGCCAGGGCGCAAAGATCGCGCACAGCAGAATCAGCAACAAAATGGAGCTGCCCAGGCCCAGACGCCAGTTGTGCGGGCACCAGCGCGTCAGCAAGGCCAGCACTGCAGTGCGCGACAGTACGGCAGACGGAGTAGCCGAAATCGGTTTGGTCATGATGGACTCAGTCATGGCGGATACGTGGATCGATGAGCATGTTGAGCAGATCGGCCAGCAGGGTCAGCACAACGTAGAAGGCCGACACCACCAGCACCGAGGCCTGCACCACCGGGTAATCGTTCTGGCTGATCGCCTCCCAGGTCAGGTAACCGATGCCATGCAGTGCAAAGATGGTTTCCACCACCACGGAACCGCCGAGCAGGAAGCCGAACTGCACCGAAGCAATTGCCACCACCGGCACCAGGGTGTTGCGCAAGGCATGGCGCACGATCACAGCCCAGGGCCGCAAACCCTTGGCACGGGCGGTACGAATGTAATCCGAAGCAAGTGCCTCGATCATGCCGCCACGCACGATGCGGATGATTGCCGGCATGGCATAGAAAGCCAGCGCAATGGACGGCATCACGAAGTGCGCTGTCGTGCCGCCGCCGGAGATCGGCAGCACGGCGAGATTGAGGCCAAGAATGAGGATCAGCACAAAGCTGAACCAGAAGATGGGCGTGGCCTGACCAACCATGGCTATGAACATGGCGACGCGGTCCATCCAGCCGTCTGGCCGCAAGGCAGCAAGGCTGCCCAGCGGGAAAGCCACCCCGAGCGCCATGAAGATGGCAAAAGCGCCAAGTTTGAGCGTCACCG
Source organism: Pseudomonadota bacterium (assembly GCA_018262235.1). Classification (GTDB taxonomy): domain Bacteria; phylum Pseudomonadota; class Gammaproteobacteria; order Burkholderiales; family Rhodocyclaceae; genus Uliginosibacterium. Next base: position 6,150 of record JAGTRY010000080.1, read on the forward strand.
GCAAGCGTTCGGCAATGATTTCCAGTACCGGACTGCCGTAATAGAACGAAGTGCCGAGGTCTCCGCGCAGCAGACGCCACAACCAGTCGGCATACTGTACGAGGATGGGCCGATCCCAGCCGTATGTCTTGCGCAGGAACGCCACGTAGTCCGCGCCGCTGCCCTCCCCTGCCAATGAGATGGCGAGGTCGCCCGAAGCCTTGAGCAGGACGAAGCTCAGCGTCGAGATGGTCAGCAGTACCAGAAGCGAGACGCCCAGCCTGCGTGCAATGAAGGTTCTCATGATGATCCTGCCTGGGAAACTGCTCATCGCTTTTGCCAGCTAACCCCGATCAGGGCTCCTGGCACCGGCACAGAACAGCTTCGGGGTTATCGGAGTACGCACTGCATGGCCGGCGCCCTCAGCCGGCACCTGCAGCACGCACAGACTTTCTAGCGTCTTACTTCCACTCGGCGCGCCAGAATTCGACGTTTTCGTCTCCAGGGATCGGAATGCTCAGATTCTTGGCGAACACGTAATTGACCGGCATCGTAAACAAAGGCACCCAGTAGGCTTGCTCGGCAATTCGATTCAGCGCCTTGGCGTAGAGCACCTTGCGTTGCGCCTGATCGGCAATCGAACCGGCCTTCTGGACCGCTTCGGTGACGATGGGGTCACGCGACTGATCGTCAGGAGACTCGGCAAAGAAGAACGGCAGGATGCCGCCTGCGTCCGCCACACCCGCAGAACCATAGTCATCGATGACAATCGGCGTCTTGTGGTCACGACGCTGCTGGATCACAGCCGAGTATTGTTGCCAGCGCAGATTGGCATGTATGCCGATGGCGTTGAGATTGCCGATGATGGCCTCGGCGACCGGACGACTGCGATAGCCATACACGTCGATGCTGAAGCCATCCTTGTAGCCCGCTTCTGCCATGAGCGCCTTGGCCTTGGCCGGGTCGTACTTGTAGGTCGTTACATTCTGCGTACAACCGAATTGCGACGGCGTACAGGCCGCATTGACCGGCTTGGATGATCCGCCCACAAGCTTGCTGGCAATCGCCTGACGATCTATGGCATAGGCTATTGCCTGGCGCACCTTGACGTTCTTGAGCGGACTGTTCGGATCGCTGAGCCCTGCCGCATCCAGCGTGATGAAGCCGATTCGGAAAGTCTCGGCATTCTTGACGGTGATGTTGGGCATGCGCTCGATGCGCGCGGCCTGGTCATTCGGAATGTAGTAAGCCCAGTCCACTCCACCGCTGATCAGCTCTGCCACCTGCGTGTTCACATCCGGAATATTGCGGTAGATCAGCGTCTTGATCTTGGGCTTGCTCTTGCCGCCGCCTTCGAAATATTCATCATTGCGCGTGAAGACAATCTCGTTGCCCTTACCCTTGGCCACCTTGTACGGGCCGGTACCGACGGGCCGCTGGCCAAAGGCCTCCAGACCGACCTTCTCGCGATATGCCTTGGGAATGATCGGCAGCTGGATCAGATATTCGATGGCCAATGGTGTGACGGCCTCGGCATTGATACGCACCTTGTAGGGATTGATCACGTCAACGCTCTTGATCCAGCCACCCGTCATGCGGTTGAAGACGCGATTCTTTTCGTCAGCCGCGTACTCCAGCGAAAACTTGACGTCCTCGGCGGTCATCTCGACCCCATCGTGGAATTTGACTCCCTTGCGTAGATCGAACTCCCACACCGTCGGATTGATCTGGCGCCAGGCTGTGGCGAGCAAGGGTTTGACTTCCAGCGTGTTGGGATCGCGATAGAGCAATGCATCGTAAGCCAGTAGCCCCAGCAGGAATCCCTCACGCCCTGGCGCGTGATAGCGGTCAAGACTGGGCAACTGCGCCTGAAAAGCTGCAACCAGTGTGTCATCGGCCTTGCTGGCCTGTGCCAGCGGACTGAGCAGGGCAAGACCGGCAGCCAATGCCAGTCCGTTACGAATGTGTGAAAACATCAGACGTTCTCCTTGTGCGCCTCAGCGGTTGCATCCGCCTGGCTAGGTTGGTGAAGGGGGTGGGGAAACGCAATGACAGAAGCCAGCGGCTCATCAGGCTGCTTGCTGCTCGGGTGGTGACAGGCAACGAAACCACTGTCGCGCAGCTCGGCAACCGGATCTTCGCTCTGACAGCGAGCGCTGGCACGCGGGCAGCGGGGGTGAAAGGCGCAGCCACTCGGCGGAGCGACCTGGCTGGCCGGAACAGCGTCTTCGTCAATCTGTGGCAGCGGATGATCCGGATCGAGCGGCAACACGGCAGACAGTAGCAACTCGGTATAAGGATGCTGTGGTGCGGAAAGCACAGCCTGAGTGGGCCCTTCCTCGACGATACGGCCGAGATACATCACCGCCACCCGGTCAGCTAGATGTGCGACAACGCCAATGTTGTGTGTTACGAGCAGATAGGAAAGCGACTGCTGTTCGCGCAAGTCCTGCAGCAGATTGAGAATCTGTGCCTGCACCGAAACATCCAGCGCGGAAGTCGGCTCGTCGCAGACCACCACCTTGGGCTCGGCGATCAGCGCACGGGCAATCGCCACACGCTGCCGCTGCCCACCGGAAAGCTCGGCGGGATAACGCGCAGCGTAGTCACGACCGAGGCCGACACGTTCGAGCATGTCACCAACGCGCTGGGCTACAAGCGCAGCTGTCTGTCCACCACGTGCCGTGAGCGGCATGGCAACGATGTCACCGATCCGCTTCTTCGGATTCAAGGAAGCATAGGGATCCTGGAACACGGGTTGCACAAGGCGCGCCCGCTCAAGGCGCGACAGCTTGTCGATGGGTTCGCCGAACACATATACGTCCCCACGCGTAGGTAGCAGCAAACCCAGCATCATGCGCGCCAGCGTGGACTTGCCAGAGCCGGACTCCCCCACGAGTGCCAGTGTCTCGCCTGCATACAAACGCAGGCTTGCGCCACGCACTGCGCGCAGGATCCGGGTCGGTCGCCGCAACACGAAATCGCGGCACAGACTGGAAGCTTCAACAACGATCTGCCCCTTACGCATGAGTGAGCTCCTCATCGGTGTTGATGCCTTCAGCGGACAACAAACAACGGCTGAAGACACCATCGGCATGAGGCTTGAGTGACACTGCGGCCATGGCACAAGCCTCCATGGCCTTCGCACAGCGCTCGCGGAATGCACACCCCTGGATGGGCGTGACCAAAGACGGTACACGACCGGGAATGGTGCCCAGACGGCCGGCGGTGACATTGGCTATATCGGGTACGCAGCCAAACAAAGCCTGCGTGTAAGGGTGCTGAGGTGCGCGGAAAACATCACGCACACTGCCAGTCTCGACAACTTCTCCGGCATACATCACGGCAATACGGTCAGCCACGGCGGCAACTACGCCCAGGTCGTGGGTGACGAAAACAATCGCAATGCTCAGCTTCTGCTGCAGCCCTTTGAGCAAGCGCAGCACCTGCGCCTGAATGGTGACGTCGAGTGCGGTTGTCGGTTCATCGGCAAGCAAGAGCACCGGGTCACACATCAGCGCCATGGCAATCATCACACGCTGACGCAAACCGCCGGAAAGCTCGTGCGGATACTGCGCAAGACGGCTCTCGGGGGAGGTAATGCCAACCTGCCGCAGTAGGCTAATCGCTTTTTCGCGTGCCACGGTGCGGCCGGCACCCATGTGGCGCATATGCACCTCTTCGAGCTGGCTGCCGATACTCATCGTCGGGTTGAAGGCGGTCAGCGGATCCTGAAAGATCATGCCGATCCCCCGCCCCCGGATGTCTTCCATCTGGCGTGCATTGAGGCAAGACAATTCCGTGCCCTGAAAGCGCAGCGCACTTGCCTGCCTTTGCGCTGTTCGCGGCAACAAACCCATGATGGCAAGCAAGCTCATCGACTTGCCACAGCCTGATTCGCCAACGATGCATAAGGTCTGCCCAGCTTCAACCTGCAGGCTGATATTGCGTACGGCATGAAGCACGCCGGCCCCTACCGGAATGCGTACATCGAGATTTTCAATTTCAAGGATTGCCAAGGGATTGCTCCGGTAGGTGACCCGTGCAACGAGTCAGTGGGCAAAGCTTGGCAGATTCAAATGATCATGGATAATACCAATGTCGGATAGAACTATAAGCATCCACTTATGAATTACCAAAAGGAAACATTCTGATGCACCTGAAATGGCGCCAGCTCGAAGCCTTCCGCCTGTTTGCCCGGACGCAGAACGTCACCGAAACGGCGCGACTACTGCATATTTCGCAGCCCGCAGTGAGCCAGATGCTCAAGGAGATCGAAGACCAGATAGGTTTTCCGCTCTACAACCGCAGTGGTCGGCGCACGCGCCTGACTGCCGAAGCCATGTCCCTGCTGCCCGATGTCGAGCGCCTGCTGGCACAGATGTCTTCATTGCAGGGGCGAGCGGCAGAGTTGCGCGATACCAAGTCAGGTGCGCTGGCCATCGCCAGCGTACCGACCTTGTTCGCAGAACTGCTGCCGGCAGCACTTCTAAGCTTTCGCGCCGAGCACAGCAAGGTACGCCTGCGCGTGGAAAGCCACACGGCCAGCGAAGTGACACAACAGATCCGGCAGGATCGCGCACACGTTGGTTTTGCGTTTTTACCTATCGACGAAATCGGCGTTGCTGTGCAACCGATCATGCAGATGCAGGTCGTTTGCGCCGTACCAAAAGGTCATGCATTGGCCAGTCGCGATGTCGTCAAGGCTACTGATCTGGAAAACGAGTTGGTCATTGTGCAAGGCGCCGAAACACCGCCTGGCTTGATGCTGCATGAGTCTCTTGCTGGCGACGCTGCCGCCCTGCGTATCCTCGACACCAACCAGTCGACGCCAGCCTTGCACATGGTACGTCATGGCATTGGCGTGGCCTTAGTGCACCCGCTCACGCTGTCTCTGGATCTGGCTCATGACATTGTTCCCGTTCCGTTCGAGCCAACGATTGATCTGACCCTTGGTATGGTCTACTCGCGCCAGCGTGCCGTACCGCGCGTAGTGATCCGATTCGAGAAACATTTGCGCATGGCATTGCATGTGTTCTGCGACGCTATGAATGCGCGTGGTCTACGGTGCAATCCCTTGATTTAGAAACATCACCGACACATAGCTGACTTTTTCGGGTCAGAGCAGATGTTGCATTACTACATCAGTGCATATCGCAGGCATACCGTACAAAACGCCACGGGGCACTTTTTGCGAATGGCTCATGCTTCTGAAACCTTGAGCATATTTCCTTCCACACCGACTACACGAACACGGCAGCCCGCATTCAGTTTGGTTTCGGCAATGCAATTCCAGCGGTCAGATCCCATTAACGGGCGCTGGAACAGAACTTCTCCGGACTGAAATGGCATGACATCACGCACCAGTAAGCCAATCTCTCCTAGCGCAGCATTAGAAGTGCCGATGCGGATGGTTTGATCTTTGCTGCGAAAGACTCGTAACCAGACAAAGACAAGTGCCGTAGACAGGATTGCCCAGATGAGCAGCTGTGTTGTCAGCGACAGCGGAAAAATCAACAGAAGCCCGCCCAGAATCAGGGCGGCCAAGCCTAGCCATATCAGTACAAACGCGGGTACTGCCAATTCGCTGATGCACAGAACGAATCCTACAATCAGCCAGTGCCACCATTGCATCATCACGTCTGCTCTCCGCAGTCTACTTTGAGGCTGTAGTAGGAGTCAGCTCTACAACGTTCGATTGTTCGCTACCGTCACCTACACGTGTCAGCTTGCCATCGACCGTTGCGCCACAATCCATGCGTAATTGGTTGTAACTGATATTGCCCGTTATCCGTGCATTCGATTGCAGTTCAAGAAAATGCGTAACTTCCAGGTCGCCAGTGATATGGCCGTTAATCACGGCGTCGTAGGCGGTGACATTGCCGTTGATGCTGCCTTGATCGCTGAGGACCAAAAGGCTTTTCGTTGCCGGTTTGGACAAGACGTTGCCTTTGATGTGCCCATCAACACGCAAGCCATCCAGAAAATGCACGTCGCCACTGACTTCCATATTGTTTGCAATCAAACTCGACAATTTGGTCAGCTCAATCTGTGAATCCTTTTTCTTGCCAAACATTTTTCTTGTCTCCATTGCTTTTAGCGGACGATGTTCTCACGATAAAACGATAGATCCTTGCGCGCCTTTTTCAATTCTTCACTTTGGGTGGCGAGCTGGCGTTCCAGCGCTTCGCGGGTAGCCTGCTCGTGCTGGAAATTCATGACTTGCTGCTTGAGTTCCTGCGCCAGGCGTTGATTCTCCTGTTTCAAGCTTTCAATACTGTTTCTCAAGGCTATTTCTGGTGAAAACGAGTCGGCACGTAACGTATATACGACGCCCAAGAGGATCAGCGCAAGCAAGCAAACACCCCATATCCACCTACGGCTCTTGGGGGGCTCCGTCAGCGAAAAGCTGGCGCTGCTGAGCGTACGCGTAATGGAAGATGATTTGCGCTTAAACATTGGGAACCTGAGAGCCAATACTCAGGTAAGGGGCCGGATCGACGAAGCGGCCATTATGGAGGATTTCGAAGTGCAGATGCGGGCCCGTCGAGCGGCCGGTTGATCCGACAAAGGCGATCAGTTGCCCAGGCGTCACGACATCACCTGCTTTGACGAACATCTTGGATGTGTGCGCATAGCGCGTCATCAGTCCATTTCCGTGCTCGATTTCGACGACAAAACCTAACTCCGAAACCCACGCGGCCGTTTTTACTCGCCCTCCCCCGGCAGAACGAATTGGCGTGCCAATCGGTGCATCAAAATCAATGCCGGAATGAAACGCCAAGTGGCCATTGATTGGATCAATGCGATTGCCGAAACCCGAGCCAATGCGTGAGGCTTCGACGGGCTGCTGGGTGGGCATGATCATGTACGCAACACTTCGCCGCGCTGCCGCAGCCTCCACCTTGCTTAGCAGGTTTTGCAAACAGACCAAAGACTTCTCGGTACTGTCGATCTCCTGTCCAGACACGCCATTCCGGATTTCATCGGCAGCGCACCCCTGCGGTGCAAGCACCCGGCCCCCTGCTGCGCCTTGCTTCTGCAAGGAGTTCGCCGCGATTGGAGATGTCGGCAATCTACCTGCCTTCAGATCCCCCAATCGACTCTCAAGCATTTCTAGTGCGCTGAGTTTCTTGACCAGTGAGCGAGCATCTGTTTCCAGCTTGACCAGACGACCTGCCATATCACCAAGACGATCAAACGCAAACCGTTCTTTGTCCGGATCTTTGGGGAGCCTGGATATTCCAGCATCCTGCTTGTTTCCGATGTTTTGTCCGACCAGAACACCTGCACCAAAAGCAAGTAGCACGAGAAGCAATGCAAATGAAACGATGACTAGAAACAGTTGCCGCAACGAAAGCATGCGCACACCGGATCGAGAAATCGAACGGGTTGTATGCAAAATGAAGGCCATTGGGTCTCCTTTGGCTGCGGGTTTTTGTTACTTCTACCCGCATTCCGGTTTATGCCAAATCGTAAATTTATGCGTAAAAGCAATAAATGCCCTTGCTCAACACACAAAACTAATATAGGCAAATCAAACGGATAGTAACACCGAAGGAGTGACTTTCGGCAAGAGCCAGGTTCAGGGAAACGCCAGCCAGTACGCTCAGCAACGTCAGTGCGAGCGGTGTTGGGCCAGCTTCAGCCAGGTATCAACCACCGTGTCTGGATTGAGCGAAATGGTCTGTATGCCTTCATCCATCAACCATTCAGCAAAGTCTGCATGGTCAGATGGACCCTGCCCACATATGCCAACATATTTTCCAGTGCGGTTGCATGCATGGATTGCAGCCGACAGCAAGGTTTTGACCGCAGGGTCTCTTTCATCAAAGGCATGGGCTACCAATCCGGAGTCACGATCCAAACCAAGCGTCAGCTGGGTAAGATCATTGGAGCCAATTGAGAACCCATCGAAATACTCAAGGAATTGCTCGGCCAGCAGGGCATTGGATGGAATCTCACACATCATGATCAGCTTCAGTTCATCGTGCCCGCGCGACAAGCCATTTTCTGCAAGCAAGCGGACAACTTCGCGCGCCTCGGTGAGGGTACGTACGAACGGGACCATCAACTGAACATTGGTCAGCCCCATCTCGCCCCGCACTTTTTTCATAGCCAGGCATTCAAGCTCGAAACAGTCACGAAAGCTGTGGGCGATATAGCGTGATGCCCCACGAAAACCGAGCATGGGATTTTCTTCCTCAGGCTCGTAGATTTCTCCTCCGAGCAATTTTCGGTATTCGTTAGATTTGAAGTCGGATAGACGAACGATTACGGGTTTGGGCCAGAACGATGCTGCAATGGTGGCGACCCCTTCGGCCAGACGTTCGACAAAGAACGTTTTGGGCGTAGCGTAGCCACGGGCGCGACGTAGAATCTCTTCTTGCACGCTGGCTGGCATTTGATCAACTTCAAGCAGTGCTTTGGGATGAATGCCGATCATGTTGTTGATGACAAACTCGAGGCGGGCCAATCCCACGCCCCCATTCGGAATTTGGGCAAACTCGAAGGCCAGCTCAGGATTTCCGACATTCATCATGATCTTCACCGGAAGGTCAGGAAGATTGCCCATGTCGGTCGTGACGACTTCGTACTCCAGACGTCCCCGATAAACATATCCCGTATCGCCTTCGGCACAGCATGCAGTTACCGACTCTCCTTCAAGCAACACTTCGGTGGCATCACCGCAGCCAACAATGGCTGGGATACCGAGCTCACGCGCAATGATGGCTGCATGGCAGGTCCGTCCCCCACGATTGGTCACGATGGCGGCAGCACGCTTCATCACGGGCTCCCAGTTTGGGTCCGTCATGTCCGTCACAAGGATATCGCCATCCTGGACACGATGCATTTCGGCCGCATTCGCAACGATGCGCACAGGGCCTGCACCGATTTTCTGGCCAATTGCCCTGCCCGTCACCAGCACACGACCATGCTGTTTGAGGCGGTATTTTTCCATCACCAGGCTATGATCGCTCTGAGATTTAACAGTCTCTGGGCGGGCTTGCAAAATGTATAGCTTGCCATCCAGACCATCGCGTCCCCATTCGATATCCATGGGGCGACCATAGTGTTGCTCGATGATGCAGGCGTAGCGAGCAAGCTCCAGAATTTCCGCATCGGAGAGTGAGAACTGATGCCGCTCTGCCTCCATCACATCTTGAATACAGGTCGATCGGCCGGCTTCAGTCGTATTGGCAAACACCATCTTGATCAGCTTTGAGCCCAGGCTACGACGGATCACGGCGTGTTTGCCCGCTGCCAACATCGCCTTATGAACGAAAAATTCATCAGGATTGACAGCGCCTTGTACGACAGTCTCACCCAGACCATAGGATGATGTAATGAAGACGACATCATTGAAGCCGGATTCGGTGTCCAGGGTGAACATCACGCCAGCAACACCTTTGTCAGAGCGCACCATGCGCTGTACCCCGACTGACAAAGCAACATCGGCGTGAGTAAACCCCTTGTGTACCCGATAGGAAATCGCCCGGTCGTTATAGAGTGAGGCGAAGACTTCGCGGATTGCATGCAGCAAGTTGTCAAATCCGCGGATATTCAGGAAAGTTTCCTGTTGCCCGGCAAACGAGGCATCAGGCAGATCCTCTGCTGTCGCGGATGAGCGCACCGCAAAACTGCCTTCTCCACCCGCCACAAGGTCGTCATAGTAGGAACGAATGGTCCTTTCTAGCTCCGTTGGCAAAGGCGTTTCAACAATCCACTGCCGGATCAACGTTCCCACACGTGCCAATTCAGTTACGTCCTCGATGTCCCGGGAACCCGTACCCCCGCACCATGCAGCTGACTGATCATCTCACCCAATGATGCATTTTTACCTCCGACACGTCCGACATCGGTCATGCGCAGGGACTCGAAAGGAATGACGTACTGATTCATGGAACAACCTCTCTGTGGTTGAATGTTTATATTTTGCAGACCATTCTATCGAGCAAAATGCTGCACAGCATCAGAATCAACCCGTACGGCCAACTACGCACTCAAGTTCTTGTAAAGAAGGGATTTATTCATGGTAAACGCACGTTACAGGACGGTTTTTTTCATCTCGGATGGAACGGGTATCACTGCAGAAACACTTGGCCACAGCTTGCTGGCGCAGTTTCCGGATTGTCGCTTTCGCCACGTTCGTTTGCCGTTTGTAGACAGTGCCGACAAGGTGCGTGATTGCGTCCGACAGATCCGTAACTCCGCTACGAATGACGGCCTCCGCCCGATTGTGGTCAGTACTCTGGTAAACAGCAGTATCGTTGCTGAACTGCGACAAGCAGATGCCCAATTCCTGGACCTGTTTGAGCAATTCATTGGTCCGCTTGAGTTGGAACTGGGAACAAAGTCCACTCACACGGCCGGTCGCTTTCATGGAATTGCCGAAAGTGAAGACTACAAATCCCGGATCGAAGCAATCAACTTCACGTTGGCCCACGACGATGGGCAGAGCAATGAAAAGCTTGACGAGAGTGATGTCATCCTTGTTGGCGTGTCACGCTCCGGGAAAACACCAACCAGCCTCTACCTGGCCATGCAGTTTGGTGTAAAGGCGGCGAACTACCCATTGATTCCCGAGGATTTCGAGAGGAACAAACTTCCCGGTGATCTTCTGCAGCATCGCGGAAAAATGTTCGGTCTTACCATCACGCCGGAGCGTCTTGCCCAGATTCGCCAGGAGCGTCGCCCCGGTAGCAAGTATGCGTCAATCGAGAATTGCCGCTACGAAATCGATGCAGCTCACCGCCTGATGCGCCGCGAAGGAATTCCCTTCATCGAGTCAACCTCACGCTCGATTGAAGAAATCTCCGCCAAGATCCTGCAGAAAATTCGCATTCCTCATACCGACTACTGAGTGATTGATCCATTGAAAAATCGTGTTCTGTTGCCTCAGGACACGATTTTTCAATTGGTGCACCGCACTCGTGCCCGTAGTTTGAGCACCGTCAACCCCAATAGGCAACTACGTACGAACAATGCGATAGCCCGAAGCGTTGACTTAATTTTTAGACGAGTTCGGACCTTATTAGAACATGAAGTGTTTTTGTTGATTGAAGCACCTATTAGGAGGCGGTTATGTCATTTGCAAGTTCGGCCTGCAGTGCCAGCGCATCGATGTTTGCGCGTGGTGGCAAGGCCTTAGTCAGCCGTTTTCAATGCCTTCTGGCATTGGCATTCGGCACGGTCTCCCTTCCCACGCTTGCAAACGGTGGTGAGGCGAATCTTGTTCTGCCAAACCTGAATGACCCGAATCTGGCCACTTTCCTTGGCGGACTTACGGGCAGCCATCTCCTGAGTTTTGGTCTCATCATCTGCGTGCTGGGCCTTGTGTTCGGGGCTGTGATTTATGCCCAAGTCAAAAAAATGCCGGTGCATCGTTCGATGGCTGAAGTCAGCGAACTGATCTATGAAACCTGCAAGACATACATGCTCACGCAAGGCAAGTTCCTGCTGGTTCTGGAAGCTTTCATTGCCGTCATCATCGTGGCTTACTTCGGCTGGGTGCAAGATCTGCCTGCATCCAACGTCCTGCTGATTCTGGCTTTTTCGCTGATCGGTATTGCGGGTTCGTTTGGTGTTGCATGGTTCGGCATTCGTATCAACACGCTGGCCAACAGCCGTACCGCTTTTGCTTCTCTCGAAGGGAAAGCTTTCCCCGTGTATGCAATTCCGATGAAGTCGGGTATTTCCATCGGCATGCTGCTGATCTCGACAGAATTGCTGATCATGCTCTGCATCCTGTTGTTCATCCCTGAAAGCCTGGCCGGCAAATGCTTTATCGGTTTCGCCATCGGTGAATCCCTGGGCGCTGCCGCACTGCGTATCGCAGGCGGGATTTTCACCAAGATTGCCGACATTGGTTCGGATTTGATGAAGATCGTCTTCGGGATCAAGGAAGACGATGCACGCAATCCTGGCGTCATCGCTGACTGTGTCGGTGACAATGCAGGTGACTCCGTTGGCCCGACTGCCGACGGTTTTGAAACCTATGGTGTAACGGGCGTCGCGCTGATCAGCTTCATCATGCTGGCTGTGCCGGAAGACTCCGTGAAGGTCCAATTGCTGGTCTGGATCTTTGTGATGCGCGTGATGATGATCATTGCTTCGGGTTTGTCCTACATGGGTAATGAATTGGTCATGAAGTCCATCTATGGGGCAAAGGATCGGTTTAATTTCGAAGCTCCGCTGACTTCGCTGGTTTGGGTGACTTCAGTCGTTTCCCTGATTCTGACCTTTGTCGTTTCCAAGGCACTGATTGGTGATATCAGCATTGGTGGCGTGGTTTACTCTTCGCTGTGGTGGCAGCTTTCCCTGATCATCACTTTTGGCACATTGGCTGGCGCCATCATTCCGGAAGTCGTAAAGGTCTTCACCTCAACGAACTCCCGCCATGTGCGTGAAGTGGTCACGGCTTCCCGCGAAGGCGGTGCAAGCTTGAATATCCTTGCTGGTCTGACTGCCGGTAACTTCTCGGCTTTCTGGATGGGTGTCGTGATCGTCGGCTTGATGACAGGCGCTTATCTGGTATCGCAAGGCGAACTGGCTCAGGTGATTAATCCGACTCATGGGGCCACCATGGCTGCCGTGTTCTCGTTCGGCTTGGTAGCGTTCGGTTTCCTCGGGATGGGGCCTGTGACCATCGCGGTCGATAGCTATGGTCCGGTAACGGACAATGCCCAGTCGGTGTACGAACTTTCGATGATCGAAACCATTCCGGGAATCGAAGCCGAAGTGAAAAAGGATTTCGGGGTCTCCCTGAATTTCGATAAGGCCAAGGACTTGCTGGAAGAAAACGATGGTGCGGGGAACACTTTCAAGGCAACAGCCAAGCCTGTGTTGATCGGTACCGCCGTGGTCGGTGCAACGACGATGGTCTTCTCCATCATCTTCCTGCTGACGGAAGGCCTGACGGTGAATGTGGAAAACCTTTCCATGCTCTATCCGCCCTTCCTGCTCGGCTTGATTTCAGGTGGGGCCACGATCTTCTGGTTCTCGGGTGCTTCCATGCAAGCCGTTTCGACAGGGGCTTACCGTGCAGTGGAATTCATCAAGCAGAACATGAAGCTTGATGGCGCTGAAAAGGCTTCGTTGGCGGACAGCAAAAAAGTGGTTGCCATTTGCACGCAATATGCGCAAAAAGGCATGTTCAACATTTTCCTTGCCGTGTTTTTCGGTACCTTGGCGTGCGCTTTCATCGAGCCGTTCTTCTTCATCGGCTACCTCGTTTCGCTGGCCATCATCGGGTTGTATCAAGCCGTATTCATGGCCAATGCGGGTGGTGCATGGGATAACGCCAAGAAGATTGTTGAAACCGAACTACGTGCCAAAGGTACTGACTTGCATGCTGCGGCGGTAATCGGTGACACCGTGGGAGATCCTTTCAAGGACACCTCCTCGGTTGCGATGAACCCGATCATCAAGTTCACCACACTGTTCGGCCTGCTTGCCGTCGAAATGGCGGTTGGCTTGCACGAACAGGGCAACACGGTTGCGCAATACACGCTGTCGGCGGTGTTCCTGGTGTTGAATCTGATCTTCGTCTATCGCAGCTTCTATGGTATGCGTATCGAAGTGCTGAACACCGACAAGTAATCGGTGTATGGCGCCAGAAAAGCCGGCCTTTGTGCCGGCTTTTTCCATTTGATCAGTCCATGCACTGGACTTCTTGGGCTACATTCGCACTAATCATTCTGGATGCTATTCATGCCTTCATCAGCCATGCCCCATTCTCCCGCCTTTCCGATCTGGCCTGGCCTTGCACCGGGCAGTCGGCACGTGCATCTAACAGAAAGCGTGAAAGATCCATCGCATGTTTTTTCTCCCGTCAAAGGAATATCTACGCCCAGCCTGACGCCTTTTTTTCCTGAGCAGGCCAATGGCACGACCGTCATCGTGTTGCCTGGCGGTGCCTATACCCAATTGGTTTTTGACAAGGAAGGCAGTGAAATTGCTGAGTGGCTCAGCCAACAGGGAATCACGGCATTCCTGCTCAAATATCGGCTGCCAACGGAAGGTCATGCGGATGCGCATCTTGTTGCCTTGCAAGACGTGCAACGTGCCATTCGCCATGTTCGGGCACATGCCAAAGCGTTTGGCCTGAATGCTGCCAAGATAGGCGTACTCGGTGCGTCGTCAGGAGGACATCTTGCTGCTTCTGCAGGGACGGCCTTTTTGCGACAAACCTATCCGATGCAGGATCACATTGATGAGTATAGCGCCAGACCGGATTTCATGCTGCTGCTCTACGGGGCTTATACCGGCAACATGTATTTCAGTCATGCCAGTCGTGAACAATTGTTCTTTCCAGAAAACGTCAAGAACCGTCTTTACGCCGAGTTCCCGACAACGGAACAGGTTACTTCTACCGTTCCGCCGACGTTTATGGTCGCTGCCGGTGATGACGCCAAGGTCAGCGCAGAAAATAGCACGGCGCTCTTTCTGGCCTTGCGCCGCGCGGGGGTTTCCGCGCAATTGCATGTTTACCACGATGGCGCTCACGGGTTTGCCTTAAGAGCACCTGCCTCCCAGTCCATCGCGGCCTGGCCGGAGGCTTGCAAACGCTGGCTGTTGAAACATGATTTGATCAGCCGCCAGACTCCTTGACTTGAGGCGGGTGCCTGAGGGCATGCAATGCTAGACTCCGAGCCTTCCTGAATTCCGAAAACAGTACATCATGAAACGCTCCCGTTTCGGCCGCCGCAGCGGCATTCCCCGTGACGCCGAAGACATCCTGTGGCTTGCCAATGGCTTGGCAGAGTCCGGCAGTCGTGCCGAAGATGTGTTTTGGGAGTTGCGCTTGGCCGGAGCTGTTAACGAATTACTGCATACAGGCAATGAAGACACGCTGACTACAGCGCTTGATCATCTCTACACAACCAATCAGCGGGCCTACGATGTACTCGCGGATAGTATCGAAACGCGTGCCGAACAGTGTGCCGGTGCCCATGGAGATATCCTGTTGATTACTGTGCCTATTTTGGCTTGGTCGCGTTTCACGATACCGGCAGCAACCATTCCCGCCAAAGTAGTCAATAACTTGCGGATTCATCTGCAGGCGCATGTTCTGGCACAAGACGTAAAGTTGGGAATTGCCGATATTCTCTTCAGCCCGGATCAATTGCCCCAAGGCTATTGCGAAACCGCCCGCTTCACGAGCCAGATGGCCTCTACGACGGTCTCTGAGGGCGTGTTGCATGTTGATCCGGAAACCTTGCCCGAAACCTCGCGCTTTCTCTCTGACGTTCGCTACATCCTTGCGGCGGTACAAGTTCCCCCGGAAGGCCCTGTCTTCCGCTGGCAGGAAAACGATGGTGGTCGGGAACAATCAATGGAGCAGTGGCGTGCCCAAGGTGGCGCCTGCCTGCTGCCCTTGTTGGCTGGGTGTGCAATGGAACTGGTATTGCCGGACGCCTATTTCGCTGCCTGCCGCCAAGCGGATCGGGCCTCACGCCCCTATTCTGTACGGGCCTCCGTAGCCTTCCTGAGTACAACACTGGATGTTGCTCCTGCAGATCTGCGGGCTGTGGTTGCGCCGTTTTATGAACGACAGTTGGAGGAGTACCGGATCAGTTTTACGATCAAGGACAGTACTGCGGTTGTCCACGGCGTCGTATGGCCACTGCTGGGGCCGGAAGACGATTCAGGCGACGTACCCGCACAGATTGACGCGACCTTGAAGGACAGCGGGATCACTCACATTGAGCATCTGGACAACCGTTTTCCGATGGAATACTGCGACGATTGTGGAGCACCCATGTATCCCTCTCCGGATGGTGAGTCCGTCCATGCCGAGTTGCCAGAGGACAAGGCCGAACAAGTGCCTAAACACCTGCATTGAGCGACAAGGTCTGGCTGTTTGATCCACGCTGCTCAGCGCAATAATTCAGCCAGATCCCGCCCATTGATCCGTACGTTTGCGTTAGATACGCCGGTATCGTCAGTACTGATCGGATCTATCGAGAGAGTGCCGCTTTCCAGTGCTTTTTGCAGGCGCTGTTTAGCCATATCACTGTTACCGGAATCCTCCGTACCAGCAACATGATACTTGCGCCCCTGAAAGAAAAAGGTTTCACCATCAACCGCATAGGCACGATCCGGAGCTGTTCTTGCCTTGATCTCCGGCGTCTTGTCTGAAGAGGCCGACTTGTTCAACGCGTTGTCCTGGATCGGGCTCTGCAGGAGCGGCTCGGCAGGTACGGACTTGCAACTGCGCCGACTCTTGCCGTGAGGACGCTTGATGACAGTACAGGATTGTGAGCTGGAAGGTTTTGCCTTCTTGCTCTTGCTTGCTGTTCCGGCTTTTCCTGCCTTTACCCGCGATTTTGCTGCCTGAGGTGCTTTGCTGTGTACTTTGTTGGCTTGCGACGAGGATGCGACAGTAGGCTTTTTCTTCGGAGTGGAAGCCTGCAAAGAAGCAGACATCATGGCAGCACACCCTAGTCCGAGGATACACAGGCAACGCATCAGTTTTTTCATCGGGTCATTATCTCGTTGAGCCATTTCATTCAGCCATTTTCTCACTCTTCAGCATCAAAACGCACGCAATAGCATGCACTCGGATCCCTTCAATGAGAAAATCCCTGTCCCGGAAAGTTCCTGAAACCACGTGATGATTAAGGTATTCGGTATCAAGCAGTGCAGCACCATGCAGAAAGCATTTGCATGGTTGGATGCACACAACGTTCCCTACGCATTTCATGATTACAAGAAACAAGGGATCGACACACAAACACTCACTGCGTGGTGCGATGCCATGGGCTGGGAGGCTCTCATCAATACTCGCGGTACAACATGGCGCAAACTCGATGAACAAGATCGCTCAGACATTGATCAAGCCAAAGCGATTCGCCTGATGCAGACCCATCCAAGCCTGATCAAGCGCCCGCTCATCACCGGGGCAAGCGAACCCTTGCTGGGCTTTGATGAAGCACGCTACGCCCAAATTCTGGAGAAATGATCATGCGCAACTGCGTTACGCGTTTTTTGCTTGAAGACCTCGACATCCGGGGCGCTATCGTTCAGCTTGATTCGGTATGGCACACCATCTGCGCACGGCGTGACTACCCTGAGGCGGTACAAGCCATGCTGGGCGAACTTTGTGCGGCATCTTGCATTATCGCTGCCAATTTGAAGCAACCGGCACGCCTGACTTTTCAGCTCAGTGGCTCAGGCCCAGTTTCATTGCTGGTTGTCGATTGTGCAGAAAACTTCAATCTTCGTGCTTACGCCCGGCACTCTGCTGAAGCGCAAGGGCTCACCGCACTGAAAGATTTGCTTGCCAGTGCCCAGTTGCTCATGTCGCTGGACATGGCGGAAGTCCGCCAGCCCTACCAGAGTTACGTACCCGTGGAAGGAGAATCAATTGCTGCGGTATTCGAGCACTACCTGAGCCAGTCAGAACAGCAGCCGGCCCAGCTTTTCTTTGCAGCCAATTCAGACCACGCAGTTGGTCTGTTTCTCCAAAAGTTGCCAGGAGCAGATGTCAAAGACGAGGATGGCTGGAATCGTGCAGCGCAGCTTGCCTCTACGGTCAAACGCGAAGAACTGTTCGAACTCCCCGCCGAGGAAGTATTAAGGCGTCTGTTCGCAGAAGAAACCGTACGCGTTTTTGCGCCAAGGTTGTTTACCCATGACTTTCCCCCTGACCGTGACAAGATCGCGGCAATGCTGCGAGGCTT
>JAGTRY010000162.1 GCA_018262235.1 Pseudomonadota bacterium
GTTAGGGATGGTAGTGCAGGTCTTCAACCGAGAAACTGCCAACCATGACGAGATCCAGTCCGGTGATGCGCAGGACTTGATCGACATAGCTACGTGGTGCGTTCGAAAAGATGTATTTCTGGCCAGGCAGGCGACGCAGATGGGCCAGGATTGCGCGGTCGAAGACCACCATGCCAGCCAGATCCTCGAACTGGTGGGTAGCCGCCAGGAACTCCCGTGGTTGGGTGCCGTGATTGCGCACCATGCCGCGAAGGGTTGCGCCGTAGCGGGTCCAATAGTGCCAGCGCAGCGCACAGGCGTCGTCCTGACTCAGATTCAGCTTTGCGGCGAGATAGGCGGTCATCGCCCGGTTGATGTGGGGAAAGATGTGTACGCCTGCGTTGTGCAGGGTGTTGTCCAGATCGAAAAGCCAGATGGGTTTCACAGCAGGCATTCATAAATAGCCAGATCAGTGGCCAGAAAACAGCAAAAGATGATTTCCTGCACCGCCGGGCAGACAGGCAGGCTTGTGCGTACCGTCTCCAAGGCAATCCGAGCGGCCGCTTCTTGAGGATAGCCGTAAACGCCGGTGCTGATGCAAGGAAAGGCGATTCTTGTCAGTGCGTGGGTTTGCGCCAGGATCAAAGTGTTGCGATAACAGGCGGCAAGCAAGGCTGCTTCTTGCTGCTGCCCTCCCTGCCAGATCGGGCCGACAGTGTGGATCACGTAGCGGGCAGGCAGGCGAAAGCCGGCCGTGAGCTTGGCTTCACCGACCTGACAGCCATTCAGTGCCCGGCAGGCTTCCAGCAACTGTGGGCCGGCCGCGCGGTGGATCGCACCATCGACGCCGCTACCGCCCAGCAAACGGGAATTGGCCGCATTGACGATGGCGTCGACGGCCAGTGTCGTGATGTCAGCCTGAATGGCGTGCAGGGATGCACTCATGCTGGATGCCTGGGCTGGAACTGGATGATGGCGCGCCCATCCTCGGAAACTTTTGGGGCGGCTTTCCAGGCATGTCCGAAGACGAGTTCAATACTCACAGGCAGACGTCCCTCGATTTGTGTCTGACCCAAGGCAGCCCTTGCGCTCCGCCAGCCTGCCTTGCCAGAGAGCCCTGCCGGGCGGTTTCTTGCCGCATTGGTACTGGCCGCGTTGCGCAGATCACGGACCAGCGTGTCGAGATCCGGGTAGGTCAGCGTAAGCGTTTGCATGTCCATGACCGGATCTGCAAAACCGGCTTCTAGCAGTGCGTCGCCCAGGTCATGCATGTCGATGAAGCGGTGTACGCGTTCGCCCGCCTGGCGGGGCAGGGCGTTGCGCAATTCTTTCAGCGTATCCGGCCCGAGCGTGGCGAACATCAAGAGACCGCCGACTTCAAGTACCCGCTGGCATTCGCGGATTGCCGGTAGCGGATCGGTGAGCCAGTTCAGCAGCAGATTGCTCCACACCAGCTGTACTGAAGCACGTGCCAGTGGTAATTGGCCGGCATCGGCGCAGACGAGCTTGGGGCCTCTGGATCTGCCGAGCATGCGCTGCAGCAGACTGCGTTCAGACCGGGCAAGATCAAGGAGCGGCAAGGCAAAATCCAGGCCGATGCATTCGGCGGCAGGGTAGCGCTGGCTGAGCATGGGCAGATCCGCGCCGTGCCCACATCCCAGATCCAGAATGCGGCCAGGCTGGAGGCGGATATAGTCGAGCCGTTCGGCCATACGGCTGGCGACCTCGCGTGCCAGGAAATCGGTTTCACGTGCTGTCGCAGCACGGGCTGAGAAGCGGCGGCGGACCAAGCCGTGGTCGAGTTCGAAATCGCGGGAAGCAGTCATGCAAGACACGCAATGAAAAAGGCGGACATCAACAGATGTCCGCCCGGAGTGTAGATCAGGATGGCTTAGTGCGTGGCGGTTGCAACGGGCGCTTCGTTGGCAACAGCCTTGTGAGGCGGGTGTGGATGCCAGCCGACGAGGGCCATCATCACGGCAAAACCGATGATATAGGCGGCCGTTACGTGCCAGCCCTTGCGCAGCCACTGACCGGCAGATTTGGCTTCCGGGAACATGTTCGAAAGTGCCACGCCGGCGGAAGAACCAAACCACAGCATTGATCCGCCGAAACCCACACAATAGGCCAGTACGCCCCAGTCGAAGCCGCCCTGGCGGATGGCCAGTGCGGTGAGCGGGATGTTGTCGAACACGGCGGAGACAAATCCCAGCCCCAGTGCGGAGACCCAGGACGCTGGCGGGAGTGCTTCTACGGGCATCATGGACGCAATTGTCACCAGAGACAGCAGGAAGATCGACCCCTTGAAGGTTTCCGGCATCAGCTCCCAGTCATGCCGGCGCACGCCGGCACTGATCAGGATCGCGACCCACACGGCGACACCGATGAAGGGGAAGCGGTCTGAAATATCGGCAAACTTCATGTTCACCACAATGTTCGTCCCCATGGCCAGTACCAGGATCAGGCAAACGATACCGACACGTGCCCAGTCGATTTTTGTATGGGCATTACTGTTCTTGATGATTGGCGAATAGGCATGCTGCTGCTTGGCCGCAAAGTAACCACAGAAAGCCAGTGCGACCACGGCTGCTGTGTAGGCGTGAATGACATCGGCGGGAGAGATGCCATCGATCCACATCATCGTGGTCGTGGTATCGCCGACTACACTGCCCGAACCGCCCGCATTGGACGCCGCCACAATGGCAGCGATGAAGCCGAGATGGACCTTGCCCTTGAACAGCTGATGCGCCATGGCACCACCAATCAGGGCCGCCGCAATGTTGTCGAGGAAGGCGGAAATCACGAAGACCATGACCAGCAGAACGAAGCCCCCCTTCCAATCGTCTGGCAGGTATTTCGGCAGGACGACCGGGACGTGGCTCTTCTCGAAATGGCGCGCCAGCAAGGCAAACCCCATCAGTAGGCAGAGCAGGTTGGCAAGCGTGACCCATTCATGCTGAAAATGCAGGCCCAGCCCAATCAGTCCGATGCCATGTTTGAAGCCGGTGAAGATCAGCTTGTAGAGGGTGACGGTGGCTAGTCCGGTCAGCGCGACTTGCAGCGTGCTGTTATGCAACAAGGCAACGCCGAGCAGAGTCAGCGCAAAAATGAAGAACTCCAGCGGGATGCCGGCAATGGCCGGGCCTCCCGCAGCAAAAGCAGCAGGAGAGGCTGCGAGCAGGCCGAGCAGGAAAGCAGCGCGCAACAGAAGTATAGGTTTCATGGTGGTAGCGAGCGGTTTGAAAGAAGGGTGTCCGAAGAAGAGCAAGGGGCAGGCCTGCGCATTCAGCGTGACCGGAGATCCTTGTCTGTTCTGGCTTTGCGGGCAGAGCTGTTTTTTGTGGGGGCAGTCCCTGTGTCAGCTTTACGACATTATCCCACGTCTTTGCAGGTGCTTTGCTGTGCCCCCAGAAATGCTGCCATGCTTCAGACGAGGGTGATGCCCAGCTTGTCGAAGAGTTCGGTATCGCGGCTGGTGTCCGGGTTGTCGGTGGTCAGCAGACGGTCGCCCGAAAAAATCGAGTTGGCACCGGCAAGATAGCAGAGCGCCTGTACCTCGTCGCTCATCTCCTGGCGACCGGCCGACAGGCGCACGTAGCTTTGCGGCATGGTGATGCGCGCCACCGCAATCGTGCGCACGAATTCAAGCGGATCGAGAGCAGGTACGGACTCCAGTGGCGTGCCCTTGATCGGTACCAGCCCGTTGATGGGTACGGATTCTGGAGCCGGGTTAAGGTTGGCGAGCTGGGCGATCAGCACGGCGCGGGCGCGGCGGTTTTCACCCAAGCCGACAATGCCGCCAGCGCAGACCTTGATGCCCTGGCGGCGCACCTTGTCGATGGTGTCCAGCCGGTCATCGATGGTGTGGGTGGTGACGATCTCGCTGTAAAACTCGCGAGCGGTGTCGAGGTTGTGGTTGTAGTAGTCCAGTCCGGCTTCCTTCAGGCGCTCGGCCTGGCCATCCTTGAGCATACCCAGCGTCACGCAAGTCTCCAGCCCGAGCTTCTTGACCTCGCGGACCATCTCCAGCACCGGCTCCAGATCTTTTTCCTTCGGGCTGCGCCAGGCGGCGCCCATGCAGAAGCGGGAAGCACCCTTGTCCTTGGCAACCTGCGCCATCTTCAACACTTCTTCCAGACTCATCAGTGGCTCGGCTTCCAGCCCGGTCTTGTAGCGCTTGGATTGCGAGCAGTAACTGCAATCTTCCGAACAGCCGCCCGTCTTGATGGACAGAAGGGTGGAGCGCTGTATGGCGTTCGGGTCGAAATGGCTACGATGCACCTGCTGGGCGCGGAAGAGCAGGTCGTTGAACGGGAGTTCGAAAAGGGTGGCAACTGCGTCAGTCGTCCATTCGGAGTTGGCAGGGATTGTTGCCGGGCGGTGGAAGGTAACAGCGTGTTCCTCGGTCGAGCAGGACGTCATGGGTGCAGCCTTTGGTGCTTGAATCAATCGGCAATGATCCGGGAAAGGCGGAAAGATTG
>JAGTRY010000010.1 GCA_018262235.1 Pseudomonadota bacterium
GGTTGCGCGAGGGCAATTGCGAATCCTTGTTCCGGCCAGAGCACATATCCCGATCAGTTACACTTGGAAAACGATGCTGGACGAGGCGCTGAAAGTTCCGGACAGAGCACATATCCCGATCAGTTACACTATGGGATTACTACACTGATTGGCGACATCCGTTCCGGCCAGAGCACATATCCCGATCAGTTACACTGCTGTGTACGTCTCAGACGTGTCCAGCTTCGTTCCGGCCAGAGCACATATCCCGATCAGTTACACTGCGAAGAGAAAGCCCAATACAACCCAGAGTGTTCCGGCCAGAGCACATATCCCGATCAGTTACACTTCCCGGACTACCCGGGAAAAGCCCCTTCGAGTTCCGGCCAGAGCACATATCCCGATCAGTTACACTTCCATGGTCTGGTGTGACTTGGTTCATTGGGTTCCGGCCAGAGCACATATCCCGATCAGTTACACTTGTAATCGACCTGTCCAGAGGTTGAAAACTGTTCCGGCCAGAGCACATATCCCGATCAGTTACACTAAACCATGAATCCGATTCTCCAAGCTCTTAGTTCCGGCCAGAGCACATATCCCGATCAGTTACACTTTGCAACGGAATTGAGGCATGCAAAAGCAAGTTCCGGCCAGAGCACATATCCCGATCAGTTACACTTATTCGTCTTTTGTCGCTAAAACTGTACCTGTTCCGGCCAGAGCACATATCCCGATCAGTTACACTTATTCGTCTTTTGTCGCTAAAACTGTGCCGCGTTCCGGCCAGAGCACATATCCCGATCAGTTACACTCGACCAAGGTCGTGCGCCATTGCGACATCAGTTCCGGCCAGAGCACATATCCCGATCAGTTACACTCCTGCGGGTTATCAGTTACGACAATCACCTGTTCCGGCCAGAGCACATATCCCGATCAGTTACACTCGAAGCTCACGACCTCAATTGCCGGGAGGTGTTCCGGCCAGAGCACATATCCCGATCAGTTACACTACCGATATCGTCACTGGATTGGTCAGCGGTGTTCCGGCCAGAGCACATATCCCGATCAGTTACACTTGTAATCAGTATTAAAGACAAAGGCGCTGTCGTTCCGGCCAGAGCACATATCCCGATCAGTTACACTAAGCGTCACAACTGTGGATGCACTCCCGGCGTTCCGGCCAGAGCACATATCCCGATCAGTTACACTCAAGTAGTCCTTTGCATGCAGGGCAGCGAAGTTCCGGCCAGAGCACATATCCCGATCAGTTACACTGGCAGTGTTATCTGTATCGAGTACCGAGGAGTTCCGGCCAGAGCACATATCCCGATCAGTTACACTTCAAACTGCTCCATCCAGTCGGCAGTATCTGTTCCGGCCAGAGCACATATCCCGATCAGTTACACTCGCAGTTCTGGAACCCCCTGATTCGTCAGGGGGTTTTCCTTTTTTAAAGCCTGAAAAACATCCTGAAAATCAGAAAAGATCGTACTGGTCAGGTGCTTTTTGTGGGGTTTGTCGATTGCGGCCATGAAAAGTCTGGATTCTTTCGTACTGGCGATCAGTAAAGGTGAGGATATTGACCTTGCCGCCTTCTGGCAAGGCGGCTTCGACGCGTTTGCTGTAGGTATCGACCTCACCCTGACTGCTGCAAAACCGCATGTAAACCGAAAACTGTGCCATCTCGAAACCCATGTCGAGCAAGGTGTTGCGAAAAGCCGTTGCCGCCTTCTGTTCTGCTTTTTCGACGACAGGCAGGTCAAACATCACGGTCATCCACATGAGTCGGTATCCCGAAAGCAAAGGAATCTCCTTGCAGCGCTGCGGTCTCTATCCCAACAGATCAAGCGGCAAGCCTGCCAGGGGAAGATCCAGCTTGTCCCGTTCACCCAGATAGAGTTGTGCCAGTGAGGTGGCCAAACGCTGGATACAAACGCTGACCGGTGTAACGCCAACAGAAGTATGCATGTCTGCCTGCAAGCACAGGACGATGGCGCGCTTGGCTTCCGGGGTGACTTCGGGCACTTCGAGCCGGGTGAGTTGCCAGACTTTCAGGTCGATGATTGGTCGGAAGGGCTCCATCAGATCATCCACCAAACGCATGGGATTGCCTTCGTTGCTGTGATGCAAACCCAAGGTGGGGTGCAGACCGGCAGCCACGATGGCGCGGGCGGTGCTGGTCCGTAGCACCGTGTACCCGTAATTGAGCAAAGCATTGATGCCCAAGCCATCTTGTTCGCGCCGGAACTCCGGGCCGAACAGACGCCCCCAGTAGCGCCGCGCCGCCTGTGCTTCGATGTTGTCAGGATCGCCCGAGCGCACCTTGTCGACCAAAGCTGAAACGGGAATGTCCGGCGCACCGACAGCCGCCAGAACCGCAGCTTGTTGCTGCACCTTGGCCTTGACCAGACTGGCCCATAAGCGCTTGTGAGTCGGCTTGCTGGCAGCAAGCTGCGCATCGAAACGCTTGGCCTGTTGGTAGTTGCCGTCAATCGGCAAAAGCATGCCTGCCGCATTGTGATTGGCCGCACAGAGCACGAACGGCGCACCGCGTTCGGCCAGCGCAACCAGTAGATTGTTGGTGTAGCTGATGCCATGCGCGTTGGCGATCACGGCGGCAATGTCGTCCAGCGGTACACGCCCCAACTCCTTGCGCTCGCCTTCACTATCCGTAACGATCAGAAAGCCACGCAACAAGCTCAGGTGGCGGCGATCATCTGCAATCTCAACAATTCGGCCGATCATGGCGACTATTCCGGCAGGCCTTGATCGCGCAGATCGCCAATTGGCGAAATAGTGACAGGACGTGCTTGCCCTGCTTGCAAGCTGCTGGGAGACAGTTTGGTAAGGATAAATTGATCATTCAATGCTGTGGCCTCGAATGTTTTCCCATCTTTTTTGAGTTTTGCTGCAGCAAGTTTTGCCATATACCTGTTGTTGATATTGGCTTCATTCAGCTCAGTACATGTAAGACCACCTTCAGCGCTTATTTTTGTTACACGAAACACCCGATCCTTAGCTTGGTAATTCACGCGAAGCGTGTCATCAATCATCATGCGGAAGACCAATGGTTTCCCTGAGAGGCTGAGAGTTGGGTTGCGTAGCTTCACCACGTTATCAGGCTGGTTACCAACGGTTGCATAGGCAAGGTGGCGTGGGATGACTTCGGATTCCCATGCTCCTGATTCCGTGCGAACTATTTCGATACAGTAATTGCTGCGACTCCAAAGCCCCATGTAATGATTTGGGGTTCCATCTTCATGCAAACCGTGCCTTGGTTCTCCAAGGGGGTTACGAGGTGCCTTGTCTGAAAATTTGGTAACTTTGCGATTAAGGATAGGCCGAGAAAATTTTCCATCGATTTCTCGTCTGGCTGTCACTTGCCCTTCTCCTCGTAGGCCATAAATAGTTCCGTCAAACATTTCCCCTTGATAACCGTGGTTCGGACGAAAACTGACGACGATATTTTGCAATGCCCGCCAGACCTGCTCACGATAGGTCGTCCAAGGTAGCGGCATGTCTTCGACAAGACGCTGCAAGCCCTTCTCGCGGGCTTGCGCATTGGCTTGTGAAAATCGCTGCAACAAGCCCTGATCGGTGATGGCAATGACTGCAGCATCAAGCGCGTGGTGACGATGATCGTTGCGGTTTTTCTCTGATGAACCGGAGAGCAATTCATTCAGGCCGTACTTGCCGCGCAACATGGCGGTCAGCCTGCCTGGGATGGCGCGTACCTTGTTGGGCGGGCAGACCAGCGAGAGGTATTCCTTGGCTATACGGGAAAGGTAGGCCGTATCGTTGAGGGCACGGGCCAGGAAATCCTTGTCTTCCTTGAGCCAGCGTTGGTAGCCATCAGGCGCAAAGCGCTTGGCTTTCTCGCGCGGCATGAGCTTGGCGCGCTCCAAAATCGCCGCGTAATCATAGCTGTCCGGCGAATTACCAAAGGCCTCAAACGGGGTCTTGTTGGCTTTGTCGCGATTGGCTCGGCGCAGGGCGACCGTTTTGTTGTTGAGGCTGTCATCCAGAGTGCGAGAAAAGGGGAGGATGTGTTCAATCTCGACAACCTCGGAAAACAGCATGTCGATGCTGATCTGCTCGCCAGTGTAGGGGCAGCGGCGGTTGGCAACATCATCTCGGTTCAGCTCTACCCAAAGACGCATACGCTGGACATCAAGCACGGAAGGGTCGGCGCCGCCAATCAAGGGCCGAATCTTGTCGCGGTACTGCTTGTTTTCGTCTTGGCGTTTTGCCTGCTCCTTGCTGATTTCGTCACGCATCGCCTTGCCTTGCTTTAGTTCGCGTGCCACTTCCACCACGATTTCAGCGGGAAGCCCGTAACGTTTGATGAGCGCATTCACAACCTTGCGCAATTCGTTCAGGCCGATGTGCACGGTCGGGTTGGCAATCCGGCCATAACGTTTTTCCGGGGAATCATCTGGGTTGCCGCTGCCAAACGCAACGTGGCGTTGCAGGGCTTCGCCGTAGTACGGCAAGGTAGTCATGGGCTTGAATCCATTGTTCTGCTCCGCATGCGACAAGGCGCTGTGACTAGCAAAACCTGCGCGGACAACGGCTTCCGCGTAAGTGATGACTTCCTTTTCCAGCTCTGGCAGCACCCGACTGATCGCCGCTCTGCTCAAATTGCCAAAGCCCTCCGGCAAGTGGGCATTGGCAATAGCCTCGGCGGCATTTTCAGCAATACCGGTTTCTTTTTGTAGCCATTCGATTAAAACCGCTTCGCTTTCGGTCGTCAGCAACTTGTCAACGATCTGCTCTTGCATGGCGGGTGAAAACTGAAACCAGTGTTCACCGAAGCACTTCTCTTTCGAAAGCGCAATGCCAGAATCATTTCCTTTGAGGCGATCCCGCTTGCTGTCTTCGAGGTTGAATTTTGTTGTGCCCGGTAGCTTGAGAGCCTTGCGCATGGCCGTGAAGGTGAGGCTTCCCTTTTCAAGCAGCGCAACCACGAGGTTTCTCTGCACGAGTGACAACTGGGTTTCCTGGAATGAATCGCCAAGGATGCGCAGATTGTTGACCTCCTGATAGATGCGGAAGCGCTGCACCGAAGGCAAGGCCAGCGGTGCGCGTCGCTCTTCCGGCAACAGCGTGCAGCGCCCCGGTTCAACCGGCTTGAGCGGTCGCTGGAACAGCAGAATGTCCTTGAGAGCTGTTCTGGCAGCTTCGTGAAATGTCGTAGGATCGAACTCGCTTTGCCTGGCCCAGATGGCATCGAACTCAGCTTCAACCATCGACCGATCAATGTAGAGGTCATAGGCTTTTTCTTTCACAGACTTGCCCCGCAAGCGAGCGCGTACACCTTGGCGCTGTTCATGGCGGTTTGCCAGCCACTCCCCCACCGTCTGGGCATTGCACGCAGCCATTTGCTCGCGTACGCGGCGGATAGCGGTTTTCAGTGCGCCGCTGTCGTTGTCTTTCTTGTCGGTTTTGCGATTGCTCTTGAAGCCTCTCCGCTGATTGATATGAAAGAGTGCACGGGCAAACTCCGCAGGTGTCAGAGCTTCGTAAAGAGCCTTCTTGCGCAGAGCGTACGGATCGAGTTCAACGAGTGCGCGACGTTCAAACTCGTCGGCAGGAAAAAAACCGAAGTCAGTCAGTGCCTTGCTGAGACGCTCCTTGCGACGCAACAAGCGGTCGCGTCTGCGGCGCATTTGTCGCTTTTCACGCCGGGTCACAGCGAGAGAACTGCCATCATCTGGATTACGTCCATCCGGGAAAATGCGAACACCAGCCCTGATGACTGCAACTGGATTGCCTTCCGCGTTCAGGCGAAGCATCGCCCAGCCGATGGATTTGGCGCCAAGATCAAGCCCAAGGCGATAGCGCATTTTTGGCAGCATTCCCCTACTCCTTAAAAGCCAATTGACGTATTTAGCTTTTTAACATATCGTCACCACAGTTAGTTGATCGGGATATGTGCTCTGCCCGCTAACAAGCTGAAAGATGCACAAAATGGAAAGGCCGCTATATGCGGCTTTTCGCTTTTCTAGCTTGCCGGATTTCCGCTGTCGCCCGAAACCCCGTACAATCGCCCCCGTCATCGGGGAGTAGCCTCTTTCTCAAGAGAGCGCCGCATCAACAGACTTGCCTTCGGGCATGGTGCGGAGGGCACGCAGGTGCTTGGCGAGACCTTTGACTGTTGCAGCGCTGACGCGGGTTGGCGGGCTGTGGCAGTCATTGGTTCATCTGTCGCCGACCCGCTGGATCTTTCATGGAAGCCTTCCTCGTCTCTACCGGTATCGTCGCCCTTGCTGAAATGGGCGACAAAACCCAGCTGCTGGCCCTTGTACTGGCTGCGCGTCTGAAAAAACCACTCCCGATCTGTCTGGGCATCTTTGCCGCGACCCTCGTCAATCACGCCTGTGCGGCTGCGGTCGGACAGTGGATCACCACCTATCTGGGTGCGGATGCCTTGCGCTGGATTCTGGGGATTTCATTCATCGCCATGGCGGGCTGGATGCTGATTCCGGACAAGCTGGATGATGACGCAAGCAGCAAGCCGCAGCGTTTCGGCGCTTTCCTGACCACGCTGATCGCATTCTTCATCGTCGAGATGGGCGACAAGACCCAGATTGCCACGGTGGCCCTGGCGGCCAAATACACGTCGCTGGTGGCGGTGGTGGCCGGGACGACCTGCGGCATGTTGCTGGCCAACGTGCCGGTGGTGTATTTCGGCGACAAGCTGACCCGGCTGGTGCCGATCAAGGTGGTGCACATCATCTGCGCGTTGATCTTCGTCGCGCTGGGTCTGGCGGCGCTGCTGAATCTGGGTTCGTTGCTCTAGTCAGGAAGCCGGGCGCCTTCGCAGGCAATCAGTGCCTGCTTGCGCTCGATGCCCCAGCGATAGCTGCTGAAATCGCCGTTTTCGCGGATTACCCGGTGGCACGGGATCAGGCAGGCAATCGGATTGGCGCCGATGGCGCTGCCGACGGCGCGGGCTGCCCGGGGTTTGCCGATGGCTCGGGCGATCTGGCTGTAGCTGCCCAGTGCGCCGGGCGGAATGCGCAGCAGGGCTTGCCAGACCTGGATCTGGAAGTTGGTGCCGCGTAGCAGCAGGTGCAGCGGGGCCTGGCCTGGCAGGCTGTGGAATGCGGCGCCCAGCAGGGTCTGCGCACCGACCGGATCTTCATGCAGAACGGCCCGTGGCCATTCCGTGCGCAGGTTTTCCAGGGCGACGTCTGGCGGCAGGAATTCGAGCCGGCAGATGCCGCGCGGGGTGCTTGCCACAAACGCTTCGCCGAAGGGCGTGGCAGCACTGCCGTAGCGGATTTCCAGTCCGGCGCCGGCGGTTGCGTATTCGCCGGGCGTGACGGCTTCGCAGCTGACCATCAGGTCGTGCAGGCGGCCGGGACCGGAGAGGCCGGTGTCCAGACTGGCGTCCAGCACCGACGCCGAGGCGCGCAGGCGTCGGCGTGCTTCTTCCTTGCTCAGGAACTGCAGGAAGCGCTTCGGGCTGATGCCGGCCCAGTCGCTGAAGAGGCGCTGGAGATGGAATTCAGACAATCCGACCGCGATGGCCAGCTCGGCCAGTCCGGGCTGCTCGCGAGCATGCGTGCGCAGGAAACGGATGGCCTGCGCCACGGTGGCATAGGCGGCATCATTCATGGCGTTTGCGCCAGCAACTTGCGCAGTGAAAATCCGGTGCTCAGTGCGGTGCCGGCAATCACCACCGCCGCACCGACCAGACTGCGCGCACTCAGCGCTTCGCCCAATAGCAGATGCCCCCACAGCACGCCGAATACCGGGACGAGGAAGGTCACGGTCAGCGCACGGGTCGGACCGGTTTCCTCGACCAGCCGGAAATACATCTGGTAGGCCACGCCGGTGCACACCAGTCCGAGCACCAGTACGGCAAGCACGCCCCAGGCCGAGGGCAGTGCTGCTGGCGGGGCAAAGGGCAGACAGGGCAGCAGAACGAGGCTGGCGGCAAACATGCTGCCTTGTGCGGCCTGTGCCGGATCGGGGCCGTTGCGGCGGGTTTTCATCCAGGTCGTGGCCAGTCCGTAGCAGCATGGTGCGAGGACTCCCGCGGCATAGGCGAGCAAGCCGCCAGGGGTCTGTGCCGTCGGATCGAAGCCGACGACCAGCCCCACGCCGCAGAGCCCGACCAGCAGCCCCACACCGGCGCGCAGACCGGGCAGCTGGCGCAGCCACAGAACGCCCCAGAATGCGCCCCAGATCGGCGAGGTGGCGTTCAGGATGGACAGGGTGGAGGCGTTCAGGGTCTGTGCGGCCCAGGCATACAGCACGAAGGGCAATGCGGTATTGAGAAGGCCCAGCACCCAGAAATCCAGCCAGTGGCCGCGCGGCCAGAAGGGTTTGCCGGCGCGCAAGGCGAGGATTCCGAGCAATCCGGCAGCCAGCCCGACGCGGGCTTCCATCAGGGCAATCGGGCCGAGTGCTGGCACCGCGACACGCATGCACAGGAAGGATGCGCCCCAGATGAGGGCGAGCAGGAACAGACGGGTAAGGTTGCGCAGATCCATGGCGTGAGGCAGCAAGAAGCAGGGACGCTCCAGTGTCTCATCCCTGCGTTGGCATGAGCCACCCGATTCTTGCGCAGGAGGGCTGCGCAAGCATGTCGGGCAAAGGGTCAGAGGCCGGGCGGGCGGGTGTCCATCCGCTGCATCGGCGTGGCCGACGGATCGACATGGAAAGGCGTTTCCGGCAGGACCCTGTAGAACCACTCGGCGATCGCCATCTCGCCCTGACCGCGCTCGAAAGGACCGATGCGTGCGATGTCGCCATTCACCAGCTTGCAGCTGAAGTAGCGCAGGTGTTCTTCACCGAAGAGGCTCACCGAATGCAGCTTGTCGAGCGCGATGCGGTCCACTTTCGGGGGCGTGGATGACGGATTGCGAAACACCAGAAAACTGTCGGCGATTTCCAGCACGGCGACACCGACAGGGGGCCCTTTCACGAGTCGACGGATCAGGTGATAGAACACCAGCGTCAGGATGATGCCGGCAATCATGCGGTTCTCGGCGACGAACAGCACGAACAGCGTGCACACCAGACCGATACCGACGGTTACCCAGAAAGCCCGATCCGCTTGTTTGGTGGATCGTTGATAAAACTTTTCGCTCATGTTGTCCTTATTTGGCCAGCGGCTGCGGGCGGCCGATCAGATGGAGCACGTTGCCTTCCGGATCACGGAAGAGGAACAGGTGCACGCCATTGTCCAGCAATGTGTAGTCTTCCAGTACTTCCACGCCTTCGGCCTTGAGGAGCTTGGCTGCGTGGGCTGCGTCTTCGGGCTTCACGGTGATGGCGATATGGCGGATGCCTTGCGCCTTGTAAGCCTCGATGCCGATTTCATTCCCGGCCTGGAAGAATTCCAGGATCGAGCGTCCGTCTGCACCCAGCACAAAGGCTGTGCCGTGGCCATCATCGCGCACGATGAGCTGGAAGCCCAGCGTGTCGATATACCATTGGCGTAATGTTTCGGGGTTGCGGGCGATGATGCAGGTGTGTTCGATGCCCTGGATCAGCACATTTTTCGGCGCATCCGCCAGACGCGGCGCGGCGGCCAGCGAGAGGCGGTTGGGGCGGGAGATCAGGTGCAGGATGTTGCCGTCCGGATCGCGGAAGTGGAAAGTCGCCAGACCTTCCGGGAACTGGTGGGGCGTCTTGCCGATGGTTTCCACCCCGGCCGCGTTGAGGCGATGTACGGCCGCGCCGAAATCCTGCTGGGAGACCGTCAGGGCGATATGCCGCAGGCCGCTGTCTTTCACCTGCGGCTGGCCGGCACACAAGGAGGCTTCGGTACAGGGCACCACCTCGATCATCGAGCCATCCGCCATGAGCAGGAAATACAGCCCGGCACCGTTATCCACGATGGTCTTCATGTCGAGGTTTTGCACGTACCAGTCGCGCAAACGCGCGGTGTCGGGAGAGAGAACCGCGACGTGTTCGATACCCTGAAAGATTGCCATTGCAAGAGCCCTGAAAAGAAAGTGGGACAGGGGGTACGCAGTGTCGTACCCAAGGCGCCGGATTCCGGCCTTGACCGGCCAAAATCCGCAACGCTCTCAATCCTAGCGGTTTTTCGTGATTTCGTAAGGGGGCAAACGCAAGCTGATGAGGATGCTCAGTCCGGCAATCGTGGCACAGACCAGAAAAGCCGAGTGAATGCCGTGGATCAGACCCTCACGGGCAGCCTCCAGCAAGGGCGTGACATCCAGCCCCAGATGCCGGGCCAGCGTCAGCAAGGCGGTCCGGTCCTGCTCCCGGATCAGGACTTGCGGGGACGACAGCAGCTTGATCACCGTGGCATCGCTGATGCCACTCTTGGCCAGCGCTGCGCCGATCTGGCGCGCATAGAGCGAATTGACCAGGATGCTGGCCAGCCCGACGCCGATCATGCTGCCGATCATCCGCGTCGACTGGATCAGGGCCGAACCCACGCCAAGATTCTTGCGCCCGGCCACGCCCATCATCTGCAGCGTCAGGTTGGGCAGCTGGAAGCCGAGGCTGATCCCGCACACGGCGAAGACCGTGACGGTCAGGCTGCGTGGCGTGTCTGCATTCAGCTGGGTCAGGAACAGGCAGCTGATCAGCATGCCGAGCTGGCCCCAGGCGATGACGCGTTCGGCGCGGCGCAGGTGCGGCAGGATCCGGCCGTTGATGATGCTGCCGGCGGTAATGAAGACCAGCAGCGGCGTCATTACCAGCCCGGCTTCTTTCGGCGACTGGCCGAAACCGCCCTGCAGCAACAGCGGCACATAGAACACCAGCATGAACATGGTCAGGCCGGTCATGATCCCGAGCGCCATGAGCTTGCGCGCGCCGCTGTTGTCGAGCATTTCCGGCGGAATGATGGGGGCCCGGGTGTGATACTGGTGGCGCACGAACACGACGGCACAGACCGCTGCCGCCACCCACAGACCCAGCGTCCGCAGATCGGTGAAACCGTGGCTCTGGCCATTTTCGGTCGCCAGCAACAGACCGCAGATCGATGCCGTCAGCAACAGCGCGCCCAGCCAGTCGATGCTGCGGTCTTCATCCTCGTGATGCACGATGCGGGGCAGATACAGCCAGATCATCACCAGCGCAGCCAGGGCCACCGGCAGGTTCACGTAGAACACGCTGCGCCAGCCGGCATGCTCGGTCAGCCAGCCCCCGAGCGAAGGGCCAATCGCCGTGGAAATGCCGAAGGTGGCCGACAGCATCACCTGCCAGCGCACCCGCCGCATGCGGTCCGGGAACAGATCCGGTACACAAGCAAAAGCCACCCCGACCAGCATGCCGCCGCCCAGGCCCTGCAGGCCACGCGCCAGCACCAGTTGCAGCATGCTCTGCGCCAGCCCGCAGGCCGCCGAAGCGAGCGTGAACAGGATCACTGCCACGAGCACGAAGGGCTTGCGCCCGTACAGGTCACCGAGCCGGCCGGTGATCGGAATCATCACCGCGTTGCCCATCAGGTAGGCCGAGGCCGTCCATTGGTAGAGATCGTAGCCGCGCAATTCGGCCACGATGCGCGGCATGGCCGTGCCGACCACGGAAGAATCCAGGGCGATCAGCATGATGACCAGGCAGATGCCCAGCATCGCGGCAAGGGATGCGCGGAAACTGCGGGTGCTCTGTTCCATCTCAGGCCTTCGTCCGGGTTTGCTGTTGCGCACGCAGGGCACCGACGATGGCATCCAGTGCGCTTTCCAGCGCCGCGTGGCGCTCGCCCGGGATCATGTCGAAGAAGGTTTCGGCATGCGCAGTAAGCACCTCATCGTAACGGCGCGCCTCTTCATCCCCGGTAGGCGTCAGGTGCAGTTCGAGACAGCGCCGGTCGGAGGCGAGCGGCTGGCGCTCGACCAGACCATCAGCCACGAAGCGTTCGATGATGCGGCTGATCCAGCTCTTGTCGAGCCCGGCGAGACGCCCGAAATCCCCCTGCGGAGAAGGCCCGTGCTTGCGCAACAGCATGAGCAGCCGCCCCTGCTGGGAAAGCCCCTGATCGTGGGCATGGCGGCGCTGGCTGGCAAGGTACAGCCCGATGAGTTCGCGCAGCTGGCGCGCGAGAACCTGTTTTGATTCAAGGGAAGACATTGGGGGAATCGCTTTATTGGTTGCTATACGCAACAGTTTAGCAAGATCGTTGCTAGACGCAACCAACTTAACCTTCTCTTACAGATTTGTGCGGGCTGCGCGTCTGCCCGTGAAGCCCGATCCGTAACAGACGCCCGCTTGTGCGCCGGGCGTCTGTGTGGTCAGGCCGGGCAACGCTGAGGGAGCACTTTGGGGCGCAGATGCAGGCGGTAGAGCAGCGCGCTTGCCACCAGCAGGCACATGATGAACAGTTCCGCTACAAGTGCGGCGCGCGCACCTTGCAAATAGGACAGCGGCAGGAAGTGGACGAACACCGCTCCCAACACCGGTGCGCCCAGACCCAGCGCCGTCTGCTGCACCGTGGTCAGCACCGCACTGCCGGCCCCGGCCTCGCTGGCGGGCACGTCGGCCATGCCGATGCGATAGAAGCTGGCCACGATGAATGCCTGTCCGAAAGTGAGAACTGCAGTGGCTGGCATCAGGTTCAGGATCGTCAGATGCGGCCAGACCCAGTCCAGCGTGCCGATCAGGGCCAGCAACGCGGGCATCTGGATTGCGCAGCCCAGCAGCAGGGAGCCGATGGGCCCTAGGCGTGCGATGCTGCGGGGGGCGACCAGGGCACCGAGAAAGTAGGTGATGCCCATTGCGACAAAGGCATTGCCCGACTGCAGGGGGCTCATACCCGCGCCCGCCTGAACCGTGCGTGCCAGCACAAAGATGAAGCCGCTCCAGCAGGTGAAGAACAGCAGCGCAATCACCAGGCCAAAACGCACGCTGTGCAAGCGCATCACGGTTGGAGGCAGCAATGGATGGATCCCGCGCCGTGCCTGACGCAATTCCATATGCCAGAGCAGGGCGAGCAGCGGCAGGGCTGCAGTCAGTGCGCTGATCCACGGCCAGGACCAATGTTGGGCTGGGCCCAGCGACAGCGGTAGCAGGATGCTCAGGATCAAGGCTGCGAGGACCAGCGTTCCGGCCCAGTCGATGCGGGTGACATGTTCGCGGCGAGTGTCCGGAATGTGGTGCCGGATGCTGGCCAGGACGACGCCGCAGACGGGCAAATTGATCAGAAAGACGCTGCGCCAACCCAGCCCCCAGATATCCGCCGAAACGAGCAGTCCTCCCAGCACTTGCCCGATGACAAAGGCCAGACCCCCGATGCCTCCGTACAAGGCCAGCGCGCGGGTGTGGCGCGGCCCGCTCAGGCAGACGTGGATGGTGGCCAGCACCTGCGGCATCAGAAGCGCTGCACTCATGCCTTGCAGCACACGGGCCGCCAGCAACACACGGATGGAATCGGCCAGCCCGCAGAGCAGCGAAGCCAGACCGAATGCCGCGACGCCAATGGTGAAAATGCGGCGGCGGCCCAGGTTGTCACCGAGACGTCCGCCTAGCGCGAGGCAAACCGCAAAGCTGACGCCATACACCGCCACTAGTAGCTCCAGCTGGGTTTCCGTGGCATGCAGGGCATGCGCAATCGTATCGAGTGCAACGTTGACGATGGAGAAATCAATCAGGGGCAGCAACTGTCCCGCCATCAGGACTATGAGCCCATAACGGCCGAGAGAGGACTTGGGGGTTTCCATTTGAAAGGCCTTTTGTAATGAACAGCGATGAGGCAGTATGTCGGCTGTTTTAGACTGGTACCAGATTCCAGTTAGCCTGGTATAAATTCTGCCGGTCTCTTTGAGAGAACTTCGCCATGCCCACCCTGCCCTTGACCCCTGATGAGCGCGCCCTCGCACTGGGGGACTTTCTGCGAGCACGCCGCGAAAGCTTGGACCCGGCCCGCCTAGGGCTGCCGTGGATCGGTGTGCGGCGCACGCCCGGCCTGCGCCGCGAAGAGGTTGCCCAGCTCGCCGGAATCGGCATCACCTGGTACACCAAGCTCGAACAGGGGCGCCCCGTGCGCGCCTCGACCAAGGTGCTGATGTCAATTGCCGAAGCGCTCCAGTGCAGCGAGGCCGAGACCGCTCACTTGTTCACGCTGGCCGGGCTGGGCAAGCCCCAGCTAGTCGAGCCGCCAGTCTGTGCGCATATCTCGGTCAGTGCGCAGCGCATCCTCGAACAACTCAACCCGATTCCGGCTTCCATCCAGAATGCGCGTTTTGACATCATCGGTTTCAATCAGGCGTATTGCCGTCTGGTGAACGTTGACCTCGCCAGCATTCCACCGGAAGACTGCAACTGCATCTATCTGGCATTTACCTGCGAAAGCTGGCGCAGTGCCATCGCTGACTGGCCCAGCGTGATGCCGCGCATGGTTGCGCTGTTTCGTGCCACGATGGCCGAACATCCCAAAGACTCGCAGTGGGAGGTTCTGCTGCAGCGTTTGCTCGATGTCTCTGCTGATTTTCGTGAGACCTGGGCGCGCAACGAGGTCTATCGCGTGGAAAACCACCTGAAGCGTTTTGCCCACCCGGAAGTGGGCCCTCTGCTCATGCACCAGACCAACTGGTGGTCCGCCCCGCGCAACGGAGACCGGCTGCTGGTTTTCGTGCCCGCCGATGCGCCCAGCGAGCAGGCCTTGCGCCGTCTGAACGAACTGCCCGCCCCGATAAGCGCGAAAAAAACCAAGGACTGAGCGATGCGTAGCCTCGTTCTACGCTTACAGCCTGCCGTCAGCGGTACTGATTGATGTCGTCGCGCGTCGCGATGGCCACCTTGCGGGCCTGCTCGGCGAAATCCTCACCCTTGCCGGCGTAGAGGATGGCGCGCGAGGAGTTGATCATGAGTCCCAGCCCCTTGGCGGTCTTGCCGGCATTCACGGTGGCCTGCACGTCGCCGCCTTGTGCGCCAACGCCGGGGACCAGCAGCGGCATGTCGCCGACGATGCTGCGCACATCCGCCAGCTCCTGCGGGAAGGTGGCACCGACGACCAGCGCGGCTTGGCCGTGCTTGTTCCACTTCTCGGCGACCAGCCCGGCGACGTGTTGATACAGCTTCTTGCCGCCCTCGACGGTGAGGTTCTGCAGGTCCGAGCCGCCGGGATTGGAGGTGCGGCAGAGCACGATGAGGCCGCAGTCCGGGTATTCGAGGTAGGGCTCGACCGAGTCGAAGCCCATGTAGGGATTCACGGTGAGCGCGTCGGCCTGATAGCGCACGAAGGCTTCCTTCGCGTACTGCGCGGCGGTGGCACCGATATCGCCACGCTTGGCGTCGAGGATGACGGGGATATCCGGGTACTCGGCGTGGATGTAGTCGATCAGGGCTTCGAGCTGGGCTTCGGCCGATGCACCGGCAAAGTAGGCAATCTGTGGCTTGAAGCTGCAGGCCACGTCGGCGGTGGCATCGACGATGGCTTTGCAGAATGTGTAGATGGCGTCCGGTTTGTCTTTCAGATGCGCCGGAAATTTCGCCAGATCCGGGTCCAGGCCCACGCACAGCAGGGAATTGTTCTTTTGCCAGGCGGCGGCGAGGTCGGTGATGAAGGCCATGATGAGTCCAGCGAATGGAGGGAGTAGCGGGATTTTACCGTAGCCGGGCTGTCGCGCCGCAGAGAGACGCCTCAAAGGGGCGTACATGGAGATGCCAGCGCGCTGGAGTGCAGGCATTCATGTCAATCTCTGGCAGACTGCAACGGGCCTGCTGTTGAACTTCTGCCCCGTTTCCGGACCCAATTCGACATGAACGATCAAATTTCCACGGCTGTTGCCTGTCTGGC
This sequence comes from Pseudomonadota bacterium, assembly GCA_018262235.1. GTDB lineage: Bacteria > Pseudomonadota > Gammaproteobacteria > Burkholderiales > Rhodocyclaceae > Uliginosibacterium. The sequence goes on from JAGTRY010000010.1 coordinate 15,707, forward strand.
CCGCCTGATTGACCGCGTTCGCCCGGCAGATCCGGAGGATGTGGCGGCGGCCACGCAGGCGCTTGAAGCCGAAACGGCCCGGCTGCGTGCCCGGCCTGAAGAAGCCCGGGCTTTTCGTGACGCGTTGCTGGGCCTGCTGACCCAGCCAAACCAGCTGGCTTTCTATGCCGAGACCGGGGTGCCGTCCGCCCTCGGCTTCTGGCTGGAGCTGAGCCAGCGCATCCAGCACAAGCTGCTTCCGCCGGTGATGGAACCGGGGCGCCTGCGTGACCAGATGCTGTGCATCTTCCACGCGCCTTACGATCATCTGTGGGTGAGTGCCATCCCGGATGAAATCTGGAGCGGATTGATCATGGCGACCGGGCCGGTGGCCCCCTTGTCACAATCGAATGGTCAGGATCTCGACAGCTTGCTGGATACGGTCCGGGCGCTGTCCTACCGTCTTGCCGGCGTGGCGCTGGACCGGGAACTGCTGCAGGCCGAGCCGGCGCTGGAAGAATTCGAATCGCCTTTCCTGGCGCAGAACGCAACCCTCGTACGCGTGCTGGAACGTGTCCGCGCGGGCGGTGCGATGCTCGATGCCGCAGAGGTTCGCGACATGGATGTGCTGCTCGACCAGTGTGACAAGGTCATTGAACGGATCCGCCGGCGTGCCCGCGAGAATGGCATCAGCGTCCGTCTGAGCTATCTGCTCTCGCGCATGCTGCAGCTGATCGCCCGCCTGCGTCAGGTGCTTGACCTGATCGCCGCCGAGTCCTGTCTGGCGCAAGCCGTACCGCTGTTCAAAACGCTTTTGCAGGCGGCCAAGAACCAGCGTTTCGTGCGCAGCTTCATTGCCGACAATGTCGGCCTGCTGGCGCGCAACATGACCGACAGCGCCAGCCGGCAAGGCGAGCATTACATTGCGGCGGATCGTGCCGAATGGTGGGACATCGCGCGCAGCGCCGCCGGAGGCGGGATCATCATTGCACTGATGGCCTTGCTGAAGATCCAGCTTGCCCTGCTGCACCTGCCGCCGCTGACCGAGGCTTTTGCCTTCAGCCTCAATTACGGGCTGGGCTTTGTCCTCATCCACCTGCTCGGTTTCACCGTGGCGACCAAACAGCCCGCCATGACGGCGGCTTCCATTGCCGCGGTTGTCGAAGCGTCCGGGCCGCGCGAGCTCGACAAGCTTTGCGCGCTGGTGCAGAACGTCATCCGCACCCAGTTCATCGCCGTGCTGGGCAATGTCGGTCTCGCCCTGCCGCTCGCGTGCCTGATTGCCGGGCTGTGGCCGCTGCTGTTTGCGGCGCCGCTTGCGCCAGCCGGAAAGATCGCCAGCCTGCTCGGCGACATTCATCCCACCCACAGCGCCGCGCTGCTGTTTGCTGCCGTGGCGGGGATCGGCCTGTTCCTGTCAGGCCTGGTTTCCGGCTATTTCGACAACCGGGTCCGCTACCGCCATCTCGCTCCACGCATTGCTCAGGCGCCGCTGTTCCTCTGGCTTGGTGAAGCGCGTGCGGTACGTCTTGGCAACTACCTCGACACCCATATCGGAGCGATCCTCGGCAACCTGTTCTTCGGTTTCTATCTGGGGATGGCCGGCGCAGTCAGTGTCCTCACCGGCCTGCCAATCGACATCCGGCATGTGGCTTTCTCCAGTGCCAATCTGGGTACGGCCGTGACCACCCTGGGTTTCGACGCCACACGCGAGATCCTGCCCTGGGCGATCAGTGGCGTGATCGGCATTGCCGCGATCAACCTGTTCGTGAGTTTTTCGCTGGCACTCTACGTCGCCATGAAATCCCGCCGTCTTGGCGCGCAACACATGCTGCATCTGGGGGGACATGTCCTGCGTCGCTTCCTGCGACAACCGCTGAGCTTCGTGCTGCCGCCCCGGAAGGCAACGGAAACGCCGGAACAGTAAGCGCGGATCGGCCTGATCCCGGTCATCCATGCCGGGTTTGATGATCACGGGATTGTCTTGGCATGAATGGAATGAATCCGCTGCGCTGCACGCAATAGCGCCCTCAAAACAAGGCTACCAAGCGAGCCCGTTGCCGTCATTCCGGCGAAGGCCGGAATCCAGTGCCTTTTGAGACGATCTCTGGATCCCGGCCTTAGCCGGGATGACGCCGAGCGCAACGTCTGGCGCCAACTTAACGGCATTGATCCAGCAGATGACCACTTCGGGCGCGGCAACAGGAGTGTCCGCGCCTGGCCAAGCAGCACCTGACGCAGCGTGGCCGCGCATCAGCCTGGCGTGGCAAGGCCTTATTGAAAATGCCCAAAGGATGTGTGACGAATAACAGACGCTCGCGCACAAACAAAAACGCCCGGCTTGTGGCCGGGCGTTCGAACCTGTACGCGGTAACGTTCAGGCTTTGGTAACTTCTGCGTAGGCCCATTCCAGCCAGGGCAATACGGCTTCGAGGTCGCTGGTTTCAACCGTGGCGCCGCACCAGAAGCGCAGTCCCGGAGGCGCGTCCTTGTAGGAACCGATGTCGAATGCAGCGCCTTCCTTGTCGAGCAGCTTCACGAGTGCCTTGACCTGTTCCGGGGTGGCGTCCAGCGAGAAGCACACCGAGGTGTTGGAGCGCGCGGCGGCATCCTTGGCGAGGAAGTGGATCCACGGAGTCTTGGCGACGAAACGTTCGAACACGGCGAGATTGTCGTTGGAACGCTTGATCAGCGCCGGCAGGCCACCGATGGAGTCGGCCCAGGCCAGTGCATCCAGATAGTCTTCATTGGCGACCATCGACGGGGTGTTGATGGTGGAGCCTTCGAAGATCTCGGTCATCAGCTCGCCACCCTTGGCGATGCGGAAGATCTTCGGCAGCGGCCAGGCCGGCTTGTAGTCCTTCAGGCGTTGCACGGCGCGCGGCGAGAGGATCAGCATGCCGTGGGCGCCTTCGCCGCCGAGCACCTTCTGCCAGGAGTAGGTGACCACATCCAGCTTGTCCCAGGGCAGTTCCATGGCGAACACGGCGGAGGTGGCGTCACACAGCGTGAGGCCTTCGCGGTCGGCGGGGATCCAGTCGCCATTCGGCACTTTCACGCCGGAGGTGGTGCCGTTCCAGGTGAACACGATGTCGTTCTTGCTGTCCCATTGCGAGAAATCGGGCAGTTCGCCGTAGGCCGCCTTGAAGGAGCGGACGTCCTTGAGCTTGAGTTGCTTGACGATGTCCGTCACCCAGCCTTCGCCGAAGGATTCCCAGGCAAAGGTATCGACCGGGCGGGCGCCGAGCAGGTTCCACATGGCCAGTTCGAAGGCGCCGGTGTCGGAGGCCGGCAGGATCCCGACGTGGTAGTCGGCCGGGATGCCCAGCAGACGCTTGGTTTCGGTGATGGACTTGGCCAGACGGGCCTTGCCAAGGCTGCTGCGGTGCGAGCGGCCGAGGATGTCTTTCGGCAGGTTGGCCAGCGAATAGCCGGGGCGCTTGGCGCAGGGGCCCGAGGAAAAATTCGGTGAATTGGGCTTGAGAGTGGGTTTCACGATGAGCTCCAGACAGGGATGATGAATTCTGAGCGTGCCATTGTAGCCCGGATGCCGTGCAGAGGAATCCGGGGTCAGCTCAAACGATGCTCACAACAGACCCGAAGCGATATTGATCGTCAGCGCCAGTACCGTGGTGTTGAAGGCATACGCCAGCACGCAGTGCACCAGTCCGATGCGGCGGAAATGGCGGGAGGTGAAGGATACGTCGGCAGTTTGTCCCGAGGTGCCGATGACGGCGGCGAAATAGACAAAATCGAGGTAATCCGGCTCGGCCGTTTCCGGAAACAGCAGGCCGCCCGGGCCGCCGCGCAAGCGGTCGAGGTAGTAACCGTGGGCATAGTGCTGGGCGAACATCAGGTGCACGAAGGCCCAGGACGAAACGATGGTCAGTGCCGCCAGTCCGATATGTTCGTACTTGAGCGGGCCTTGCAGATCCTTGATGCCGGCCAGTTGCATGAAGATGGCTGCGAGGCAGGCGACTGAGGCCAGAATCACCCCGCCGAGCACCACGAAGCGCCCTTCGTCCTGCGCCATCGCCCGCCAGTGCAGGCGCTCCAGTGACGAGCGCAAGACCATCGCCATGGCCAGCAGCAGGTACAGGCAGGCCCCGGCATTCCAGGCCAGCAACAAGCGTGTCGGCAGGTGCGGCGCCAGGCTTTGCGGCAGGCATTGCAAGACCAGCAGGGCGATGCCGATCGACAGGAACAGGCGCGGGCGGGCGCGCAACTGGCGCAGGAAAATGCTGCGATGGCGTACAGGGGAACTGGGGAGTGACGTGTTCATGGCCTGGCGGGATCCGGTTGGGTGGGGCATGGCCTGCTGCGCTGGACTCTAGCGCAACTGTGCAGCCAGGGTCTCAGAAAGCGTCGAAACGCCAAAGTTTCAGAAACCACTAGACGACCGGTCTAATTGTGGTTTAGGATGCGTCCCATGAACACTGAACGCATCGATACGCGCCAGCACATTCTCGGCTGTGGCCAGCAACTGGTTGCCAGCAAGGGGTTTGTGGGCGTCGGGCTGGCCGAAATCCTCGCCAGCGCAGGCGTGCCCAAGGGCTCCTTCTATCACTACTTTGCTTCCAAGGAAGCCTTCGGTGCCGCATTGCTGGAGAGCTATTTCGCCGATTACCTGAGCCGGGTCGATGCATTGTTTGCACGCACCGATCTGAGCGGCGCACAACGCCTGCTGACGTATTTCGAGCGCTGGATCGACACCCAGTGCAGCGAAGATGCCGCGGGAAAATGCCTGATCGTGAAACTCGCCGCCGAAATCGCGGACCTGTCGGATGCCATGCGCAGCACCATGCTGGCCGGCACCGACAGCATCCTGCGCCGGCTCGCCGGGTGCATCGCTGCCGGGCAAGCGGATGGCTCTGTCGGCAGTACCCAAGCGCCCGCCGACGCGGCGCAATGGCTGTACGGCGCCTGGCTGGGCGCATCGCTGCTGGCCAAGCTGCGGCGCGACCGTAGTGCGCTGGACGCCGCTTTCAGCAGTACGCAAGCACACCTCAAACTGAACTGAACACACGATCCCTGCGGTGGGCGGAATGCCACCGCATATTTTTGATTCAAAACTAGACGACCGGTCTAATTTCACAAAGGCAATCCCCATGCAAAACTTTGATTTCTACAACCCGACCCGCATCGTTTTCGGTCAGGGCCGTATTGCCGAACTGGCCACGCTGGTACCGGCCACGGCACGTGTACTGATCCTGTTTGGCGGTGAAAGCGCCCGCAAGACCGGCACGCTGGCCGAAGTGCGGGCCGCGCTGGGCGCGCGCGAAGTCTTCGAGTTCGGAGGCATCGAACCCAACCCGAGCTACGAAACCCTGATGCGCGCGGTTGAACAGGTCAAACGCGACAAGATCGACTTCCTGCTCGCCGTGGGTGGGGGCTCGGTTATCGACGGCACCAAGTTCGTCGCGGCTGCAGCCTTGTTTGCAGGCGACCCGACCGAGATCCTCTTCAAGTTCGGCCGCAACATCACGCAAGCCATGCCCTTCGGTTCGGTGCTGACCCTGCCGGCCACCGGGTCCGAGATGAATGACGGTGGCGTGGTGACGATCAAGGCTCAGGGCGCCAAGCTGCCCTTCCTGAATCGCGCGCTGTTCCCGGTGTTTTCGGTGCTGGACCCGACCAAGACCTACACCCTGCCGCAGCGCCAGCTGGCCAATGGCGTGGTGGATGCCTTCGTGCACGTGATGGAGCAATACCTGACCTACAGCGTCGACGCACATGTGCAGGACCGCTTCGCCGAAGGCTTGCTGCTGACCCTGATCGAACACGGCCCGGCGGCGATTGCCACCACCGATTACAACGCCCGTGCCAACCTGATGTGGGTGGCGACGCTCGCGCTCAACGGCCTGATCGGCGCCGGCGTGCCGCAAGACTGGGCGACCCACATGATCGGCCACGAGCTGACCGCCAAGTACAACATCGACCATGCCCGCACCTTGGCCGTGGTGCTGCCGGCGATGCTGCAAGTGCGCCGTGAAGGCAAGCGCAGCAAGCTGCTTCAATATGCCGAACGCGTCTGGCAGATCACCACCGGCAGCGAAGACGAGCGCATTGAAGCCGCCATCGCCAGGACCCGCACCTTCTTTGAAAGTCTGGAAGTGCCGACGCGTCTCAGCGCGTATGACATTGGCTCAGAGGCGATCCCGGCCATCATCGCCCAGCTCAAGGCCCACGGCATGGTCGCCATTGGCGAACGCCAGGACGTGAGCTTGGAAGTCAGCCAGCAAGTGCTCGAAGCCAGTCTGTAGGCCAGCGCACCGAGGGGGCCGCGCGATTGCCCTACATTCAGAAATCATTCCCCAGGAGATCACCATGACTACACAAAACAATCACCGCATCGTGCTGGCTTCGCGCCCGGTCGGCGAACCGACGGCCGGGAATTTCCGGCTCGAAACCACGCCGATTCCGACGCCCGCCGCCGGCCAGGTGCTGCTGCGCACGCTCTACCTGTCGCTGGATCCCTACATGCGTGGCCGCATGAGTGACGCCAAGTCTTATGCCGAGCCGGTGGCCATCGATGCCGTGATGGTTGGCGCGACGGTGAGCCGCGTCGTCAGCTCGCAGCACCCGGATTTTGCCGAGGGCGAACTGGTGCTGGCCCAAGGCGGCTGGCAGGAATACGCCGTGTCGGATGGCACGGGTCTGTTCAAGCTTGGCCAGTTGGCGCAGCCCTCGCTGGCGCTGGGTGTGCTCGGCATGCCCGGCTTCACCGGCTACATGGGGCTGATGGACATCGGCCAACCCAAGGCGGGCGAGACCGTGGTCGTGGCAGCGGCCAGCGGCGCGGTCGGTTCGGTGGTCGGGCAGGTCGCCAAGCTGCAAGGCTGTCGCGTGGTGGGCATTGCGGGCGGTGCCGAAAAGTGTCGCTACGTGGTTGAAGAACTCGGCTTCGATGCCTGCATCGATCACCATGCCAAAGACATGGCAGCGCAACTCGCCGCAGCGTGCCCGGCCGGTATCGATGTGTATTTCGAGAATGTTGGTGGAGCGGTCTTCGATGCCGTGCTGCCGCTGCTCAACACCAAGGCCCGCGTGCCGCTGTGCGGCCTGATTTCTCAGTACAACGCCACCGAACAACCCGTGGGCCGGGATCGCCTGTCGCTGCTCATGACCGAGCTGTTGAAGCGCCGCATCCGCATGCAGGGCTTCATCATCTTCAACGATTACGGCCCGCGTTACCCGGAATTCTTCAAAGTCATGAGCGCTTGGCTGGCCGAAGGCAAGATCAAGTTCCGCGAAGACCGCGTGCAAGGACTCGCCGCCGCACCGGCAGCCTTCATCGGGCTCCTCAAAGGCAAGAACTTCGGCAAGCTCGTCGTGCAGCTGGCTGACTGATATCCCCCCAAACCCCCAAGGACAAAATCATGAAAATTTTCTACAAGACCCGCGCCACCGCCTCTGGTGGCCGCTCCGGCGCTACTTCGCTGGATGACGGAAGCTTGACCATCGAGCTGGCCATGCCTGGCTCGGGCAAGACTGGCGCCAACCCCGAGCAGCTGTTTGCGCTCGGCTACGCTGCCTGTTTCGACAACGCTTTGAAGCACATCGCCACCAGCACCAAACTGCCGCTGGCGAGCAGCCAGACCAGCGCTGAAGTCGGCATGGGTCAGACACCTGAAGGCGGCTTCAAGCTTGACGTGGATCTCCATGTCACCCTTGCCGGCCTTGAGCAGTCCCAAGCCGAAGCCTTGCTCGCCAAAGCGCACAGCATCTGTCCCTATTCCAATGCCCTGCATGGCAACGTCGACGTGCGCCTGCACCTGACGGTTGCCTGAATCCTGGAGTGACACCATGAAAAAATCCTGATGGTCCTGACCTCGCACGACCAGCTTGGCAACACCGGCAAGAAAACCGGTTTCTGGCTCGAAGAATTTGCCGCGCCGTATTACGTCTTCAAGGAAGCTGACGCGCACATCACCCTTGCTTCACCCTTGGGCGGCCAGCCGCCGCTGGACCCGAAGAGTGACGATCCTGCGGCGCAGACCGAAGCCACCCGGCGTTTCAAGGATGATGCTGAAAGCATTACCGCACTGGCCAACACAGTGAAACTGGCAAGCGTGAAGGCGGCCGATTTCGACGCGGTGTTCTACCCCGGCGGCCATGGCCCGCTATGGGATCTGGCCGAAGACAAGTATTCCATCGCCCTGATCGAAAAGATGCTTGGCGAAGGTAAACCGGTTGCCGCGGTGTGCCATGCTCCCGGCGTGCTGCGCCACCCGAAAAATGCCGATGGCACACCCTTGGTTCAGGGCCGTCGCGTTACCGGTTTCACCAATACGGAAGAAGAAGCCGTCCAGCTCACCCACATCGTACCTTTTCTGGTCGAAGACATGCTCAAGGCCAAGGGTGGCCATTACTCCAAAGGGCCGGACTGGCATCCCTATGCCGTGGTGGATGGTCTGTTGATCACGGGCCAGAACCCGGCGTCTTCCGAACTGGTCGCGCAAAGATTGCTGGAAGTGCTGGGCTGAACAGCATCAGGATTTTCGACCTGTTCCTGATCGGAAAAGCCATAAAAAATGGGGGCTGAAGTCTGCAATTTCAAGGACTTGAAATTCATCCAGAGCGATCACAGATAGGGAGTGCAGGTGCTCACGTCGAGGCCTGCATCACCCTGTATCGCTTACGAGGATATGAACCATGCGTACTTATGATTTCTCCCCGCTGTACCGCTCTGCCATCGGTTTCGACCGTCTCGCCCAGCTTGCCGAAGCCGCATTGCGCAACGAGCAGCCCAGCTACCCGCCGTACAACATCGAACTCGTCTCCGAAGACAAATATCGCATCAGCATGGCCGTGGCCGGTTTCAGCCGCGACGAGCTGGACGTGGAGACCGAGAAGAACACCCTCAAGATCAGCGGCCGCAAAGCTACCGATCCGACCCCGCGCAACTGGCTGCACCGGGGCATTGCCGCACGTGATTTCGAACAGCGTTTCCAGCTCGATGATCACGTCAAAGTGGTTGCCGCCAGCTTCGAAAACGGTCTGCTCAACATCGAACTGGAACGCGAAGTACCGGAGGCACTCAAGCCGCGCAAGATTCTCATCGATGGCGGCGAATCGCTGCCCCTGATCAAGGGCGAAGCGGCTTAAGCGTCCTGGGTTTTCGCCAAGACAAAGCCCCCGTCGGTTTGGCCGGCGGGGGCTTTTTTGTTTGCGCGAGTTTTAAATAATGAAGTGGTATTTGAATGACGGCCGGTCGAGAACTATTGAAAAGTGGCCGAAGTAGGGTGCAATCGAAGCGCCGCAGGCGCGCATTGCACCGGATGTGAGCTCAAGCATGCGGCGCAATGCGCTTCGCTTCGATTGCGTATATGGACGCGGTTCTTGCATTTTGCGGACTGGCGTTCGTTGTTGGAAGCAAGTTTTCTACTGATTCGTGCCCATCCTTTTCATGTTCTGTCGAATACCCTACTGAAACGCTACCTCGGCAAAGCTCCTGAGCTTGCGGCTATGCAGCGAGTCGGGGCCTTTTTCGCGCAAGATCTCCAGCGCACGGATGCCGATGCGCAGGTGCTGGTCGACGCGTTCGCGGTAGAAGTTGTTGGCCATGCCGGGGAGCTTGATCTCGCCGTGCAGCGGTTTGTCACTCACGCACAGCAAGGTGCCGTAGGGCACGCGGAAGCGGAAGCCGTTGGCGGCAATCGTCGCGCTTTCCATGTCGAGCGCGACGGCGCGGCTTTGCGAGAAGCGGCGCTGCGGGGTGTTGTCCGGCAGCAATTCCCAGTTACGGTTGTCGGTGGTGGCTACGGTGCCGGTACGCAGCAGGTTCTTGAGTGCGGCACCGGAGAGACCGGTGACTTCCGCCACGGCCGTCTGCAATGCCAACTGGATTTCCGCGAGTGCGGGAATCGGGACCCAGATCGGCAGGTCTTCGTCGAGGACGTGGTCCTCGCGCACATAGGCGTGGGCCAGCACGTAGTCGCCCAGTTCCTGGGTGGTGCGCAGGCCGGCGCAGTGGCCAAGCATCAGCCAGGCATGCGGGCGCAGGACGGCCACGTGGTCGGTGATGGTCTTGGCGTTGGCCGGACCGACGCCGATGTTGATCATGGTGATGCCACTGCCATCTTCGCGGATGAGGTGGTAGGCCGGCATCTGCGGCAGCCGCGGCGGGACCTTGCCGAGTGCGTCGAGCTCGCCGGTGGCTTCGCCGGTGCGGCGGGTGATCACGTTGCCGGGCTGGACGAAGGCGCGGTAGGGACTGGCCGGGTCATTCATGGCTTCCAGGCCCATGGCGACGAATTCGTCGATGTAGAACTGGTAGTTGGTGAACAACACGAAATTCTGGAAATGCTCGGGCGAGGTGCCGGTGTAGTGGCGCAGGCGTTGCAGCGAATAATCCATGCGTGGGGCGGTGAATAGCGCGAGCGGCTGGGCCTGGCCGGGGCGCGGCTCAAAGGTACCGTTGGCGATGCCGTCATCCATCACCGAGAGGTCCGGCAGGTCGAACACGTCGCGCATCAGCTGGCGGCGCTCGGCATCCATGCTGCCTTCGATGTAGTCGTAATCGCCGAAGGGAAAATGGATCGGGATCGGCTGCGAACTGATGCCGATTTCCAGCTCGACATCGTGGTTCTGCAGGAGCAGGCGGAACTGTTCGCGGTAGTAGCTGGCGAACAGGTCGGGCCGCGTCAGCGTGGTTTCGTAATGGCCGGGGCCAGCAACGAAGCCGTATGACAGACGTTTGTCTGCCTTGCCGGATTTTGCCACGCTGGTGGTCTGCAGGCGGACGAAGGGATAGCAGGCGCGTACCCGGTGCAGGCCACGGGTGCCATCCGTATCGAGGGCATCTCCCGCGACGAAGCGCTGCAAGGCGTCGCGCAGATGGGTGATGCTGGCGTTATAGATGAGCTGGACCTGAGCCAGTGCGGCATCGGCATCGGCAAACTGCAAAGGGGCTATGAAAGGTGGGCGCAAGGGCATGGCAGATCGGGCTCCCGGGCTTTTCGCCATCTTGGTGAAGGATGCCCAAGCATACTCCAGCGGCTGGGCTGCTCAGCCTTCGGGGCGGCGCCATAACCACACGGCCACGGCCAGCATGAGCAGCGCCACGCCGAGGGTGAGCAGACGCGGCGCCCCGGAAATCCCCATCAGCACGGCACTGAGCGCCATCATCAGGGATGCCGCCCATTTGGCTCGCCGCGGCACGGCGCCACGGGTGCGCCAGGCGCGGATGCTGGCGCCCCAGCGCGGATGGTTCAACAGCCAGGTTTCCAGTGCCGGCCAGCCATGTCCGGCGGCCCAGGCTGCAAGCAGCAGGAAAGGCACGGTCGGCAGACCCGGTACAAAGATGCCGATAAAGCCCAGGCCGACACTCAATGCGGCCAGGGCGCGCCATAGCAAGCTGGAGACGATGCGGCGCATCAGGGGGCATCAATCATGTCGAGATACAGGGCTTCGACCTGTGCCCGGGCCCAGGGCGTCTGACGCAGGAATTTGAGGCTGGACTTGATGCTCGGGTCGAACAGGAAACAGCGCACTTCGATGCGCCGGCCAAGTTCTTCCCAGCCGTACTGTTCGACCAGACGCGTGAGGATTGTTTCGAGGGTGAGGCCGTGCAGCGGATTGTTCGGTTGGGGGGCGGTCATGATGATGTGCGGCAGGGAAATGCCTGCAGTGTAGCCGGCACCGCGGTGCTGCGGGCTTGACAGATCAGACGATATATCGAAACATATCGACATGAACAAGGATTACTCCCGAGCCATCCCGCGCGCCTGGCAAGACATGGCGGCCGTTTTCGTTGCGTTGGGCGATGAGCATCGCCAACGCATCATGCTGAGCTTCGAACCCGGCGAGCGGCTCAACGTCGGGCAGATTGCCGAGGTGTCGACGCTGGCGCGCTCGACCGTTTCGCATCATCTGAAGATCCTGCGTGAGGCGGGCGTGCTGGAGTCCGAGAAGATCGGCAAGGAAGTGTATTTCTGGGTGAACAAGAGTTTGCTGCGCGAGGTGTTCAGCAATGTTGCGGATTACCTGGAAAAGAATGCCTGAGGAAGGCCGGAGTGGCCTTCTCTTTTTTGGTTGATATATCGAAATATTTCGACATGTAAGGAGCCTCAAGATGGTCTGGAAATGCCTGCGGCGTGGTGTAGCGATCCTGCTTCTGTCTTCCTTCAGCCTGCTTGGGCTGACTGATCTGCATGCCGCGCTATTCACTCCGCGCGCACGTCTGCCGCCCGAGATCGTGCGCGAAGTGCAGGTCGGCGATGTGGTGTTCACCCGCGAACCCTATTATTTCCTGCGCAAGGTTGCCGATGCCGGAGGAAGCTGGACGAATCATGTCGGCATCATCATTGACACGTCCGGGCCCGAGCCACTGGTGGCGGAAAGCAAGGTGCCGCGCGCGGTACTCACGCCGCTGTCCCGCTTTGTCGGGCGCTCGGAAGCGGGCTATGTCGCCATCCGCCGGCCGCAGCAGGCCCTGACGCAGATCCAGGAAAAAGCATTGGCCGAGGCCGCGCAAGCGCGTATCGGGCGCTGGTACGACCTGGGCTTCAACCTGCACTCCTCCCGCCAGTTCTGCTCCAAACTGGTCTATGAAAGCCTGCTGGAAGCTACAGGGAAGAAGGTGGGGACGGTCACCGATTTCGCCAGCTTGCTGCAGCAGCATCCGGACGTGCCGCAGGCTTTTTGGCGCATCTGGTATCTGGGAAGGATTCCCTGGCAACGCGAAACGGTGACGCCGGCCAGCCAGTACCAGAGTACTGCCCTGAACACCGTATTCGATGCGAGTCAGCACGAATGAACGACGTCTCCGGCCGGAAACCCCGGGCTGGTTTGTGCGGTTCGTGGTGATATGCCTGTGGCGTGTACGGCTGGCCAGGCATGTTTGTCGGCAGACCGGTGAGACGGTTCATCAAACCGGAGGGGGTCAGCGGGTATACTTGCACCAAACCAACCGGAGTCCATCCCATGCGCATGACCCGACACACCGGTGCTGCGGCACTGCCAATTCTCGCCGCGATTATTGCTGTCCTCATCCTGCTCGGCGTGGCCTACACCTGGCTTTCGCTGAGCTATGACTACTCGGATGGGGAACGCGCAGGCTATGTGCAGAAGTTTTCGCACAAGGGCTGGATCTGCAAGACCTGGGAGGGAGACATCGCCCTGGTCAATCTGCCTGGACAGCCGGCGGAGATCTTCTCGTTCAGCGTGCGTGACGAGGCGGTTGCCGAACAGATCAATGCCCTGATCGGCAAACGCGTGGCGCTGACTTACGAGCAGCACGTCGGTGTGCCAAGCACCTGCTTTGGTGAGACGCAGTATTTCGTGACGGCCATCCGCGCGGTGGAATGAGCATGGCGGCACTGCAAGCCTGTCCCTGTGGCTTGTCCGCTTCCTATGAGCGCTGCTGCGGGCGTTACCACGCCGGAGTGCCCGCCCCGACGCCCGAAGCCTTGATGCGCTCGCGTTACAGCGCCTTTGCGCTAGGGCTTGGCGATTACCTGCTGGCGACCTGGCATGTCACGACCCGGCCGGGTGATCTGGATGTCATGACGCCTCCGCAGCCGAAATGGATCGGGCTAAAGATCGTCAGCACGGCGACACAGGATGCAACGCACGGAACGGTACATTTCATCGCGCGCTGTCGTGTCGGCGGGCGTGCCGAACGGTTGGAGGAAACCAGCCGTTTCGTGCGGGAGGACGGGCGCTGGTATTACGTGGATGGAGAGATTGCGCCATGAGAAAGCATTTCTGCTGCATCTTCTCAACCAGAATCAGCGCTAAGGAACAGCCAATTGAAGCTGCCTGCTTCGCAGCCTCAGTTATGGGTCGGCAAGAACATGCTGCCCTATCAGCGCGCAGTGCTTGGCAAGCTGGCGAGTGTGTCTCCGCTCCTGCCGGAGGTGGCACGGGTCAATGAGGCGAGCCCGACGCAGTCGGGCATCACCCCGGAGGCTGCAAACATTCCGTGAGCCCCGTGCGGCGGATGTTCGCCGCGGGGCTGGCCGTGGTCGACGGGCTTACTTGCTGACGTTGAGGAAGGGGATCGGCGCACCGGCGTAGATGTGCTCGGGCAGCTTGCCATCCCAGCGCTCGGCCTTGATCTTCTCGACTTCGATGCGGCGCAGCTCCAGCACTTCCTTGCTCTGTACCAGCGCGGCGTTCTGCACCTTCAATGCCTCGGCCTGGGCCTGGGCGATCTTCAGGTTGGCATAGGACTCGCCATCGGCCTTGGCGCGTGTTGCGGCGGCTTCGGCCTCGGCAATCGCCACCTTCTGCTTCTGCTCGGCTTCAACGGTCTTGAGCTGGTTCTCGGCGACCAGACGGAGCTGTTCCTGCGTCACCTTCTGGTTGATCGCAGCCATGTAGGTGTCGGAGAAGGCGAAGTTGCGCATGTCGATATTGATGACATTGGCGCCATACAGCGCCAGCTTCTCGCGCAATGCAGCGTTGATGTCGCTGGAAACCTTGGAACGCTGGCTGATCAGCTCCGGCGCGGTGTAGCGTGCGGTGACGGCCTTGAAAATTTCCTGAGTGGCCGTCTGCACGTAGGACGACAGGTTGCCGTCGTGCGAATACTTTTCATACACCTCGGCGACGCGATCCGTGGCAATGCTGTAGCGCACGGTCATGCTTACCTTGACCGGCTGGGTATCGCTGGTGCTGCCCTCGGCGTGTTCGATGGTGGCTTCTTCGGCGCGGATGTTGAACACCGCCAGCTTCTGCCAGGGTGGCAGAAAGACCAGCCCCTCGGGCTCGATGCCCTTGATCGCGCCGAACTGGGTGATGACGCCACGCGTGCCGGTGGGGACGGTTTTGAATGGGTTAACCCACAGCAGCAGGAGCAGGACGGCGAGCCCGATGCCGGTGTCACGCAGCACGGCAGGCAGGTTGATGCGATTCGTATCGGTGGTGTAGCGACCCATGAAAGCTCCCGGAAGGAAACGGCGGCAGCACCCCGCTGCCTGACCCGCATAGCATCTAGGCTAAGGGCTTTCCGGGGCCTATGCAATCGGACTTATCTCACGGCAGCCGGCCGGTCACTTATGCTGCTGGCGCGGCAGGAGGCGTTTGATCCGGCTTGATCGGGTACCCCCTGCGCAGATCGATGACTACGATTGTGCCGGCGAAGAGCGCAAATCCCCACCAGGCCAGGCTGATCAGGAAGTGATCGCCATCCAGCCATGACAGCCCGTTCAAGCCGCACAGCAGCAGTCCCAGCAACAGGGATATCAGGCTGATGCCAAGCAAGGCTGTGCGTTTGATCCGGCTGTGCCAGTGCTTTGCCAGGCTGGGCAGGATTGCTGCAGGCAGCAATACCACGTAGACCACAACGGCCTTGACCAGTGCCATCACCAGCGGGATGCCGATCGAATCGGCATCCACGGGATAGATACCGGCTGCCAGGTTGCGCGTCAGCACCTGATCGGTCGCCACGGTGACCAGTGCGAGCATCCCGGCAAATGCTGCAAGCCGGTAGAAGATCCGTATCAGCAAGAGACTTTCACGCGCCAGATTCGGGCTGGCGATCTTTACGCATACCGCGTCGGATCGGCCAGGCCGGCCGCTTCAAAACCTGCGCGACGCAAGCGACAGGCATCACACTGGCCACAGGCCTGTCCTTCGTCATTGGCCTGGTAGCAGGAAACGGTCATGGCGTAATCCACGCCAAGCGCCGTACCGCGCTGCACGATCTGGGCTTTGGAAAGGTCGATCAGTGGCGCGTGGATGTGCAGGCGCGCACCTTCCACGCCGACCTTGGTGGCGAGGTTGGCCATGGTTTCGAACGCTGCGATGAATGCGGGGCGGCAGTCCGGATAGCCGGAGTAATCGACGGCATTCACGCCGACGAAAATGGCGTTGGCCTTGAGCACTTCAGCCCAGCCCAGTGCCAGCGAGAGCATCACGGTATTGCGGGCCGGTACATAGGTGACGGGAATGCCACCGGCTTCGACGCCGGAAGTCGGCACCGCGATGTTGGCGTCCGTCAGTGCAGAGCCACCGAACTGGCCGAGGTCGACGTGGCCGACGCGATGCGCTTTGGCGCCCAGGGCTGCGGCCACTCGTGTGGCGGCATTGAGCTCGGCGGCGTGACGCTGGCCGTAAGCAACGGACAGGGCATAGGTTTCAAAGCCTTCGGCGCGAGCAATCGCGAGGCAGGTGGCGGAATCGAGTCCGCCGGAGAGCAGGACGACGGCGCGGGGAGCAGACATGATGAAACGACCTTGAAAAAGCGGGAAACAGGGCGGGATTATCCACCTTTCGCACCGTCTGCCGCTACCGGGCGCCGTGGCAGAAAGGAAGGTCTGGCCGGGCTAGACGCCGGTCTTGTCGCCCCAGATGATGCGATGCATCTGCAGCTGCATGCGGACCGGCAGGTGATCGCGCAGGATCCAGGCCGCCAGGTCTTGTGGATTGAGCTTGCCTTGTACCGGCGAAAGCAGGACGGTACAGCGCTGTGCCAGAGCGTGCGCTTGCAGGACTTCGCGTGCCCACAGGTAATCCGCGGCATCCGCCAGCACGATCTTGACTTCGTCATGGGCACCGAGATGCGCCAGATTGCTCCACAGGTTCTTGGCCAGCTCGCCGGAACCGGGGGCCTTCAGATCCATGATCTTCGAGACCCGCGCATCGACGCCGCTCAGATCCAGCGCGCCGCTGGTTTCCAGCGAGACCGAATAGCCTGCATCGCACAGGGTGCGAAGCAATTCCAGACAGGGTTTCTGGGCCAGCGGTTCGCCACCGGTAACGCACACATACCGTGCACCGTGGCGGGCGACTTCGGCGAGGATTGCGTCGAGTTCGCGCATTTCGCCACCGGAAAACGCGTATTCGGTATCACACCAGACACAGCGTAGCGGGCAGCCGGTCAGGCGCACGAAAACGGTGGGCAAACCCACGCGGGTGGATTCGCCCTGGAGCGAATGGAAGATCTCGCTGATGCGCAGGCGCGGCGCGGGAAGACTCATCCCAGCTTACTTTTTCTTGGCGAGGCGCTGCTTGGCCGTCTTGGCGGCATCGCTGGCAGGATACTTGGCAACGAGCTTTTCCAGCGTGGCGCGAGCGGCCTTGGCATCGCCACCTTCTTGCTCGGCATTCGCCTGCCCCAGCATGGCATCCGGCGCCAGGCTATCTTCCGGCCAGATGCTGAACACCTTGGAGTAGTAATCCTTGGCCGCGTCAAAATCGCGGGCCTGCATCAGGGCAGAAGCTGTCCAGAAATGCGCGCCAGGCTGAAAGGCACTCTTCGGCCAGGTCTTGATGAACTGTTTGAATGCGACGATGGCATCGACATGCTTGCCACCGCGCAGGGTATTGATGGCGGCTTCGTAATCCTTGGCTTCCTGTGCCGGATCGAGTTTGGGCTCGTTTGCAGCCGGAGCGGATTGTGCCGGGGGCTGGGCCTGGGTGAGCTGGGCGACCAGAGTTTCGATCTTGCGCAGCCGGTTATCCAGGTCGATGTAAAAATCCTTTTGACGCTTTTGTGCCTGTTCGTTGTCATTGGACAGCAGTTCGACCTGACCACGAATCTGCGAAACCTCTGCGCGGGTGCGTTCGAGCTGATTGTTCAGCTCCAGCTGGGCACGCGAGGTGGTATCGCTGGCGACTTCGACTTTCTGGAGACGGGCATCCGCTTCTTGCTTGATCTGATCGATGCGACGGCGCGCTTCATCATCGTCAAACAAGCCAGCATGGGCAGGTAGCGCCGAGCTTAGAAGCAAGGCAAGGAACAAGGCATGCAGTTTCAAGATGGCTCTCCGGAAATAAGGAGAGCGGACCCGTGAGTCCGCTCTGCCGAACACAAGCAAATAATGGCTTACTTACCGCCGTAAACCAAGTCAGCGCGACGGTTCTCAGCCCAGGCGGCTTCGTCGTGGCCAGTTGCCTTGGGCTTTTCCTTGCCCAGCGACACGGCTTCCATTTGTCCATCCTTCACGCCCAGCAGCTTGAGGTTGCTGGCAACGGCTTCTGCACGCTTCTGACCCAGCGCCAGGTTGTACTCACGCGAACCACGTTCGTCGGCATTGCCCTGGATCAGGACCTTGGCGCCTCCATTGGCTTTCAGGTACTTGGAGTGAGCTTCGATGATGCTCACGTAGTCCAGTGCGATGTCGTACTTGTCGTATTCGAAGTAGATGCTGCGCTTGGCCAGTAGCGGGATCTTGTTCAGGGCATCAGGATCCTTGAACGGATCGCTCTTGACAGCAGCCGGCTTGACCGGCGTCGGGATGTCCGACTTGGCCGTGGCTTGGGGCGCAGCAGCGGGTTTGGCAGCAACAGGTTCAGTCGGTGCGGTGGAGCAGGCAGCCAGCAAGGCGGCAAGGGTTGCGGCAATAACGAGTGACTTCTTCATGGTTTTCTCCGGATCGGAAGGTTGTTATGGTTGAAGGGAAGAGGGTGATTACTTCATTACTTCTCGATTACTTCTCAAACGGCCCCCAAGCCGGCTCGCGCACATCGCCAGCTCGGTTGTTAAGCCGGTAACGAGTGCGGCCGTCGGTGGAGACAACCGAAAGCACTCCACGTCCGCCGACCTCGGTTGCATACAGGAGGGTGCGGCCATCGGGCGCAAAACTGGGGGATTCATCTTTGGCGGAATCGGTCAGCACTTGAGTCTGTTGGCTGGCCAAGTCCTGCATGGTGATCTGGAAACGACCGTCATTACGGGCGATATAGATCAGCGTCTTGCCGTCAGGAGAAACCCTAGGGCTGACATTGTACGCGCCTGTGAAGGTCACGCGCTGTACTGCACCGCCTTCAACCGGGACACGGTAGATCTGCGGACTGCCACCACGATCAGAGGTGAAGTAAATCTGGCTGCCGTCGGGCGAAAACCGCGGCTCGGTGTCGATTCCGTTGGAATTGGTCAGGCGACGCAGGCCACTGCCGTCTGCATTGACCAGATAAATCTGGGACAGACCATCCTTGGTCAGGGTGATTGCCAGACGCCGTCCGTCCGGAGACCAGGCCGGTGCAGAGTTGGAGCCTTTGTAATTAGCCAGTACGACCGTTCTGATGCTATCCAGCGCGCGGACGTAGATGATCGGTTTTTTCTTGTCGAAGCTGACATAAGCCAGATGTTTGCCATCTGGCGACCAGGCAGGCGACATGATCGGCTCTTCAGAGATCAGTGCCGGCACAGCGTTTTCGCCGTCAAAATCAGAAATCAGCAACTGGTAGCGGGAACCGCGCTTTTCCACGTAAGCGATACGGGTTGCGAAGATGCCTGGCTGGCCGATCAACTGCTCATAGACCTTGTTGGCAATGTGATGACCGAGTGCGCGATTCTGGTCCGGACGGACCGATACCTTGAGCAGGAACAGTTCGGTGCCGCGGACCACGTCATACAGGCGGAAGCGCACATCGACCAGCCCACCTTGTCCGGGATTGATGCTGCCGAGCAGCAGTGCGTCAGCGCCCTGTCCTTTCCAGCCATTGTAGTCGGGGGTGACGCCTTCGACGCCCAACAGACTGCCGGATTCGATCTGTTTGAACAATCCAGAGAGCTCCAGATCCTTGCGCACGACTTCACCGACGCTCCCCTGCATGAGGGCTTCGCCGGAGAAATTGGGCGTCGCGATAGGGATCCGGTTAGCTCCGGATCCGAAGATTTCGACGGTCAATTGCGCGTTTGCTAGAGGCAAACAAAGCATGCCGGCTAACCAGATCAGCGCGGCAAAAAGTTTTCTGGAATTCATCATATTTTGCAAGTCTTCCGTAATTCTATTCCCCATCCGCCATCGGATGGAACTTCAATGTGATTTCTCTTTGAAAAACTTCCGCTTTGCTGGGCTTGGGGAGGGGTGAAGACTTCAGGATGGCACGTCGTGCGGCCTCATCCAGATTGCTGTTGCCCGAACTCTTCGTGAGTTTCGGGTCGCCGAGGATTTCGCCGGACGGCAGCAACTGGATTTCGAATTCCACCAGCGGATTACCTGTCACACCTTGCGGGCGCATCAGGTTGGATTTCACCTTTTGCGCAATCTGCCCGATCCAGTCGCCCGTGGCACGGCCCAGCGAAGCCGCACTGGCGGCTTTGGAGGCAGCCCCGGCGGCGGCATCAAGCTTGGCGCGCATGTTTGCTTCGTTGGTTGCGGCTGCAACCTTGTCCGACTCCCTGGCCAGCAACTTGTCCATGTCGGACATCTTGGGCGGCACGTCAGGTTTTTTCTCTACAGGCTTGGGAAGCGGCCTGGATTGAACCGGTGCCGGCACCTCTTTTTTCTCCGGTTTCTTCTCCGGTTGGGGCGGCTCAGGTTTCGGTTCTTCCTTCTTTTTCTCGACCTTCTTCTTTTCCGGTTCTTTCAGCGCAATATCCGGCTTGACCACCGGCTTGGGCACTTCCGCCTGCTTGACCTCAACCGGTTTCACTTCCACCGGTTTGGGCGGAGGCGGAAGAGGCTCTGCCTTTGGTGTTTCCTGTGGGGGTTCGGGTTCGGGTACAGCCATGGGCGGCAGGCTGCGGACCAGCTCCACACTAACGGCCTCGGCCGGGTGATGCTGCCACTGCATCCCGTAGAACAGCGCCAGCAACAGGATGCCGTGCATGAGCAGGCTGAAAACCGCAGCGGTCCATTTGCCGGGCTCGGGGCGCTTGAGCGCGAATTCCATGATGCGTTATTGCCCCGACTGAACCAGCAGCCCGACCTTGTTGATCTGGTTCCGCTGCAGCAAGTCCATGACTTTCATCACGGCTTCGTAGCGCACGTTCTTGCTGGCAGAAATCACCACCCCGCGGTCAGGATTGGCTTCCTGAGCCGCCTGCAGTCGGGCAACCAGATCATCCGATTCGATCAGTGGGCCGCCCGTTGCGGCAGCACCTTCGCCCAGCGTCCAGCGGTCCTCGCCTTTCACCGTGATGACCATTGGCGGCACCTTGGGCAGTGAAGCCTTGGCTACGCTGGGAAGATCAACTGTTCCGGTCGGGAGCATCGGGGCGGTGACCATGAAAATCACGAGCAGCACCAGCATCACGTCGATGTAAGGAACGACGTTGATCTGGTTCATGAGACGACGCTGACGCATGGCTTATCTCAACTGCCGTTGCAGGATGTTCGAGAACTCTTCTATGAAGCTCTCGAAGCGGATCGACAGGCGATCCACTTCATGGATATAGCGGTTGTAGGCGACCACGGCCGGGATGGCCGCAAACAGACCGATAGCGGTGGCGACCAGCGCCTCGGCAATCCCTGGTGCAACGTGGGCCAGCGTTGCCGAGCCGACATTCGCCAAGCCGCGGAAGGCGTTCATGATGCCCCATACCGTACCGAACAGGCCGACATAGGGGCTGACCGAACCGACCGAGGCGAGAAAGGCGAGATGGGCTTCCAGATCGTCGATTTCACGCTGGTAGGTTGCACGCATGGCGCGACGTGCACCGTTGATGATGTCGGCGGGTTCAAGGCCTTTCTGGCCATGCAGTTTGGAGAACTCGCGGAAACCGGACTCGAAGATGCGGGCCAGTGCCCCTGCATTGTCACGATCCTGCGATACATTGCGGTAGAGCTGGACCAGATCGATTCCGCTCCAGAACTGCTGTTCGAAATTGCCCGTATTGTTACGTGTGGCGCCAAGCGTCAGGCCTTTGCGGAAAATCCAGTACCAGGACATGAAGGACACACTGGCCAGAATGGCCATGACAAACTTGACTACCAGACTGGCATTGGCAATCAGGCTGAGAATCGACAGATCTTCGGAATTCATACTTCACTTTCGAGGAGACTACGCAAGGTATCGGGGATTCGCGTGGCACGACCGCGATTCCAGTCAACGCAAGCAATGGTGATCACGGCTTCAAACAGGCGCTCGTCACCCCGCATCACGCGTTGCAGGAAGCGCATGGTGGCCGCCCCGACCGAGGTCACGGTGGAGAGGACCAGCAATTCATCGTCAAGTTCCGCACTTTTCAAATAATCCGCTTCGACGCGGCTGACGACGAAGACAATGCCCTGCTCGGCGCGCAGGTCGTGCTGATTGATGCCCAGCGCGCGCAGGCGCTCGGTACGGGCACGTTCGCAGAAGCGTAGGTAGTTTGCGTAATAGACAACGCCGCCAGCGTCGGTATCTTCATAGTATACGCGCACCGGCCAGACGGACTGATGGATGGCGTTGGTATTGTGAATCTCGGACATCCTGCTATTGTACCGTCCCCGAAGCGCCATACCCAGAAGATGTGGGGATTGTGTAAAGTATGGGGTGACTGTTTTATATTGAAGAACACGGCACGAAGTCGCGTTCTTTGCGCTCATATAATTGATTGAGGAGTGTTTCCATGGCCCTGACTGAAGCCGCACTGCTGGCTATGCCCGAGTCGGAATACATGAACGAAGCGCAGCTGAGTTTTTTCCGTGAACGCCTTTCGGCGACGCGTAGTGAACTCCAGCTCAAGGTGGATGAAACCGTTGAGCATATGCGTGAGCAGGAAACTGTTGCCGATCCGGCAGATCGTGCAACGGTTGAAGAAGAACATGCGCTGGAGTTGCGTACCCGTGACCGCGAGCGCAAGCTGTTGAAGAAAATTGATCAGGCGTTATTGCGTATTGCCGATGGTTCCTACGGTTTCTGCGAAGAAACGGGTGAGCCCATCGGCCTTGCCCGTCTGATCGCCCGTCCTACGGCGACCTTGTCGGTTGAAGCGCAAGCGCGTCGTGAACGCATGCAGAAAATGTTTGCGGACTGAGCGATTGCTTCCTCGTCGCCCATCCGGAGGTGTGACCTCTGGATGGGCGGGTCGGGGAGATGGCCGCTCAGCCTGATCCAGCTTTATAGAGTAATTGCCCGATCACCTGCTGACTGCTTGGCCCGGGTCTAAACAGAACATGGCGCTACCCTTTTTTGGCAAGAAACACGCCAACGGCGACAAAGCCGATGAATCAACACATCCCAGGAAATCCGAGCGGAACGACATCACGACCTCGCTGGAGTTCACTCATGTGGGGGATGTGGGGCGTTCTCTGGCGGCGGCAGCTGGCAGGATCCAGGTGCTGGAGGTTTCTGCCGAGGATGTTGCGGCCATTGAAGAAGCTGCCGTGTTGTATGCCAACGCCAATGACGAGGGTGCAAAGCAGGTGCTTGAGGAAGCCGTGGCCGGCAACAGCAAGCAGTCTGACCGCCTCTGGCGGATGCTTTTCGATCTTTACCGGCTGACTGGAAACAAGTCTGCCTTTGACAGCCAGGGCGTCGTCTTCGCCGAGCTGTTCGAAAAATCTCCCCCGACATGGGACGACGCAATCCCTGTTGCCGTTGCCGCGACGCCAAAAGAGGCCACGCCAGCGGTCAATCTGTCGGGCAACCTCTCCGGCAACGCCCGCCCCCAGTTTGAACAGCTTGTTCGCATCGGCACCAAGATCGGCAAGCTGCGCATCGACCTGTCTCGCCTGCGCGGCATTGATGACGCCGGTTGTACCCTGCTCAGTGACACACTGGAAGGACTCAAGCGCAACAAGGTCAAAGTGGCCCTGCTGGGTGCGCAGCATGCCTTGGGTTTGCTTGAGCCGCGTCTCAAGGTTGGCGAGCCGGAAGGCCGGGTCTACTGGCTGGCCGCTTTGGCGATGATGCAGCAGCTGGGTGATCAGGCGCGTTTTGAAGACATGGCGGTAAATTTCGCGATCACCTTTGAAGAGTCTCCCCCTTCCTGGGATCCGCCCGAAGCTGTTCTCAGTGCGACGGATTCGGGGGATGTGCCCAGGCTTGAGGAGGCGCCGCCACCGGTCCGCGAGGGATTCGCGCTGGATGGCGTGCTGGCGGGTGCCCAGCCGGAAATTCTGCGCAAGCTGGCGGTGTATGGTTCGGATCGTGACGCCATCGATGTTGATGCCAGCCAGCTCAAACGTCTGGAGTTTGTCAGCGCGGGCTCCTTGTTCAATCAGTTCGCGCAGTTCCAGGCGCAGGGCAAGCTCACCGTGATTCGTCATCCCAACGAGATGGTGGCGGCCTTGATGCGGGTGATGGGCATCGATCAGGTTGCCCAGATCGAACACAAGAAATTCTAGAATCCGTTTTCCTGTCAGGCTGACTTGTGCTGGATCAGTCTGACGCGCCGGTGCTGTAACGCTGCCTCGCTACAATGCCCGATTGCCACGCGAGGTTGCCATGATCGAACGCATCATCTCCATCCTGTTTCCGGTATTTGCCATCACGGCAATCGGTTACTTCGTTTCGCTGCGCCGCAAACCTGACATGGCACAGGTCAACCAGCTCATTGCTGATGTGTTTGTGCCGGCACTGGTATTTGGTGCCCTTGCCGGACGGGACTTCCATATCTACGAATATCGCTGGTTGGCGCTGGCCCTGTTGCTGGTCACCATGGTGTGCGGCGTGGTTGCTTTCGGGCTGGCCCGCCTGCTCAAGATCAGTCATCGCACGCTGGTTCCGCCAATGATGTTTTCCAACTCGATCAATCTGGGCGTGCCGGTGGCGGTGCTGGCCTTCGGTGATCGGGCGCTGCAGCCGGCCATCGTGCTGTTCCTGGTCTCCAGTCTGGTGCACTACTCCTATGGCCTGTGGCTGCTGGACCACAAGGCGCGGCTCTCGCAGATGTGGCGTGTGCCTTCGCTGCTCGCCATGCTGGCCGGTCTGGCCGTGTCCTTGCTGGGCATCCAGGTGTGGCAGCCGGCAGTGATGGCCTTGCGCATGCTGGGCGACATCTGTATTCCGCTGATGCTTTTTGCGCTCGGTGTGCGCATGACGGACATCAGTTTCAAGGGCTGGAACGTCGGCGTGATCAGTGGCCTGGTACGGCCTGCCGCCGGCATGCTGCTGTCTTTCGGTGTGGCCGAATTGCTGGGTCTCAAAGGCTTTGAAGAAGGCCTGCTGGTGATCTACGGCGCGCTGCCGCCGGCGGTGATGAACTACATCTTTGCGGAACGCTATAACGCCGAACCGGAGCGGGTGGCGTCGATTGTCCTGATCGGCAACCTGCTGTCGATCGGGGTCCTGCCGGTGGCGCTGGCTTTTGTGCTGTAGCGCTCAGCCCCGAACGGGGGTGACGCCTGGCAGTTTGCTGTCCAGGATCGCAGCACGCAGCAGATCGATGACCTTGGTGCGCGGGTAGGTCACGCGCCAAGCAATCGCAACGCGCCGGCTGGGTTCGGGAGCGGCAAACGGGCGGATTGCCACGAGTTTCTGGTTCTCTGCAAGTGGATCGGCTGCCGAGCTGGGCAGTACCGTAATACCGAGGCCGGTGGCGACCATATGCCGGATGGTTTCCAGCGAACTGCCTTCCATGGTCTTCTGCAGACCGGTGCCGTGCGCACAACGCGGGCAGGCTTCCAGCACCTGATCACGGAAACAGTTGCCCGCCCCGAGCAGCAGGAGCGGCTCTTCGGGCAGCAAAGTCGAGGAGATTTCCGTTTCCTTTGCCCACGCATGGTTGGCGGGGATGACCACACGGAAAGGTTCGTCATACACGGGCTGCGCGACGATGCCGGGCTCGACGAACGGCAAGGCCAGAATGGCCACGTCGATATCCCCCTTTTTGAGCTGATCGGACAGGCGATGCGTGTAGTTCTCCTGGATCATCAGCGGCATGCGCGGTGCGCGTTCGGCCAGCAAGGGAATCAGCGAAGGCAGCAGATAGGGGGCGATGGTGTAGATCACGCCGATCCGCAACGGGCCGCTCATGGCATCCCGCCCGGCTTCGGCGAGATCCCGGATCTGGCTTGCTTCGCGCAGCACACGTTCAGCCTGGTCGACGATTTCGCGGCCGATCTCGGTGACCTTGACGTCTACTGCGCTGCGCTCGAACAACAGCACTCCGAGCTGTTCCTCGAGTTTCTTGACGGCGACCGACAGGGTCGGCTGACTGACGTGGCATTTCTCCGCAGCGCGGCCGAAATGGCGCTCCTGCGCGAGCGAAACGATGTAACGCAGATCGGTGAGTGTCATGACAATGTCCCGGCCAGCGCATCCAGGCACCAGCGCCTGAATAGAATTTTTCAATTATACCCGTAACGATGGATAGTTTTTTTGACCAAGGTCGACGCCTCTTGAACTTGTTTGCGGACCCCCCATTTTGAAAACAGTGCATCAAGGCCGGAACCTTGTATGAAGGTGCCGGTCACAAGCATCAGATTGCCGGCCTTGAAGGTCCGGCAACTATTCACTGATCCATTCTTCATGTTTGTGGAGGAATTTATGCCTTGGTCTCTGGCTCGCGCTGCACTGCTCTCAAGCGTAGCGGCCATTACATTTACAGGTTGCTTGCAGGAATCCGGAATCAACTCATCCCATGCCAGTGGCGTAGCCACGGCGGCGACGGCCGCAACCGTCGGCACCGGTGCGCGGGTGGCTTTGCCGGACTTCAGCCCGCTGGTCGAAGCGGTTGGCCCGGCAGTGGTTAACATCAGCGTCACCAGCGTTGAAAAAGTCAGTCGTGCAACCGCATCGCCGTTTGGTGACGAAGACGACCCCTTTTCGGACTTTTTCCGCCGTTTCGGTATTCCGGTGCCCAACCAGCAAGGCCAGCAGGCCCAGCCGCACGTACAGCAAGGCGTGGGGTCGGGCTTCATCATCAGTGCTGACGGCTACATCCTGACCAATGCTCACGTGGTTGATGGGGCGACGGAAGTTACCGTCAAACTGACCGACAAGCGTGATTTCAAGGCCAAGGTTATCGGTGCAGACAAGCGTACCGATGTTGCCCTGATCAAGATTGACGCGAAGGATCTGCCGACCGTGAAGACCGGCAATCCGGACAACGCCAAGACCGGTCAGTGGGTCCTCGCCATGGGCTCGCCGTTCGGCCTCGAAAACACGGTTACGGCGGGCATCATTTCGGCCAAGTCGCGCAGGCTGCCGGACGAAACCTATGTGCCCTTCATCCAGACGGACGTTGCGATCAATCCGGGGAACTCGGGAGGGCCGCTGATCAATCTGGATGGCGAAGTCATCGGTATCAATTCCCAGATCTATTCGCGCTCGGGCGGCTATATGGGGATCTCCTTCTCGATCCCGATCGACGTTGCACTCAAGGTCAAGGAGCAGCTTCAGAAGCATGGCAAGGTCTCGCGTGGCAAGCTGGGTGTCGTGATCCAGGGTATGGACAAGGATCTGGCGCAGTCCTTCGGTCTGGACAAGGCAGCGGGTGCCCTGGTCAGCTCGGTCGAGCCGGGTGGGCCGGCAGACAAGGCAGGCCTGCAGAATGGCGACATCATCCAGCAGGTGGATGGCACCAAGGTTGATGAGTCCGCCGACTTGCCGCGTCTCATCGGCGACCGCAACCCTGGCGACACGGTCAAGCTCAAGGTCTGGCGGGACAAAGGCCAGCGCGAGATTGCCGTGAAACTCGGCGAACAGGTTTCCGAATCCGTCGCGCTGGGGGATGACAATTCAGCCTCCCCGGGCGGCAAGCTGGGCCTGGTTGTGCGTCAGCTCAATGCCCGCGAAGCCCAGCGTCTGGGCATCTCCAGCGGTCTGGTGGTCGAGCAAGCCAACGGGGCCGCCGGCAAGGCCGGGATCCGTCAGGGCGATGTCATCCTTGCGGTCAGCAACAAGAAAGTCACCAATGCTGAACAATTGCGCAAAGCCGTCGAAGCGGCCGGCAAGAATGTACCGCTGCTGATTCAGCGCGGTGATGTCCAGCAATACGTGGTCGTGCGTATCAACTGATTTTCAACGTTTGTCTCCTACTCCCCTTCAGGGCCGCCCCAAGCGGCCCTTTTTTTGCAGGCAAGGAGATCACGCCGGCGGGCCGGCAAGCGGGATGCGCAGCACGAATTCGGCGCCACCACCACTCCGGTTGCGCGCGAAGATATGACCGCCATGGGCGCTGGCGATTTCGCGACAGATGGCCAGTCCCAAACCGGTTCCGCCAGCGCTGCTGCGGGTTTTGCTGCTTTGTACGAACTTGTCGAAAACCGCTTCCAGCTCGTCTTCCGGAATGCCCGGGCCACGATCCGCCACGGTGATCTCCAGCGCGGCGACGGCGGCATGGGCATGGGCATGGCCTTCAAGACTGATGCTGCTGGGTTGCGTCTGCAGGAGGATCTCACCGCCGCTGGAGGAAAACTTGATGGCATTCGACAGCAGGTTGCGCAGGACTTGCGCCAGCAGTTTGGCATCGGCCTGAACCGTTGTGGCGCCGGTGTGCAGGGTACGGATCTGCAGATCCAGCTGAACGGCGAGGGCTTCAAACTCGCTGAGCGCTTCATGTGCCAGCTCCGCCACATCGACTTGCGAAAGCCGCACTTCCATGTGGCCTGCCTCGAGCTTGGAAAGATCCAGCAGGTCGTCGAGCAGGCTCATCAGGCGCTCGGCGCTGCTGACAATGCGCTCGAAATATCCGTAGGTGCGTTCGGTATTGCCCTCTGGCAGACGTTGCAGCCCGATGCGGGCAAAGCTGAGAATGCCGTGCATGGGGGTTCGCAACTCGTGTGACATATTGGTCAGGAAGAGTGACTTGGCTGCATTGGCCCGTTCGGCTTCCTCCTTGGCAATGAACAGGCGCGCTTCGGCCAGGCGCCAGGGCGTGACATCGAAATTCGCGCCCACGATGACCGGACGACCTTCGTCATCCAGACAACTGCCTTTGGCAATGACCCGGTAGCGGGGCTGGCCGGTCAGGGGGTGAGGCCGGAATTCTTCCTTGAGGATCAGCTTGCCCTGAAGCACTTCGGCGTCTTCGGCAAACACGATGCGCTGCATTTCGGGAGTGAAGGTCGAGAGCCGGCCGACCAGTTCTTCCTTGCTCATGCCGCGCTCGGTGGCAAAAGCCTGGTTGACGATCAGATAGTGGCTGCTGGCATCCTTCACGTACACCGGCTGCGGGATCACGTCGATGAGGCGCTGCACGTATTGCTGGATGCGTTCGCTGCGTGCAGTCTCGCGCTGCAGGGCCGCAGCCAGCTCGCGTTCGGCCAGGCGCCAGCGTGTCACGTCGAAGGTCGAGACCACGATGACCTTGTCGCCGTTGGCATCCTCGCATCCTGCCTTCGAAACCACCCGATAGCGTTCCACGCCGTTGCGCGGGTTGGGTTTGTATTCTTCCTTGAAGACCACCTCGCCAGCCAGCACGCGTGCATCCTCTTCAGTGGTGAAACGGATGGCCTCCAGGCCGCTGATCTGCAGGCTGACCGAATCCTGCCCGGGCAACTCGTCTTTGCTGAGTTCCCGTTCATTGGCAAATGCCGTGTTGACGAGCAGGAACCGGCTGGCCGAATCCTTGACATACACGGGGTAGGGAATGACGTCGATGAGGCGCTGGATGTATTGCTGGGTGCGTTCGTGGTTCTGCTGTTCGCGCTCAAGCGCCTGGGTCAATTCGCGCTCGGCCTGATACCAGCGCGTGATGTTGAAATTCGCGACGACGATCACCGGCCGGCCTTCACTATCCAGGCAGCATCCCTTCGAGATGATCCGGTGGCGCTCTTCACCCGTCACCGGATGAGGCTCGTGCTCTTCCTTGTAGATGACTTTCCCTGCCAGGACTTCCGCGTCCTCTGCGGAAACCGACGCACTCAGATCCGGATGGCTGTCCGCGATCCAGTCCCAGGAGCGCAGGCCGACGATGTCGGCTTTCGGTTTTCCGAGTTCCCTGGCGTGAGCCTCGTTGACCATCAGGTAACGGCTGTGGGCATCCTTGACCGAGACCGGCTGCGGGATCAGGTCGATCAGGCGCTGAACGTAATCCTGGACGCGGGTACGACGTTGCACCTCGCGTTCCAGTGCGGCGTGCAGCTCGGTTTCAGTGCGGCGATTGGTGGTGACGTTGTTGAGCGAGATGATGATGACGCGCCGGTCATCTGCGTCACGGCCCACCACCTTGCGCGTGGTGAAGTAGCGCAGACCGCCCTCGGGGCTGCCGATCACGCTTTCATCGCTCAGGACGGTGCCATCCGGCTGGGCCAGCAGTGCACGCTCCGAGGCTTCGATGGGTTCGGCGATGGCAGCTTCGACGAAATCGGTCAGACGCTTTCCGATGATGTCCTGTGGCGCATGCCCGAGTACTTCAGCCGCGATGCGGTTGACCATCAGGTACTTCAGTTCCTCATCCTTGATCAGCACCGGATTGGGCGTCACATCAAAGATCAGCTGCAGGAACTCGCGCAGTCTGGATTGCTGCGCCAGGGTTTGCTGGACCTCACGCTCGGCCTGACGCCAGGGCGTCACGTCAAAGTTGGCACCGACGATGACCGGCTGCCCTTCGGCGTCCAGACAGGAGCCCTTGGTGATCAGGCGGAACCGCTCCTTGCCGGTATGCATATGCGGAAGGCATTCTTCCTTGCTGATCATCTCGCCCGCCAGGACACGCTGGTCCTCATCGGCAATCGTGTCGGCCAGACGCAGTGTATTGGCCAGAGCAGAGGAGTTCTGGCCCATCAGTTCCTCACGCGTGCGCTGGCGTTCTTTGCAGAACGCATCGTTGACCAGCACGTAGCGGCTGTGCGCATCCTTCACGTACACCGGCTGCGGGATCACGTTGATCAGGCGCTGCACGTATTGCTGGATGCGCTCTCCGCGGGCCATCTCGCGGTCCAGCACGGCTTGCAGCTGATGCTCGGCGGTTCGCCAGGCCGTCACGTCGAAATGTGTGCCAACCACCACTTTCTCGCCCCGTGCATCGATACAACAGCCCTTGGAAACGACCAGATGGCGGGCTTCTCCGTTATAGCGATGGCGGTTGATGACTTCCTTGAAGACGACCCGGCCAGCCAGCACTTCCTGGTCTTCCTGCAGCATGGCGGTGGCGTGGGCCTGGTCTGCCAGCAGTTCGCCCGGGCGACGGCCGAGTACCTGATCGGCCGACAGATTGTGTGAACGTGCGTAGGATTCGTTGATCAGCACAAAACGACCGCTTGCATCGCGGACATAAACAGGCTGCGGGATCACGTCGATCAGGCTTTGCACAAAAGCCTGCATGCGCATTGCGCTTTCGAACTGCTCCTGGAACAGATGCTCGCGCTGGCTGCGGTCCTCGCATACCACCACCAGGCGGTCTGCGCCTTCGACCAGACGTGTCCGCAAGGCGATCAGCAAGGGGGTCGTGCCACTGCGCTCCAGCCAGACTTCTTCGCCCGGCACCTTTTCGCCCTGCAGACTTTTCTGGATCTGGCGTTCCAGGCGCACGCTGCACTCGCGCGGCAGCAGCCTGAGCAACTCCGCGCCCATGAGTCGGGTGCGAGGGAAACCGCTCAGTGCCGTGAAGGCTTCGTTACTTGCCAGGACGCGGGCGTTCGCATCGATCACCACATAGGGCAGGCTCACCGCCTCCAGTGCGGCGGTGGCATAGCGCAGATCGCGCTGGAGGAAATAGCTGCGTGCTGCCAGCACCCCGCTGCACAGCACGCCGGCTCCCGCCAGCAGCCAGGCGGATCCAAGACCCAGCATGGTGCTGGTAATGGCGATCAGGAGAAGCCCTGCAAGCGTGATTCCTGGCCAAACGAACCGCAGCATCTTCGTATCCATTTTCAGGCTGATTGCTCAGGCGAAGCTTACCGCGCATTGCATGCCAGCAGCACATCATGGCGGTCCGGCGGGGTCAGACGGGATCCTGTCTTCAAAATCAGCCAGGGCTCGCGTGGCGAAAGATTGCGAACGGGGCAGGCGCAGGCAAGAAAACGCCGCCCGCAGGCGGCGATTTCCTCATGCAGGGCCGGCTTACTTCTTGTCGGCGGGTTTGGCTGCGCTGCTCTTGGCCGGAGCCTTGGCTTGCGGCTTGGCGGCTTCCTTGGCGGGCGCCTTGGTCACCGACAGCAATTCCACTTCGAAGTTCAGCGTGGCATTCGGCGGAATCGGGCCGCCACCGTTTTCGCCGTAGGCAATGCTTGCCGGGCAGGTCAGCTTGGCCTTGCCGCCGACCTTCATCTTCTGCACGCCTTCGGTCCAGCACTTGATCACGCCGTTGAGCGGGAATTCGGCCGGTTCGCCACGTTTGTAGGAGCTGTCGAATTCCTTACCGTCGGTGAATGTGCCGCGGTAATTCACCTTGACGATATCGCTCTCGGCCGGGCTGGCGCCGGTGCCTTCCTTCAGTGACAGATACACCAGGCCGCTCGGCGTTTTCACCGCGCCAGCTTCCTTGGCGGCCTTCTCGGCAAACTCCTTGCCTGCGGCCAGTGCCTTTTCACCTT
Source organism: Pseudomonadota bacterium (assembly GCA_018262235.1). Lineage (GTDB taxonomy): Bacteria > Pseudomonadota > Gammaproteobacteria > Burkholderiales > Rhodocyclaceae > Uliginosibacterium. The sequence goes on from JAGTRY010000010.1 coordinate 47,713, forward strand.
GTGCGGCGCGGCGGCTCTGTGCCAGTTGCTGGATCTTCGGACCGTAGGTTTCCATTTCGACGGCGGGCTTGGCGCCCGTGATCACATCGGTCATCCCCTTCTTGATGAATTCCAGCTCGGCCGGACTGAGATTGAAGGATGCGTTGGCTTGTTGGCCCAGTACCGAGCCCAGCGCGTACAGCGTCTTCTGGTCTTCGGTCATATCGGCGGCCTGCACGGCCGGAATCATCAGTGCCGCTGCCAGCACGAAAGCGAGTTTCTTCATCGGTTTTCCTTTGAGTAAGCACATGCTCCGGGCCATGGTTTGCCACGGGAGCCGCAAGGATACGGGATTTACGCAGGGATGGCTGTGCACACGCTGGCGTCAATTCTGTAGCAGTCATCCGACAAGCCTGGCAGGGGCGAGTTCCGGCCGGCCGGAAACTCAGGCCAACGTGGCTTCGTACAGGCAATCGCGGCCGGCTTCCTTGGCTGCGTAGAGGGCATGATCGGCGGCACGCAGCAGGGCTTCGGCCGTATCGCCATGCAGTCCGGCCTGTGCCAGTCCACCCGAGAAAGTGACCGCCGGCAGTGTTACGTGAGAAAGCTGGATCGGGCTCTCACGGATCCGGTTGGCAATCTGCTCGATGCGCTCACGCGCCTCGGCGGTGGTGGCGCCCGGCATCACCACCACGAATTCCTCGCCGCCGAAGCGGCACGCCAGGTCCGAACTGCGCAGATGCTGCTTGAGTGTGGCGGCCAGATGAACGAGTACCGCATCGCCGGCTTCATGTCCCCAGGTGTCGTTGACGCGTTTGAAATGATCCAGATCGAGCATCACGATGGACAGGGGGCGACGCTCGCGCTGGGCACGCATCAGCTCGCGCGGCAGGGTTTCATCGAGATAGCGGCGATTCAGCAGCCCGGTCAGCGGATCGCGGATTGCCTGCTCGTGGAGGGCGTCCCGCAGACGGACATTGGATAGCGCAAGCTTCAGGGTCTCCGCCACCATGGCGGCCAGATGCGTGATCCGCGCCCATTCGCGTTCGCTCACCTCGGCGGCTGAGCGTACGCTGAGCAAACCGAGGTTCTCGCCCAACACCTGCAGGGGGTGACAGATATACGGGCTGGTCGGCAGGGTATCGAAATGCTTGCAAGCCGCCCCATCGGCCAGATGTCGCATGGTATGGCGCTGGCCACGGCGCATGCCCCAGCAGGCACTGGCCGGGAAGCTGGCCAGTGCGCCGGCGCCATCCCCCCAGCGCGCCACGGTCTTCATCGTGTTTTCCCCTGCGGGCTGTACTGCCAGCGCACCACCCGTGCCCAGATTCAGACGTGCCAGGATGTGCTCGACCACTTCGAAGGCTTCGCCCGCGTTCAGGCAGCTCTGCAGGCGTTCATTGAGCTCGTTCAGGCGGGTCAGGTCCGCCGCATGGCGCTCCACCGATGCGAGCGAGAGCTTGAGTTGCGCATTGGTTTCCTGCAGCTGTTCGCGCGCCAGTTTTTCTTCGGTGATGTCGCGCACGATGCCCACGATGCGGTCGGCTTCATCGGCCCGACCGCGCAGGCATTCGCCCGTCGCGGCCAGCCAGTGCACCGAGCCATCCGGCCACACGATGCGGTGCTGCAGCGCGAAGCTGGTACTGCCCTGGCGCACGGCCTCCACGGCTGCAACGAGGGCGGCACGGTCATCCGGATGGACGCAGGCCATCAGCCCTTCGAAAGGCCGTGAAAAATCGCGCAGGCGGAACCCGAACAGCGGCTCGACTTCGTCGGACCAGCTCAGTTCTTGATTCGCCAGATTCAGGTCCCAGCTGCCGATCCGCGCGGCGCGCTGGGCCAGGGCATAGCGCGCCTCGCTGATGCGCAGGCGCTGGTTGGCTTCCTGCAGTTCGGTGGTACGGCGGGTCAGGTTGTCGGTGATCTCGTTGAGGGCATCAAGCACGATCACCAGCGATTCGGACTGCTGGGCCAGGGCCTGCTCGCTGGCCTGTTCCCGCGGTTTGCCTTGTTGCAGAGCCAGGATCTCGCACGCCATCTGCATGTCGGTGCCGAGTACATGGAACAGCAACCACTTGGTCAGAGAGGGTAATAGCCGCCCCACTGCGATGGCTGCGTTGGATTCGGCGCTGGCGGCCAGGTTGCGTACAATCCGGATCTGTTCCCGCAAAGAATCGTGGGCGTGGGTGTGCGAAGTGATGAAACCCGCATCGAGCGCGTACTGGTTCATCATTGCTTCTTCGACCTCGAAGTGCTTGCTGGCGCATGCCAGCAGCTCGTCCAGCACGCCGATCAGCACCTCCTGGCAGACCCCGTCGATGGCCAGCTGGGACAGGTGGTTGATCATCTGGACCAGCTTTGCATGCTGCTGGTCCAGTTCGCGCAGGCCGGTTTCAAACCTGCTGGACCAGACGAACATATCTTTCAGGTTGCTTGGATCGCTCACGCGCTCATCCTTTGCAAAACCGGCATGCCTTAGAGGGATATTAGGTGCCCTGCCGGCGCAAGGCCATAGAAATAAATACCGTCAATCTTCATGTTTCTCCCCGCTTTTCGAGACACCATGCCACACGCCTCCACTCCGACTCCCGAACTTCTCGCCCCTGCCGGCAGCCTTGCGATGCTCGACACGGCCCTGGCCTTTGGCGCCAACGCCATCTATGCTGGCCAGCCGCGCTACAGCTTGCGCGTGCGCAACAACGATTTCGGCGATCTGGCCTTGCTGAAATGCGGCATCGACCGCGTGCATGCGGCACAGGGCAAGTTCTACCTCGTCTCCAACATTTTCCCGCATGGCGCCAAGCTCAAGACCTATGTGCGCGACATGGCGCCGGTCATCGCGCTGGGGCCGGATGCACTCATCATGTCGGACCCGGGGCTCATGATGATGGTGCGTGAAGCGTGGCCGGATCAGCCCATCCACCTCTCGGTGCAAGCCAATACCGTGAATGCCGCCGCGGTGAAATTCTGGGCGCGCAATGGCGTTTCGCGCGTGATCCTGTCGCGCGAACTCTCGCTCGAAGAGATCGCCGACATCCGCCAGGCCTGCCCGGATACCGAGCTTGAAGTCTTCGTGCATGGCGCGCTGTGCATCGCCTATTCCGGGCGGTGCCTGCTCTCCGGCTATCTCAACCATCGCGACCCGAACCAGGGAAGCTGCACCAACGCCTGCCGCTGGGATTTCAAGGTGCACCCCGGCCGTACCGATGCGAGTGGCGACGTGTTCCTGATCGAAGAACGCGAGCGCCGCGCCGGCAGCTACAACGTGATCGAAGAAGACGAGCACGGCACCTACATTCTCAACAGCAAGGACCTGCGCGCCATCGAACATGTGCAGCGACTGGTCGACATCGGGGTCGATTCGCTCAAGATCGAAGGCCGTACCAAGAGCCCGTATTACGTTGCCCGCACGACCCAGGCCTACCGTGCCGCCATTGACGCGGCAGTGGCCGGCCGGGCGCTCGACCCGGCCCTGATCGATTCGCTCGACGGGCTTGCCAACCGGGGCTACACCGGCGGGTTCTTCGCACGCCACCACGAAGCGGGCAAGAATGCCGGCCGGCCGGATGACAGTGGCTTCCAGAACTACCAGCGTGGCACCTCCGAATCCGCGCGCAGCCTGTATGTCGGCGACGTGGTCGCGTATGACACCGTGCGCGGACTGGCCGAGGTCGAAGTCAAAAACCGTTTTGCCGTTGGCGACCGGCTCGAACTCGTGCAGCCCCAGGGCAATCGCGTCATCGAATTGTCGGCCATGCAGCAGGCCGATGGCAGCGCCATGCCGATTGCACCGGGGAGCGGTCACCGCGTCTGGCTGCCGCTGCCGGCCGATAGCGTCGGCGCCTTCCTGACCCGCTTCATGGTACAGAACGAAACCATGCCGCTTGAATCAGCCGCGGCCGGCTGCACGAGCGGCGGCTGTGAGGGCTGCGGCTGAGCAGGTGATTGCTTACTTGTGCCCGCTGCCGCTCCAGCCGCTGCCGGAGCCAGTCGAGAAGCCCGAGCTATTCCCCCAGGAGCGATAGCTGCCACTGCTGCTGGTGAGGCTGTGATTCACGCCGGTGACCACCGTGGTGACGATGAGCGCGTAAAGCAGATAGACCAGGCGATTCATGCGTCATCTCCGATGGGGCCTGGCGTATCGCCACCGCCCATCCATACAGGCAGCCACAGCAGAAGCAGGGCCAGGCCGGTGAAGATCCACGCGCCGGGATGCTCGTCGAAGAAGAGCGGCGGCGCATTGAGGATCACCAGGATCCAGCTCGCGGCCTTGGCGAACCCCTGCAGCGAGTCCGTCACACGGCTTGCGGGACCTGCCTTGGCGGTACTGCCCGCCGGCTTGGCGAAGAGGCTGGCGATGCGCTCGGCGCTGAGCGTGCGGCTGCGCGACCAGGTCACCTCTTCTGCCGTCATTTCTTCGCAGAGCACACCGTCCGGGCCGTAGTAGTCGGTCACGCGGCTCTTGTCACCGATCTTCACGCGCCAGTTGAAGGCGCCGGCGGCGTAGATCACTTCGCTGCCGTACGCCCACTTCCTGGTGTAGGTTTTGCCGCCCAGGCTGACGCGGTTGCCCGAGATGTCAGGCAGGCTGTTGAGCACCTCGGTGCGCGTCCACTCCGTGTCGGTTTCGACGATCCACAGGAAACCCTTGGCCGCGTTGAAAAGCAGATACTCGGTCCAGACCTCGGATTCATCCGAGCCAAATTCGCGGCAACGCATCAGGCCGATGATTTGCCATTTCACGCCATCGAGCGTGCCGGCATCCCCGAGCTGCAAAGTGGTGTTCACGCGGGCAAGTTCCGCGTGCCTGGCGAGCACCTCGGCCTTGTCGCCAGAGAGCGCCACTTCGGCGTGGCAGCTTGGGCAGACGAGGTGCTCGGCACGGCCCGGAATGCGTTCGATGCCGCTGCCGCAGTTCGGGCATTCCAACGCTTTCGTCTTGCCTTTGAGCTTGCCGGCAGTCTCTTCGACCTGATCGTCATTGCGCAACAGCTGGCACTTGAGCGCCTCCAGCGTGGTTGCTACGCCGAGGTAGACTTGTGGCGTGTCGCTCTCCGAATAATCGAGGGTCAGGAAGCGTTCGCCGCTGCGGAAATCCGCCACCCGGGCCTGATAGCCGCTGCCGACCTGAAATGGCAGCTCGCCGTCGCCCGCCACGCATTGCGCGGTGCGCACATCGGTGGCGACGAAGCGCTGGCCATCCCACGGAATCGTCGCGCCGGGCCTGATCTGCTCGAACGCGGGCGCTTTGTTGGGAGCGCCTTTGGGCAAGGTGAACACGTATTGGCCCGAGCCATCCGAGAGCCAGCCCGCCGTGCCGTCGTCGAAGAGCACATACCACTCGTTCCAGAAACCATCGTCATAGCGCAGCTGGATTCGCCCGACCACCGCGAAGTTCTTGCCCTCATACACGCCCGAAGTGGTGATCTGGATGCGCGTGTGATCCTCGATCACCTCGCTCATGCGCCCGATGTTGCGCACCGCCTCCGCCTCGCGCAGCAGGGTGCTGCGGCAATAGGCGCACACCGCCATCACCGAGCCGGCTGATCTGAACTGGACTTCAGCCCCGCAGGCGGGGCAGGCGGTTTTGTACATTTTAGTAGGGCGGGTTAGGCGAAGCCGTAACCCTCGCGTGAAGGTTGATCAACGAGCAGCCGTGATTCCGAGCCATCACCCGCCCAATCCAACGCATAAACCCCAGCCTTTGCCAGACGGTGAAAGCTTGAATAAGGCCAGTCGCCAACCCGCGTGACATGACCATGTTTGACCGGGTTGAAATGCACGTAATCCATGTGATTCTCGAAATCCCTTTCATCGCGTAGCAGGTGTTCCCAATAACGGTGTTGCCACAGCGTGCCGCAATGCTTTGCCGCGCGTCGTTCGGAGAGCCATTCGGGGCGAAAGTAATGCGCCCCGCAACACCGCGTTACGTGCGCCTTGATCAAGCGCCAGCGCGTTGCAAAATCCTTGTCGCCCTCGGGCAAAGTCCAGATCGCATGCAGGTGATCCGGCAGCAACACCCAGGCATCAATCACAAAAGGGCGCTTCACCCGCACCGTTTCAATCGCTTCGCGCAATGCCGCACGCACATGCTCGTCCACCAACACAGGTTGCCGCCGTTCAGTGACCACCGTAAAGAAATACGAAGCCCCCGCCACATCCGCTCGCCGATATCGGGACATTCATGCCTCCACAAAACGTAGGGCGGGTTAGGCGAAGCCGTAACCCGCGCGGTTCAGGTTAGCGCCAGCACGAACCATCATAAAAAGCACCCTGCATTTACGGCGTTGTCATGTGATTGGCGATACGCCTTGTTGAGCGGTTTGTCCGCGCGGGTCAAATGACCCGCCCTACAAGGCTTAGCATGATTATTCCGGTATTCGTAACGAGGGCAGTCTGATGGTGCAGGAATACTGCAGGTTCAAGCCACCATCTTTCGGGCTGGTGCCGGATGCGATGAGGGTTTGCATGCCTGAAACCCCAGGCACTCACGATACGACGGAACCATATCACATGCCGGACGAGGGTGGCGGAGCGGTTGTTTTATGTACGCCGTGCGCAATGAAAGGTCGCGCCGGTCGGGGACCTGCGGGGGACGAGGTGTGACATGACGGTCTGCAAAGACCAAAAGCCGTTTGACCGCACCCGAATGACCAGCGCTTGCATCGTGGAAGGCGTTACCAATCCGAATGATTCGCCTGACACGGCTGGCAGTAGATGCGGCACGAAACTGAAACGGCGCGGAATTCCGCGCCGTTTTGTTTCGACCATGCAGTGGCGCTGATCAGAAGGTCAGTTTTTCGGCCTTGTTGTTCTGCTTGCGGGTCGCGTCGGCGGCGGCTTCCTGCTCTTTCTTGAAGGCTTCCATCTGCTCCTTCATCATCTTTTCGGAGGTGAGCGTCAGTTCCAGGCGATCTACCGTAACGTCTGCAACGAGCTCCGGGAAGCTGGACTGGGCGTCAAGCTGTCTGGCATAGGCGCCCTTGCAGGCCTGCTTTTCGTCGTAGGTCTTGGCGGTGCAGGGTGGCAGGGGTTTGTCGGTGAGGTTCTGCATGCGCCAGCGCAGGATGACGGCCCTGCCGCTTGTCTTGTTGAAGGTTGGCTTGCCGTATTTCTTGACCAGTGCGTCGACGACATCATTGATGGTGTGCTCCAGCTTGTATTGTTGCTTGAGCTTGATGGAGTAGACGCGGACGACCTTGCCCGGGGCCCAGTGGCGGAACAGGAAGATGTGCCGCTCGTCCTGGTAGAAGCTCTTGGTTTCGGTTTCTTCGCTCAGGGGCATGTTGGTCGGGATGGTGTATTTGTTGAACTTGCCGTTCCATTTGCCATTGGTGATTAGGGTCTGGGCTTCGTCCTGGCTCATTCCGAGCTTGAAGCCGGAGATGTCGAAGGCGTTGATCTGCGCTTCGGTGTAGAAGGGGCCAGTGGCATATTTCTGGTCGTACTGCCGGGAGGATTCGTCGGGCCCGGCGTATTGCGCAAAGGCATTGCACGAGAGCAGCAGCGACAGGCCAAACAGGGCAAGGTGTTTCATGAGGTGACTCCTGATGATTGTGACGGAAAGATGACAGCTTCCGGCGCGCGCCGGAAATGGATACCAATTCAACATAGCGGCTCCCGTTTTCCGGTCTTGAGTCCGGGTCTGCGATGGCGGCGAACCAACTTTGAGAATCGTCAAGCCTGGCCAGGGCCTGGCGAGGCGGCAGACTTTGCGGTGGGTGTGGCGGAACGGGCTGCTTGGGGAACGATGGACCGTGAAGGCGCGAAGTCTGGTCCATGATCAAGGGCACGCGGCTCCGATCCGCGCGTTAATCCGTTTTCCCCCCGACCCGGCACCACTTCATGGAATTCGTCACCAATCCGTATTTCTATTGCGCTGCAATTCCGGCGGTGTTGCTTGCGGGCATCTCGAAGGGGGGCTTTGCGGGGGGCTGGGGGTGATGGCGGTGCCGCTGATGGCGCTGGCGATTCCGGCGCCGCAGGCGGCGAGCGTGATGCTGCCGATCCTGTGCCTGATGGATCTGGTGGGGAGCTGGAGCTTTCACCCGTACTGGGATTGGCGCCTGTTGCGCCGCCTGCTGCCGGGGGCGGTACTGGGGATTGCAGCGGGCTGGGTATTGTTCCGCCATATCTCGCCGACGGCGCTGGATGTTAAAGGGGCCAAGCTCGAATTAAATTCTCACGCCGCAAATTCCAGCTTCACCTGCTTCCCGAGCGCCGCCGCCGCGCTGGCTAGCGTGGTCAGCGTCAGGCTGGTGTCGCTAGCGTCGAGCAGGCGGTTGAGCGCGGCGCGGCTGGTGTGCATCTTGGCGGCTAGTGCTGTCTTGGTGAGCTTCTGCGCCTTCATTTCCTGCTCGATCTGCCAGGCGATCACGCGCTTCATGGCGGTGGCGGTGGCTTCCTGCTGCATGGCTTCTTCGCTCAGAAAATCGTCGAAATTGCTGCCGATGTTTTTGTGTTTCATGACTTACTCCTGCAACTGTTTGAGCCGGGCTTTGGCCAGATCAAGATCGTCCTGCGGGGTGGCCTGAGACTTCTTGATGAAGCCATGCAGCAAGACCATTACGCCATCGACCACCGTGAACAACACCCGGGCAATGCGGTTTTCCAGATGAATCCGCACTTCCCATAAACCCTTGCCCATCTTGCGCACCAGCGGCATGCCCAGGGGCCAGCCGAACTGCACGGTCTTGATGTCTTCACCGATGCTCTTGCGATCCTGCGCGAAGAGGGCCTTGAGCCAGTCGCGCACCGGTTCGCCGCCCGCATCGGTCTGAAAGAAGCACACGGCAAGGATGGGTGTGCTTATGGATTGAGTGTATCAATATTGGTACGTTTTTTCCAGACAGGATTTCACTCGCCTACAGCGCCGGAGTTTCGAGATCGGGCCGCGCAGTAGATTCATTCGTGGCTTTCACCCCAACATCTTCTTGAGAACTTCCGCCTTCGCCGTGTCGTAATCCGCCTGCGTGATCAGGCCCTGATCGAGCAGGGCTTTCAGCTTGGCGAGCTTGGCCGTTGGGTCTTCGGCAGCCGGGGCGGCAGCGGCGGGCTGGTTGAGGCCGTTCATGGCCTGGCCCATGGTGTTGGCCATCATCTGGCCCATGCCCATCCCGGCGGCGAGGCCTGCGCCAATGCCGGCAATGCCACCTTCATTCTGTGCGGCGAGCGGGATGCTGTTGGCCATCTGGTACTGGGTGAACTTGTTCATGTCGCCCATCATGCCCATGGAGATCCGGGTGTCGATGGCCTTCTGCAGTTCTTCGGGGAGCGACACGTTCTCGACCACGAAGTTGTCCAGCGTGAGGCCGTAGCGGTCGAAGACCGGCAACATGCCTTCCTTGAGCTTGTCGCTCATGAGCATCTGATTGGCGGCCATGTCGAGGAAGGGCACGTCGCTGGAGCCGAGCAGGCCGGTCATGGTGGCGACGACGAGGTTGCGCAGTTGCTGCTCCATGTCCTCAACCGTGTAGACTTCGCGCGTACCGCTGATCTCGGCGAAGAATTTCTTGGGGTCGGCGAGCTTGTAGGAATAGATGCCGAAGGCGCGCAGGCGCACCATGCCGAAATCCTTGTCGCGGATCGTCACGGGCTGCTGGGTGCCCCACTTGCGGCCGATCTGCAAGCGGGTGCTGAAGAAGTACACATCGCTCTTGAAGGGCGAGGCGAAGAGCTTGTCCCAGTTCTTCAGGTAGGTGAGTACCGGCAGGGTCTGGGTGGTGAGCGTGTACATGCCGGGGCCGAATACGTCGGCGACCTTGCCTTCATTGACGAACACGGCCATCTGCGATTCGCGCACGGTGAGGCTGGCGCCGTTCTGGATTTCCATGTCCTGCATGGGGAAGCGCCAGGCGAGCACGCCGTCGCCGTCCTCGTTCCATTGCAGGATGTCGATAAACTGTTTCTTGATGAAATCGGTCAGGCCCATGGCATTTCCCTTCAGGTCGGAGCAGCGGCGTTGAACGCCTGTTTGGTGTGCCGGTCGAAACCGGCGGATTCGTAGAAAGCGGTGGTGGCCTCGTCCTTGCGGCTGGTCATCAGCATGACCTTGTAGCAGTCATGTTGCCAGGCGAGTTCGCAGGCCTGTTGCAGGAGCGCGCGGCCAAAGCCCTGGCGGCGTTGCGCAGCGGTGGTGACGACGTTTTCGATCAGGCCGTAAGACCGGCAGCCGCGTGTGAGGTTGGGCACGATCAGCAGCGTGCAGCTCGCGACCAGCACTTCGTCGACGAAGCCGCCTAGGCAGTGCAGCTTGGGGTCGCCCAGCATGGCACGCCAGATTTCGAGCACACGGGTGTGTTCCGGCAGCGGCGCGTCGGCACGGTGCAGCTCGGCGTAGAGCGCGAGCAGGGCGTCGAGATCGTGCTCGGCGAGTTCGCGGATGTTGAGCGGGTTCATTGATAGAAGTCGCAAAAGTGGAAGGAGCGCAGCGAAGTGTTTCTGGCAAGGCGGCGCAACGCAGCCAGAGCCATTTTTGCGGCTTCTATGACAGACATGCGCCGTTGATGAGGCCCACGGAGAGGGATATCGCGCCGACCAGCGCCCCCATGGCGACATTGTTGGCTTCGAGTGCCGGTTTCAGTTCCGGCAGGATGGATTTCAGCAGCAGGAAGGCCAGCAGCTGGATCACCATTGCGGCCATGGCCCAGGCAAGGAAACTCGGGTAATCCGGCAGGTGCAGGATGCCGGAGGCTACGGTGAGCGAGAAGCCTGCCAGGGTGCCGCCAAAGGACAGGGCGGGGGCGACACAGCCTTTGCGGATCAGGGCGATTTCGTCAAATGGCGTCACCCGCAGATAGATCGCCACAAAAACCCCGACCAGCGCAAAGCCGGTGGCAAGGTGCATGAGATAACCGTAGATCTGCTCAATGGGCATGCCGGAACTCCCCCTGAAGGACTGCTTGACCGCATAATGCCACGATCCGATTTCACGATGCCAGCATGTCATCCCCTTCGAGCACCCGGCGCCCTGACCGCCTGCTGATCCTCTCGGTTTTCATCGTTGCTTCCTGCGGCCTGGCCTATGAGCTGGTGGCCGGTGCGCTGGCGAGCTACCTGCTCGGCGACTCGGTGCTGCAGTTCTCGTCGATCATCGGCTGTTACTTATTTGCCATGGGCGTGGGCTCGCATCTATCGAAGTACATCAAGGATGAAGACCTGCTCGCGCGCTTCATCGACATCGAACTGCTCGTGGGCTTGCTCGGAGGCGTGTCGGCGACGGTGCTGTTCGTGATCTTCGCGTGGATGGCCGGGCCTTTCCGCAGCGTGCTGTATGCGCTGGTGTTCGCGCTGGGCGTGCTGGTCGGCATGGAGATTCCGCTGGTCATGCGTATCCTGAACGCGCGGCAGGCGGAATTCAGCGAGCTGGTGAGCCGCGTGCTGACTTTCGATTACCTTGGCGCGCTGGTGGTGTCGCTGCTCTTTCCGATCATCCTTGCGCCACATCTGGGGTTGGCGCGCACGGCCTTCCTGTTCGGGATTGCCAACGCGGGCGTGGCGCTGCTCACGGTGCGTGTCTTTCGCAGCGAGATCCGGCATGCGCGCAGTCTGGCCCTGCGATCGGCCATCGTGCTGGGCCTGCTGCTGGGCGGTTTTGCCCTGTCGGAGCGGATCACCCAGTGGAGCGAGCGCGGCATCTTCGGTGACGAGATCGTGCACGCTGAAACCACGCCTTACCAGCGCCTGGTGGTCACGCAATGGCATGACGATCTGCGTCTCTACATCAACGGCAACCTGCAGTTCTCCAGCCGCGACGAGCATCGCTATCACGAAGCGCTGGTGCATCCGGTGCTGGCCGCGCTACCGGGCGTGAAGCGCGTGCTGGTGCTGGGCGGTGGTGATGGGCTGGCTGCCCGCGAGATCCTGCGCTACCCGAGCGTGCAGGAAATCACCCTGGTCGATCTCGATCCGGCGATGACCCGGCTGTTCTCTACCTCTGCGCCGCTTACCGCGCTGAATAAAGGTGCGCTGAAAGATCCGCGGGTACATGTCATCAACGCCGATGCCGGTCAGTGGCTGGAAACGGCCGGCACCGCTTTCGATGCCATCATCATCGACCTGCCGGACCCCAACAGCTACGGGCTGGGCAAGCTCTACTCCGAACCCTTCTACCGGCTGGTGCGCGAGCACTTGAGCGAGAACGGCCTGGTGGTGATCCAGTCGACCTCGCCCTACTTCGCCCCGCACGCCTACTGGTGCGTGGTAACCACCCTGGAAGCGGCGGGCTTCAAGACTTATCCCTACCACGCCTACGTGCCGTCCTTCGGCGAGTGGGGCTTCGTGATCGGCGACCGCACGGGCCGCTACCAGCCGCCCACGCAATATGCCCTGCCCATGCGCTGGCTGGACGCCACGACCACGCGTGACATGTTCATCTTCCCGGCCGACATGCAGCGCGTGACGGTCGAGCCGAACCGGCTCAACAACCAGAGCCTCGTGCGCTACTTCGAGGAAGACTGGCACAGGGTGATTCGATGAATCGCAGTGCTGAGTTCCGGGCGCTGAATGCTGAGGGGATATTTCCGTTGGCTTCCGCCGACGCGAGTTTTGTAGGAGCGGCCATTGGCCGCGAAGGGTTTTGTAGGCGCGATGCGAACGTCGCGAGGTCGTGGAGTTCGCAACGTGGATGCTGCCCCAACCGCGTTGGTTGCGGTGATACGCCGACACGGTGCGCGGCCAATGGCCGCTCCTGCCTTGAACTGTTCCAGAGATGGTGTCCTGCCCTGCTTTTCGTCATGTCTGTTTTGAGATCGCTCGCCGGTAAGCTTATCCGGGCTACATGGCAGGAACGGTCATGTACGCCCAGCCGCAGCTGTTGGAGCGGCCCGTGGCCGCGAAGGCTTTTGTGGATGTGTTCCTTCGGCACGCGCAGGACTGGCTCGTCGCGAAGCGGCAGTGCTGGTGCCTCAAGGCGGAGTACCGGGTGGCATCGTTGGGGCTGGGCGATCATGCCTTTTGTGGGAGCGACGGCCACGTCGCGAACAGCACGGTTTCGCGACGTGGCCGTCGCTCCCACAGCCCTGATTGCGGCGATACAACGATGCGGTTCGCGGCCACTGGCCGTTCCTGCACTGCGGCCTGCAGTCCTGCGCGCGTGAAATGAACCGCCGCGACTTCCTGAAGCTCTCCACGCTGGCCGGTCTGACCGGCTGTAGCGGACGCCTGCCCTGGCAGGGGCCGCCGGTGACGGTGAACATGCCTGGCATGGCTTGGGGCCATTTGCTGCGCGACCGTCTGCCTACGCCGAATCCGACCCGTGAGCGCTCGGTGGAGGTGGCGATTCTTGGCAGTGGGGTGGCCGGATTGTTTGCGGGCTGGCGCCTGGCCCAGGCGGGCTTCACGGATTTCTGCATCCTCGGTGGACCGGAGCCCGGCGGCAACACCGCCGGCAGCGTGCTCGCGGGCATTCCGTGCCCGACCGGGGCGCATTACCTGCCACTGCCGTCAATGGAATCGATCCATGTGCGTGAGATGCTGGCGGACTTCGGTGTGCTGCGCGGCGATCCTCATGCTGCACGCCCGGTGTATGACGAAAGCGTTCTGGTGCATGCGCCGGATGAGCGGCTGTTCATGGCGGGAAAATGGCAGGAAGGCCTCGTTCCGCAGCATGGCCTGGATGACATGGCACGCGAACAGATCCGGCGGTTCTTTGCCGAAGTCGCCAGGCTGCGCACTGAACGGGGTGCGGACGGTCGCCGTGCATTTGTCATCCCGCTGGTGCAATCTTCAAGCGATCCGGCGTTTACGGGGCTGGCCGATGAGACTTTCGCCGTCTGGCTCGGTCGTAACGGATTCACGGCTCCGCCGCTGTGCTGGTATCTGGATTACTGCTGCCGTGACGATTATGGCGAAGGCATTGAACAGGTGTCAGCCTGGGCGGGGCTGCATTACTTTGCCAGTCGGGATGGGCATGCTGCGAACGCCGAGGATGGCACGGTGCTGACCTGGCCGGAGGGTTTGCAGCCTGTGGCGCGCCATTTGCGCGAGCGCATCGGAGCGGTACGCTGGCTCGAAGGCATGGCCTTGCGCGTGAGCGAACATCGGCACGGCGTCGAGGTGTGCTGTTTCGACGCGGCAAGGGATGAAGCCTTCACGCTTCATGCCAAACGCGTGATTGTGGCTATGCCGCTGCATGTAGCCGCGCATGTCGTGGCGAATCTTGCGGATTTCGGTTTCGACAAGACTCGCGATCTGCCCGCCAGCGCGAGCTGGCTGGTGAGCAATTTCCTTCTGGACGGGTTTCCACCCGAACCGGACGTCCGGCAACCGCTGGCCTGGGACAATGTCATTTACGGCAGTCAGGGCCTGGGCTGGGTGGTGGCCACCCATCAGTGGATCCGGCAGGCCAAGCCTGCGCAAACCGTGTTTACCGCGTATCACGCACTGGCCAATCTGCCGCCGGCTGTCGCGCGTGCCTGGCTTGCCAAGGCCTCTCCCGCGGAACTGCTCGAACTGGCCGGCAGGGACCTGAAGGCGGCCTATGGAAGTGGTTTTCAGCGTTACGTGCAGCGTGTGGAGATCACCGTGCGTGGCCACGCGATGGCCACCCCTGCGCCGGGTTTCCTGAACCGGCCGGGGATTGCCGCATTGCGTGCTGCGGACCGCAAGATCCTCTTTGCGCATGCCGATCTGTCCGGCCTGTCGGTGTTCGAGGAGGCCGCCTGGTGGGGTGAGCAAGCGGCGCGGCATGTCCTGACTTGACGATTTGCGGTGTAACGTTGATCCTCTGTCCGTTGTAAAACCCCGCTCAATCCCAACTGGAGATACCCATGGATAATCGTCGTCGTTCCATTCTGATTGCTGCTCCCGCCCTCGCACTGGGCTTGATGGCTACGCGTAACGCCAGTGCCCAGGCCAAGGTTACCGAAGCCGATCCCACCGCGACCGCGCTGGGTTACAAAGTGGACGCAAGCAAGGTGGATACCGCCAAGTTCAAGCAGTTCGTGAAGGGCAGCACCTGTGCCAACTGTAATTTCTACAAGAGCACGAGTGCTGCCGAAGGCACCTGTGCGGCGCTGGGCGCCCGTCTGGTCGCAAGCAAGGGCTGGTGTTCGGCCTGGGTCAAGAAAGCCTGAGCGCATTCTGCCCAGGTGACAACGGCCTGCCCTGTGTGGCAGGCCGTTTGTTTTTGGGCGCCGGAGGCTCGTCCTGCAACTTGATGCGTGATAAGGCGGGGGGCAGGAGGCGTCACGACAATGCCGGAATCCCCCGCTGACAGGAGCCCATATGGCCATCATTCCGCTTGCCGAACCCCGCCGCAAACCCGTCGAGCCACCGCGTGGCTGTGCTGTGTTTGCCCTGGGATTCCGGCCGTTCTATCTGCTTGCAGCATTGTTGGCCGTGCTGTTGCTGCCTTTGTGGATCCTGCTGCTGGCCGGCGCCATCCGTTTGCAACCCGCCCTGCCTGCCTTGCTCTGGCACGGACACGAAATGCTGTTCGGTTTTGCAGCCGCGGTGATCATCGGTTTCCTGTTCACTGCAGGAAAGAACTGGACCGGGCTTGCCACGCCGAGCGGTGCCACGCTGGCAGGGCTGGCCGCGCTCTGGCTGGCGGGGCGGCTGGCCATGCTGATGGCTCCGCCCTGGCTGGCCGCGCTGGTGGATCTGGCCTTTCTGCCACTGGCCGGGCTGGCGCTGGGCCGTGTGCTGATCCGTGCGGGCAGCCGGCGCAATTATTTCGTGCTGGTGATGCTTGCTGCGCTGACGCTGGCCAATGCGCTGGTACATGCCGGCGCTAACGCCTGGCTGGTGGTGTCACCCCTGCTAGGCCTGCATCTGGCGATTGCCCTGATCGCCGTGCTGTGTACGGTGATTGCCGGCCGGGTGGTGCCAAGCTTCACCGCCAATGCGTTGCGCGTGACGACCTGGCGCCACGCCCGTGTCGATCAACTCGCCATTGCCGCCACGGCAGGCAGCCTGCTGGTCTGGGCTTGTGATGGCCCGGCGGCATTGCTGGGCAGCTTGGCGCTGCTCGCCGCCCTGGCGCAAGCCGTGCGTTGCTGGGGCTGGCGTCCGCTGGCCACCCTGCGCGTGCCGCTGTTATGGATCCTGCATGTCTCGCACGGCTGGCTGATCGTTGCCCTGTTGATCCTGGCGGCGAGTGCGGCCGGCTGGGGCGGCAGCAATCTTGCCGTGCATGTGCTCACCGTAGGGACGATCAGTGGCCTGATTCTGGGCATGATCACGCGTACCGCACTGGGCCATACCGGTCGTCTACTCAAGGCCGGGGGAATCGAAACTGCGTGCTATCTGTTGCTGCAACTTGCCCTGCTCGCCCGCGTACTGCCAAGCTTGTTCTGGCCGGTGGCTTACATGCCTGGCCTGCACGTTTCCGCAACGGCATGGGCGCTGTGTTTTGCACTCTATCTGTGGAAATACGTACCGATCCTGTGGCGCCCGCGTGTGGATGGGCAGCCGGGGTGAAACAAAACGGGCTGCCCGCAGGCAGCCCGTTTACGTTGTGAAAAGCAGGGATCAGTTATTGGCGTTCATCCACTGTGCAGCGGTCAGGCTCAGCTTGCTGGCGCCCGCATAGCTGGTTACGAGTGCCGGAACTTCGGTCGCCGTATGCAGGGTTGCGGGAGTCGGCGGTGTGCCGTTGTGCCAGGCAAACGTGATCGGGGTTGCTTGCGTCGGGCCGAGTGAACTGCCGGAGTCGTCACTGTTGCCTTGCCAGACCATCCAGGTGACGCTGTTGCTGTCGACGTAGGTCGACTGCGGGCTGGCCATGTACGCTGCATCATCGCCAGAGAGCAATTCATGACGGGTTCCATAGGCCCGGATGGCGCCGGTGTAGGCACTGTTCGTCACATCGCTCTGGTTGTTGCGCAGTGGGGTCAGTACGCCTTTGTAGACGCTGTTGGTCACTTCAATGGTGCCACCTTCGGTGGAAATCGAACCGTTGGAGGTAATGCCGAAGTGATAGGTCGGACCGCTATCGACGAGTTTCGCCGCCAGGCCAGACTTGTTGGTCTCAACCAGTGCATCGAACCACTTCTTGGTTACGCGGGCGGCAGACGCATCCGCATAGATGTTGAACACCTGAACGTCGCCAGTACGCAGGCGCGGCATGCGATCCATCAGACCCTTGTAGTAATTGTGATGCAGGGTGACGGCATAGCCGGTCGGTTCCTTCAGATCGTTCGCACCAATCAGATGGCCTTTTTTCTGATAGCTCGCGACTTCCATGATCTGCGTCTGACTCATGAACTGGCGCAGGTAGTTGTACATGGTCATCGAGGATTTGTTGGTTTCCAGGTAGTCGAACTGGGCCTGCATGAAGCTCGCATTGCCGCTACCGGGGAGGATTTCGCTCCAGGAAATTGTCACGCCGTTGGTGGCTTGACCCGCGCCAGCGGTACCCGCCCCCTTCTTGACGTCAACGATGCCGTCATAGGCTTTGTAGAACGTGCAATGGTCTATCCAGACACGGCCTGAGGCACTGCTGGCATCGCCAATGGTGATGTAGTCCCAATCGTTCTTGTCGTAGTTGCCTTTGGTGAGTTCATCCCACTCCCAGAGTTCATCGAACTTCAGGTTGCGGATGATCAGGTTCTTGCCGTTCTTCACATTGAATTCGGCGTGGCGGATGGTGTTGCCGGTCTTTGAGTAGATGGTCAGTCCGTCATAGGACTGGATCGTGATCTGGCTGACTCCTGTAGCAATCAGCGTGGGATGTACCAAGGCGGTCGCGTTCGAGGTGAAGAAGCTGTAGGTGGCTTCCGTCGTGGCGCCGCCTGCTTCGATGTAGCCCAGATCCAGATCGGCGGCGACCTCGATCACCTTGTAGGGCTTGCTGTTGCTGCTCTTGATGTTGTTGAGTGCAGCGAGAAACTGGGCCGGCGTGGTGACCTTGATGTATTGGGCATCCGTTTCTGCCAACACGCCGCCGCCGGTGAC